>DASYUK010000242.1:0-4056 GCA_036001325.1 Thermoanaerobaculia bacterium
GCTCGAGAAATTGGCGCTGTTGAAAATCGCGCTCTGCAGGGCCCCCGCCTTGAGCAACGCCTCTTCCGCCTGCTTGCGCGCGGTGTTGTCGGTGCCGATCAGCAGGTAGCCGATGATTTCGTTCTGATCGTCGCGCAGTGCCGTGACCGACACGATGGCCGGAAAGCGGCTCCCATCCTTGCGGATGTACGTCAATTCGTAAATGTCCTCGATGCCGCGTGAGGCCTTGAACACCAATGCCTCGAAGCCCGGCGTAATCGCGGTGGCGAGCTCGGCGCTCAATGCTTCGGCGCGCGCGATCACTTCCTGCGGATCGGAAATGTCCGCCGGCGTGATCTGGTCGACGACCTCGGCCGCTGCGTAGCCGAGCATTCGCTCGGCGCCGACATTGAAGAGCTGGATCACGCCCTTCTCATCCGTGGCGATGCTGGAGAAGTTCGCGCTGTTGAGGATCGCGTTCTGGAGCGCGCCAGTCTTGAGCAGGAGGTCCTTGCGCCGGACCTCTTTCCGCCCGACTTCGGTCGTGAAATCAGCTACGGCAGTGTCGGCGTGCTTGATCAGCGGACTGGGCCGCCGCCTAAAGGATCCCAACGAACTCATACGGCTATCTCTCTGCCCCGTCGGGGCGGTTATCAGCCGAGCTCTCCTGGCGGGGGACGCTGATGCAAGGTGCAAGAGCCGAGCCGTCTCAACAATGCCAAACGATCGTTCTGGAACGGCGATTGGCAAATGGGCACCGGGCGGCCGAGATTCACGGTCATGATCTGGTTCGGGTCTGGCCACCGTTGTCCTGAACGAGAGCGTGGCTGCTGCGCGTGAATCAGAAGGTTGACGAGATTCACATCCTGGAAGGTGTCGGCGAGCGAACCGGCGTCACGGAGTTACCCACCGACGACGACGTACTCAGCGATCGAGGCAGACGACGGGACGGCCGTCTTCCTTCAAACGGATCATCGGATCGGCGCGAGGACCTTTTGGACCGGAGCTGCACGACCCGCATCGCCGCCTCCCGCCCGACGAGCGTACCGCCCACTTCCGAAATCAATGATTCGAATCGCTTCTCGAACTTTCGGGGGCACGCCAGCCGAGGTTAGCACTCGGCTTCTGAGTTCATAGGATCTTCTACCACCGTTGGATTCCGCTTCTCACATGGCGCGGAAGAAGTTAGGCAGCGTGCGCCCTCGCCGCCGCCCTCCCACTATCCCTTCAACGCCGCCAACACCCGCGCCGCCGTCACCGGCAATCGATACATGCGCACGCCGGTCGCGTCGAACACCGCGTTCGCGATCACCGCCCCCATCGGAACGATCGCCGGCTCTCCGCCGCCCTGCGGCGCGAGCTCATTGTTCGAGATCAGGAATCGTCTCCATGCGCGGCACCAATGAAAATCGCGGCAGGTTGTACGTCGCGAAATTCGTATCGAGAATCTCTCCACCGCGGAAATTCAGCTCCTCGGTCAAAACGTAGCCGAGGCCCATCGATCGAGATCGCTGCGGAGAATCCAGAGCAGCGTGCGCTGGTCGTCGGTCTCCATCGAAACAGGGAGCCCGTTGAGCCGGAACCGAATGTCGCGTTTCATGATGGGAAATCCTACATCCGCGGAGCGACGGGCTTCGCCTGAATCCGCCGGACTGGTACGCTCAGCACTGAAGGGAGGTTTCCATGTCCACTGAAGCGACCGCGAAACCGATGACTGCGAGCCAGGTGATCGCACGCAAGCCGTGAAGGACGTGACCGACTTCATCCCGGTGATGTGTCCTTATTGCGGCGAGACGGTCGAGCTCAACGTCGAGGATGACGGTTGGAGCCGGCAATCGTTCGTGCAGGACTGCCCGGTCTGCTGCCAGCCGTGGCAGGTCGAGCTGACGCGCGATCGTGACGGCGACTGGAACGCCACGCTGCGGACGACGGACGAGTAGCACCCCTGTCATCCCGAGCGGGATCGCAGGATCCGGTTGTCCGCGAGCGATAGACGGCACCAGTCCCGAGTAGCAGCATGCCGACCATCGTCGAGAAAATCGACGCCGTCAGCATTCCCTGAAGGACGCGCCGACAGAACTGCGTTTCCCGCGCAGATTCTTCGTCGACGCGACGCGGGTTCACGTCGCCGGTGATCTCGATGAACCGTGGCATGTCATCGTCTGTGAAGGTCTTGCTGAAGCTGACCGCATCGTGTTCGAACGCGGCAGCTGCACCGTTGCGCTATCGCTTCTCCGCCGGTCCCTTCGGATGAACGAGAAGGATGTAACCGGAAAGAAGAATCTTCGCGATGAATGGCGGCCAACGCGATTGATCATCTCTTCCATCTTCGGCATCGCTCCAACGATAGCTTCAGCGATCTCGGCACGCTTTGCGGTTTGCTGACAAAGACGAACGCACGTGCTTTCGCGCGAATCAGAATCATCATCTCCTCATGCCGATATCGCCATTTGTCGTCTTTCGTGAGGAGGATCCATCCGCGGGACGTGACGACTGGTAACCAGACGGGATCCGGCGTACCGCGTTCGAACTCGTCAAACAGCGGAACGACCTGCGCGCCGGCATCACGCATGGCCTGGATGAGACGATGGCCGGCGATTGATTCGTCGAGGAAGTAGACGTGGCCGGCGCTAAGCGGCTTTCGATCGGACGCTTTCGTATCGGATCGCGTCTTCGATCTCGTTCGGCGTCCGATCGTAATCCTCCGCGATTTCGGCGATCGAGTCTCCGGCGTTGAAGAGCTGGAAGATGGCCGCAGTCGGAATTCCCGTGCCGTCAATCACCGGCTTTCCGAATGCGATCGTAGGATCGACAACGATCGTCTTCGGCGCATCCGGCCGCCGATCCTTCGTGATGAACGGATGAAGCCGCGCGATGCCGGAGGTGGGACTCTTTTCCACGCGCTCGAGAAGGTCCCGGAGCACAGCGACGAATGCGGTTTGATCGACTTTTGACAGATTCAGAAGAGAAGAATCCTGATAGCTCGCGAAGAGCTTGGCCCGGCCCGTTTTTCGGATGTGCCCCGCCTCGCGCGATGCATCGAGAACAGAGAGGTCAGCCTGAGCGATCGGATGGCTTAGTTCCGGAAATGCGTGCCGCAGCTCGCCGAACAGGCGGCGCAACGACTGGAGTGAAAAACGAAAACGGTGTCGCAAGTCATAGACCACCCAGGTGGGCGGGGGGTGGAGCGAGCCGGCCGAGGAGGGAGTGAGCTGAGCAGGCCACAACGAGACAGCCGAAAGGGACGAGCATGGCCGGCGCGGGGACTTCCATCCACACATCCACGCCATCGTCAGCCGAGGCGGCTCGTACTCCGTCAACTGGTTCTTTGCCCCCTGGCATCCCACAGCGCCGTTCGGACAGACTTCGTATCTGTCAAATTCCTCTGACAACCGGCAGATCTCTCACGTTTACGCGACGGTGCCGTCGCAGGTGAGGCGTCGCGACACCGGCAAGGTTCTGCCGGATGGGCCGCGGCGCTACTGCCTCGCTGGGGCAGATGGACATTTTCGCGTCGGTCACGAAGTATGTGTGGGGAAGAAACGCGCACAACGGCCAAGCCTATACCGTCGGATCCACATGGTACTTTGACCGCTCGAAGTTCTGATTCATCTCACTCATGAAGCACCCGATGCACGAACGATACGGCGATCGATCCCTCGCCGACTGCTGACGCGACGCGTTTGATGTTGCCGCTGCGAACATCGCCCACCGCAAAGACTCCGGGCTGACTCGTTTCCAGCAGATGCGGAGCTCTCGCGAGCCGCCAGTGCACCAATTCTTCCCACGTCAGATCGGGACCGGTTTTGATGAAACCGTTCTCATCGAGCGCGACGCAGTCATCGAGCCAGCCCGTACTGGGAATGGCCCCGGTCATAACGAATACGTGCCGGATCGGGAGTGTCGTGGTCGTCCCCGCGCGCGCATCGCGCACGCGCACGCGTTCGAGATGATCTGCGCCCTCGAGCCCCACGATCTCCGCGCAGGTTTGCAGGACGATCGACGGACTCTCTTCAATTCGCCGGATCAGATATCGCGACATGGTTTCTGCAAGTCCTTCGGAACGGACCAGCATGT
>DASYUK010000243.1:0-5686 GCA_036001325.1 Thermoanaerobaculia bacterium
GAAGATGCCCGTCGCGATGATGCGGTCGCGGATCGTTCCCGGCACGATGTGCTTCGGAAACTCCGCCACCGTCGGATAGTCGAGACTGAAGTCATCGTTGCCGGTCTGCTCGGCCTTGCTGTGAGTCCACACGATGCGCGATCCCCACGCGGACTGCGACGTGTACGGCCGATCGAGCGTCACGTAGATCGCGTCATCCCAATACCGTTTGTCCGAGCTCGAAATCAGGGTGGCGCCGTACCTCGGTCCCGCACTCAGGCAGCAATGGCCGCCGCCCCACACCCACGTAAACCCGCGATAGCCGCGAACGATGTTGTAGCTCGCCGACGCGAGCCAGGTTCCGAGCGTTTGTCTGTAACCGACGTTGAAGTGATTCGTGTACGGCGGCTCGGTGTCGTTGTTGACCAGGAAAACCTCTGCGCCACCTCGCCCCTGCGCGATGAGTTGATTGAACCCGGCCAGCGTGTAGTAGATCGGATCCCACTTGATCGTCGGATTCCCATTCTCGTCCGGAGCACCGGTCGCGGAGAAGAGGAACTGACGCCGGGGGAACTGAATCTTGTACTTCTCGTCGAGGCTGACGTTATAGGGAAGGCGGTCGTAATAGCGCCCCGCGCCGCCGAAGATCACCGAGCGCCCGTTGGCCCCGAGGTCGTACGAGAATCCGAGGCGCGGCTGAATGGCACCTTTGTAGGGCGAGCGGTTGCTTCCGGTTGAGAAATAGTCGGAAGACACTTTGCCCGTCAGGCCCTGGACCACGTCGGCCGGCGTGACCCAGTCCATCTGGTACATGTTCGTCTCGTAATCCCACCGCAATCCAAGATTGAGGTTGAGGTGGTCGTTGACGATCCAGTTGTCCTGACCGTACACACCAAATTCGTTATTGTTCGACGTCACCTCGGGATTGCTGCCGATTCCGTAGAAGCCCTGGAAGGGGATGTCGAATCCATGTTGCTGATTGAATTCCAGGACCGGATTGCAGTTCAGGCACTTGATGACGTCATAGTGCATGAAGTCTCCGTTGCCGCCGATCTGGATCGTGTGCTGGCCTCCAGCGCTGAACCCGGCGGACGTGAAATCATCGCGGAGCTCGATGCGGCGCTGACTGATGTCCTGCGTCGTGTCCTTTCCGCCGATGCGAACCACGCCGATGTAGTTCCGGCCCACGACGTCCGGATTCAGCGAGATCGGATTCCATCGATACTTCTGCCACGCCAACGACGCCTGGTTCAGTGAATTCGAGAACGTCCATTGATGACGAGCGGTGAGATCGTAGACAGAGTTCCTGATGTTTTCTCCCGCCTCGTACGCGGTCTGTCCTCCGAAGCCACGGATGTCCTTTTCCTTGCGGAATGTGCCGCTGAAGTCGAGAAGCTGATTGGTGATGGCCTGCCAACTGACCTTGCCGAACGCGAGATGTGAGCGGAACGGGCTGGTGAAGGTGCCGGCATATTGCGAAAGGTCGAGAGGAAAGGTGCCCGGCGGTGCCCCGGGGGCAACGGTCGTAATGGCATGCTCGTCGACGCCCTCATACGAGCCGAAGTAGTGCAACTGATCCTTGATGATCGGACCGCCGACACTCAAACCGAGCTGATACCGACGATAGTCGGCGTTCTTGCTCGCAGAGCTGAATTGGAAGTTCTGTGGACTCTTGGCCGTCCATCCCTTCGGTTCGATGTACGCGAAGCCGGTTCCATCGAACTGGTTCGTTCCCGATTTCGTCACGGCCGTGATGACCGCCGACGACGCTCGATCGTATTGAGCGCTGAAGTTCTGCGTCAGAACCCGGAACTCCTGGACCGCGTTCTGCGGGAAAGGATTCCCCCGGCTGGCGTCCTGGCCGACCAGCCCGCCCTTGATCACATCGTTCTTGAAGCTGACGCCATCGATGAAGACATTCGTCTGCTCGGCATCGAGTCCATGAGCGGTGATCACTTTTCGCTCCGGGTTGTTCGACATCGCCACGCCGGGCGCGAGCTGCGCAAAATTGAGGAAGTTGCGGTCGAACTGCGGCAGCGCCTCGATCTGTTGCGGCGTGACGTTCGTGGCGATTTCGCTGGTCTTCGTTTCCACCGCCTGATTGCCGACCACGGTGATCGACTCGCTGAGCACTGCGGTCGCCGACAGTCTCAGGTTCATGTCGAGCGTCTGTCCGACCTGGACCGTCAGCGTCTCGTTCCGCGGTTCATAGCCGGGAGCGGCGACCACGATCTGGTATTCGCCCGGAGTGAGACCGGCGAGCAGATAGGTGCCGTCGCTCTTTGCATTCACGGTCTTGACGAAACCGCTCGCCGTACTGACCGCATTGATCTCCGCCGCCAGCGGCTTGCCGGATTCATTCGTGACCTTGCCGCGGACTGTCGCGGTGCTGGTCTGCGCAGCAGCCGTCGCGGCGATCAACGTTGTCAGCAAAAGGGCGATTAGCGGAAGCGGGAAATGTCTGCGTGTACCACTCATCGAGATTCCTCCTCTGATCCACAAGATTGTCGGACGGTCAACGTCGTCTTGAGTACTTCGTTGACTTTTCGTGGCGATGGATTGAGAACGAGCTCGAGGCTGCGGCGTCCGAGCTCGGCGATCGGTACTTTCACTGTTGTCAATGGAGGTGAGAGAAAACGCGCGATGGGGATATCGTCGAAGCCGGCGAGGGCGATGTCGGCGGGCACGCGTACACCGCGCGCATTGAACGCACTCAGAGCGCCGATGGCCATAGCGTCGTTCGCGGCGAAGACGGCCGTCGGCCTCGGAGACCGTTCGACGATTCTTCTGGCCGCTTCATACCCCGACTCTTCGGTGAAGTTTCCGGGGAACTCCAATGCATCATCGATTCCCGCAGCCCGGATCGCGGCGCGATAACCGCGGCGGCGCTGCGCCGCGTCGCCATTCTTCGGCGGGCCGCAGATGAAGGCGATGCGACGATGCCCGAGCTTGATCAGGTGACGCGTCACGGCGCGCGCGCCGCCGGCGTTATCGATCGTGATCGCCGGCCGTCCATCGGCCGTGGCGTTGAGGAGGACGACCGGCACGCCGCCCGGCAGATCGGCGAGCAGCGTGGACGCGTCGAGATCGGGCGACATGACGATCAATCCGTCGACACGTCCGCGCACTGCCTGAAAGACCGCGCGCATCTCCGCGCGATCGGAATGGGAACCGGAGACGATGAGATGGTAACCGCGGCTGCGCGCTGTGACGTCGATGCCGCGAATGACTTCTGAAAAGAACTCGCCGTGCAGCTCGGGCAGGACGACGCCGATCGTATTGGTCCTGCTCGTGGAGAGGCTGCGCGCGGCAGCGTGCGGCGAATAGCGCATGCGCTCGGCGACGGCGAGTACTCGTTGATAGGTCGCGGGGCGGATCGGTCCCTTCCGATTGAAGACTCGTGAAACGGTGGCGACCGAGACGCCGGCACGAGCCGCAACGTCGCGGATCGTGACGCTGTCGGAAGCGGTTGCGAGGCGGGTCGACGCTCTTCGCATACGGTCGAATGTAACCGTTTACAGCGGCGGGAGCGTATCGCCGTGGTTGCGGCGTGTCAATCGGTCGCGCGGCTATGGCGTGGGCGCCGGAGCCGGCGGAGTCGGTGCCGCCGGCGCCGGTGTGATGCCGAGCTCGGTCAGTACATTTCGCGCGATCGCCGGAATCAATTTTGTCTCACTCGCCTGCCCGCGCGTGAAAATCGTCAGCGCGAACTTCCGTCCGTCGGGAACCTCGAAGTACGCGGTGTCGTGTCGCACCTCGCTCGTCCATCCGGCCTTCGACCATAGCTTCGCTCCTTGCGGCAACGCCTCGCCGATAAAGTCCTTCACCTGATTCTCCTCGGGCGTCGTCGGATGGATCGGGCGCGCGAGAAACGCGAGCATGAGATCGGATGATGGCGCGCGGCGGCGCGCGATCCAGAGCATCAGCGATGTCGTCGTGTTTGCGGTGAGCCGATTGCGATTCTCGCGATTCGGTCCGAGGGCCTGACGGTCGCGGCCGAAGGGACCGAAGCTCCAGGGTTTCATCATCGCGCTGATGTCGTAGAGGTGGCGTCTGAAGTCGTCGTTGATTCGGCGTCGCTGTGCGATGAATTTCTGGAGCGCCTTCGCATCGAGATCGGGACCCGGCTCAGTCTCCGCGAGGATGTCGACGATGTAAGCGGTGGCGTCGTTGTCGGACTGACCGATCATCTCGCGCATCGCTCGCGGCACGTCGGGGAGGTCGAATTTGTTTTGGAGGAAGGTGTCCACCATGAAGAAGATCTTGATGACCGACGCGGGATAGAAGTTCGCATCGCCGTGATAATCGCCGCGACCGATCGCATTCGCGTTCGTCAGATCGACGATGGTGATCGCGAGGTCCTCCGGTTTCAGCGCGGGAAACTGCTGGAGCGAAGTCTCCGCCGCATGGCGCATCTTCGTTTCCAGCGAGGGATCGACCGCGAGCTGCTGAAACTCTCGAAAATCGGCGCGAGAGACGACGGCGAAGAAGAGAAAGACGATAGTGAGTTTCGATCGCATCGCGGCGATTCTACGTGAGAAAATCCCACGCCTATGAGCCGCGAATCACGCTTCACCGCTGGTCTTCTCCTGATCATTCTGCCGACGGTCATGATCGGCGGCGTGAGCATCCTCACGCTGCTCATCGGCACGCCGGCGTACATGGCCAACAAGCTCCGGCAGGATTTGTGGCGCGCCGGCCACGCGCACGCCGGAGTGTTTCTGATCCTCAGCCTGATCGCGCTTCGCTACGTCGATGAGGCGCGGCTGTCGGAGGGCTGGAAACGTTTCGTACGCGGCGGCATCCCCGGTGCGGCCATTCTGCTGCCGGCCGCGTTTTTTCTCTCCGTTCTCACGCCCGACGCGACAACGCCAAACGCGATGATCTATCTCGCGTACGTGGGAGCCGTCGAGCTGGCGATTGCCGTCGTAGTCCTCGGTATCGGCCTTGTCCGAACCTGATCCGCCCGTCATCTGGATCATCGATGCGGAGCAGTGGCCGCGCGCACTCCTGCGTGCGGAGTTGATCGAGCGCGGTTACGACGCCGTTGGATACATCACCGTGCGCGACGCGATCGATTCACTTCCGTGGCGCAAACCGGATGCGATCGTCGTTGAGCTGCGCGGACAGCCGACGGGTTTAGTCGAAAGACTGTTGAAGATCGGCGTGCCGGTCGTGATCGTCGGCGGTCTTCCCGAACTCAACGATTTGCCGCAAGGCAATTGGGCCGCCGTGATGCACCGGCCCATCTCGCTTGGCGATATTGCGGATCAAGTGGCCGTGATTACCAGGTAGCTGAACCGACCGACGTTCCGTATCTCGGCGACGTTCCATCCCGCGCGTCGCAACTCATCGGCGGCTGAGTCTGCGGGAACGCGATGTTCGATGGACGGACCGGGCGGACGCTCGACATCGTGCCGCCAGTCGAGGATCGCAAGCGTTCCGCGCGGCTTCAGGATCCGGCGCATCTCGCCGAGGACGACTTCGCGGTCTTCGAGTTCGTGCCACACATTCGCCAGAAGCGCGATGTCGCAGGAGGAAGCCGGCAAGGTCGTGGCGTGTGCGGCGCCTTCGACAAGCTCGATGTTCGAACGCGCTTCCAGCTTGGCGCGCAACAGATCGAGCATCTCGCGCTGAAAGTCGACCGCGTAAACACGGCGCACGAGGCGCGCGATCGGAATCGCGAAATAGCCGGTCCCCGCGCCGA
>DASYUK010000244.1:0-2379 GCA_036001325.1 Thermoanaerobaculia bacterium
GCGGGAGTGATGCGGAGATAATCGGTCATCATCGCGAGCGTCTCCGCCCGGTTCTGCTTCATGAAGCGCGTTCCTCTGAGCGTGGCACGAATCACTTTCTTGACTTGCTCGCGCGCGCTCTCGAGCTTCTTGTCGGTGACGCCGATGCCCGAGAGCGGAAGGTCGATCACATCGGCCATGTTGAGCAGCCGCTTCATCCCCTCCTCTTCCGCCTTGACGGCGAAGGCGACGTCGATGGGCGTCGCGTGGATCGAACCGGCTCGGATCGCCGCCAGGCGCAGCGGGCTCTCGCCGCTGACGATGATCGTGACGTCCTTGTCCGGATCGAGCCCGAAATGCCGCACGGCGACGCGCGAGAGATAATCCACGGTGCCGGCGAAGGAATCGACGCCGATCGTCTTGCCTTTGAGATCCTTTCCCGTCTTGATCTCCGGCCGGACCATGAAGACGTGGAGCGGCCGCGCCGACATGCCGGCGACGACCTTGACCGGCACGCCCGTAACGGCCGCGCGGAGGGTCGAGCCCCAGGCGAGCAGATAATCGATGTCGCCGGAGACCAACGCCTTGACCCCGATCGCCGGCTGCATCTGAACCTTGTCGGCGTTCAACCCTTCGTCTTTAAAAAAGCCCTTGCGCAGCGCCACGACGACCGGGAACTCGAAGAGCCCGCGGCTCGGCGTGCCGATCATCACGCGCTCGGGAGCGGCGCCGGCCGAAAGAAGCTGCGGGACGAAGCAAAATGTCAAGAACGCGACCAGAGCCGTGAGAGTTTTTTTACGCTTCATAGACACTCCCTCAGAAGTCTCCCATAACCGGGTCTCGCCTCTTTGATCTCGATCGCCTTGAGCGCCCACCAGGCGGAAGCTTGCGTCGTCGTCACGACGGGAATCCTTAACTCTTTTTCCAGCGACTCGATCGCATCCAAGGTCTGCCACTTCGGATTCGGAATGTAAATACCTTCTGCGTGCGGCGCTTCGCGAAACGCCTCCTGAGCAAGCCGAAGCGGAAGGTCGGGCGAAAGACGCGACATCTCCGCCGGTCCGGGACAGAGCGCGGTTTTGAGACAGAGCACCTCGAAGCCGCGCTCCGCGAGTCGCCGCTTCATGCCGTCGTTCAGGCTCTCTTTGTATGGCGTAACCAACAAGAGCTTTCTGATTCCAAGCGTCTTAAGCGCCAGCTCGGCGGCATCCTGGCCGGTTGCGATTGGCACGCCGCTCTCCTTTTGCAACGAGGAGGCCAGCTCTCCGGTTCCTTCACTCTTCTCGGACATAACGAGCGGCGAGCCGCCGAGCACCACCGCGCCGACGCCGAGCTTGATCAGCCCGCGCGCGGCGCGCTCCACCGCCGCGCGCGCTTTGTGAAATTCTTCCGGCGTGTGCTCCTCGACGCCGAGCGTGGCGAAGACGACGTTGACGCCTTCCGGAACTACTTTGAACCAATCCTGGGCTTCGTCGAGATAGGTAGGCGTGATCGCGCCGATCTGGCCTCTTGGCCCGCGCATCGGATTAGTCTCCGAGAGTGTAGGGCGCAAAGCGTTCCGGATCGCTTTGCGCAGATAGAAAAATAAAAGTCACTCCCGCGGAAGCGGGAGTCCAGGTTTGGAAGAACTGGATTCCCGTTTTCACGGGAATGACAAAAGAGTAAGAGCTTCCAGTCATCGTTCTGATGATGAGCTTATTCCAGCCGGACGTTTTTCTTGAAATCGTAAGCCGGGGAAAAATCGCTCTCGAACGTCCACGTGATCCGATCCCGGCTCGCGCCGTCTCGCATCGTTTTCTCGAGAAAGCCCAGCAGAAAATTCCAGGCGTCGTTGGCGGCTTCCTTCCGGTAGCGCCCCGGCATCGTGTCGTTCAGCCAACCGTGGGGCACATCCGGGTAAATCCGGATGTGATAACTTTTTTTGTTCCGCTCCAGCGCGGCGCGGAATCTCAGCACGTCGTCGATGGAGATGATGTGATCCGCCTCGCCGAAGACGCCCAGAAGCGGACAGGAAAGTTTCGCCAGCAGGTCTTCGATCAGCACCGGCCGGAACTCGTCGGTCGTCCATTCTTTTCCGCCGGCGGCGCCGTAAAAAACGACGCAGGCGGCGACGTCCATGCCGTGCGTCACCGGCAGCACCGCCTGGCGACCGCTCTGGCAAACGCCCATGACCGCGATGCGCGCCGGATCGACCGCACCCTGCTTCTTCAAATATTCGATCGCCGCCGCGGTATCCTCGAGCGCCTCGCTGTCGCGGATATCGGCGCGGGCGTCGCCCCGCGCTAGCGCTTTTTTATCGCCGGTGAAGCGCCAGAAGAGATCCGGCGCCAGCGCCGCGTATCCGGCCCGGGCGAATTTTACGACGAGGTCTTTGGTATGCTGAACGATGCCGTACCTCTC
>DASYUK010000245.1:0-3234 GCA_036001325.1 Thermoanaerobaculia bacterium
GCGCTGCCGAAGATCGTGGGAAGGTCGGATCGTCGGAAGAGGCGAACGAGAATGTACCGCTCACCGAGAATTGAGTGGGCTAGCCCGAGAGCTCCGATCAGAAAAGCAGCAAGTTGCAGCATTTTCGATAGCCGCCTAACGGATCTCGCGCTCAGCCGCGCGGCCCGCACGCGCTGAAGTATAGCACTCGCGAGAATGCCGAAGCGGGCCGCGTCGGCTGCTGCGCGTAGTTAGGCCGCGGTTCGGAAGCTACCGGTATGGAATGCCGAGTTCTTCCAGTGCCTCCCGAGCCATTTCGCGGAGGGCCTCATGCTTGAAGGCAAACCATCCTTCGCGCACACCGGCGTCTTCGACCGTTGCGCGAAACATCCGAAACGCACCTCTCCCATGTATTGCGCGGTGCAAGTCGTCTGACAAATCATCGTCCTCTACACTGTCGGCAAATCGCCGCATGATCTCCCACTCGTGGATGTCGAATTTGTTTGGCAGAGGCAGCCACTTTTCGCCGTCGACGATTTCGCGAATCGTTGGCATCATCTCTTTCTGCCATTCGGGAAGGTCGTCGTCTTCCTCATCTTCGTCACCTTCCTCGACCAGGGAGAGCTCGTCGTCGGTTACGACAAAAATGTCGCCTGTCTCGCGATTGATGAACGCCCTCGATTGTTCCATGAGCCCGTCGAGCTCTCGGGCAACATCATCGAGCAGTACGGGAAGAGGCATTCGGACTCCCGTCGGCCTAACTCATCGCTCAGTTGCATTGGGCTGCAGCAGCGTAGTCATCTGCTGTTCAGCGTATCGCATCGTGGCACGGCGCGCGGCGGCGGTGCAAGCGTCCGAGGACGCGAGGGTTACGCAGGCGCGGTGCCGAATCGATGCCCGTGATGAACTGCGCGGTTCGCAGCGTATCAGTCCGAGGATGGGCTGCGGCGGTGGCAGCGTATCAACCTGTCGCCGTGGCGTCATGCGGGATTCCCTTGCCTCCTCGGTACGGCGGCTGTAGTGGCGCGTCCGCACGGCAGCGCCAACGCGATCGAGAAGGCGCGGTGGCTCGCGCATCGTCCGAGGCTCCCTCGGACCGGGGCGTCTGTCAAGTTGCGCTACGAGGGGTAGACGGACGGCGTATCTCCCGCCCCTGGAAGGGCAACGGTCGCTCGCGCGCTGATGAATCGATAATCGCACCGACGCGATCCTGAGCCCACTGGAACAGATCCGTCGCACAACGCGTGACGGCCCTCCTACGCTCCTTCGCCCGCGTGATCCGCGGTAACGCGACCATCGCGCACTTCGACGATGCGGCTGGCGCGCTTCGCCAGGCCGGGATCGTGCGTGATGATCACCAGCGTGCGGCCCTGTTTCCACAGATCGGTGAAGATCGACATGATGTCGCTGCCGGAGCTCGTGTCGAGATTTCCCGTGGGCTCGTCGGCGAGAACGATGTCGGGATTCATCGCCAGCGCGCGAGCAATGGCGACGCGCTGCATCTGACCGCCGGAGAGCTCCGTCGGTTTGTGATCGACCCGGTCGCCGAGGCCGACGCGCTCGAGCAGCTCGGTCGCGCGAACGCGACGCTCCTTGACCGGCATGCCGCCGAACAGCATCGGCATCTCGACATTCTCGAGCGCGCTGATGTGCGGCAGAAGATTGAAGTTCTGAAAGACGAAGCCGACACGGCGATTGCGGATCTCCGCGAGCTGATCGCGCGTCACACCGGCGACGTTCTCGCCGCCCAGCTCGTACGTACCTGAAGTCGGCGTATCGAGACAGCCGATGAGATTCATCAGCGTCGACTTCCCCGACCCCGAAGGACCGACGACGGCGACCATCTCGCCTTTGTGCACCTCGAGATCGATGCCTTTGAGCGCCTCGACTTTGACTTTCCCCGTGTCGTAAACCTTGCGGATCTCCGACATGTGGATGATCGTGCCGTTACCGTTGTTGTTCATTCGTACCTCAGAGTTGCTGCGGGATCGATCGACGCGGCGCGCCGCGCCGGGAAGTAGCCGGCCAGGAGACCGATGATGCCGAGAATCATCGACGTGGCCACGCCGATTTCGGGCGAGAGCGTCGGCCGGCCGAGAAACGACAGGACGCGGTTCTGCTCGATGGGGACGAAGCTCGTCAGTGCGACCAGCAGCGTGGCGATGATGATTCCGAGTGCGCCGCCGGTGAATGTGTACAACAGCCCTTCGAGAACGAACGGATAGATGATCCAGCGCGACTTCGCGCCGAGAGCCATCTTCACGCCGATCTCGCGCGTCCGCTCCTTCACGACCGCATACATGATGTTCGCGACACCGACGCCGCCGATCAGGAGTGTGAGCGCGCCGACGATCCCGAGAAAGATCTGGATGCCCAACGTGATGTTCGTCGTCACCTTCGCGCTCTTGACCATGTCCCAGGTCTGCAGCGCGCGGCCATCGGTCGGGTCGTAGCCGAATTTCGGCCCGAGTACCTCGTTCAACTTCTTCAGGGCCGCCTTCATCTCTTCGGGCTTGTACGTCTCGATGTCGAGGTTGTTCAGTTTGTCGCGCCCGAACTGCGCGCGGAATGTGGAGATCGGGATGCAGGCGTGATTCTGATCCGGTCCGCCGTACACGCCCATCTGCGTCTTGTGCTGCATCACACCGATGACAGTGTACGGCGCGTTATTGACGAGCAGCGTCTTCCCGATCGGATCTTCCTGACCGAAGATGTCCTTCGCCATTTCATCGCCGAGAAAGATCACGCGACGGCGGTTGATCTCGTCTGCCGGAGAAAGCCAGCGACCACCCGCGACCGGATAATGCTTCCGAGCGTCGCCATACACGTAGTTCGTGCCGATGACGCGACCGTTCACGGTCTTCTTTCCGTAGCTGATCGCGGTCCGCCACGACACGACTTCGCCGATGACCGATTTCAATTCGGGCATGCGGGCTCGGATGAAGTCGAGATCGTCGATGCGCGGCCGGATCGGTCGTCCGGGCGGGAGTCCTTTCCACGGCTTCGTCGTCTCGCTTGGCCACATCACGGCGAAGTTCTCGGCGGTCGAGCGGCGATTCTTGTCGAGCTGGCGTTTGAGCCCCTCGCCGAACGCGAGGAGCAGCAGAATCGCCACGGTTCCCCACGCGATCGCAGCGATGGTGAGCATCGCGCGCTTCTTCTGCAGTCGCGAAGAGCTCAAGAAGAGCGTCCAGATGATGTGTGCGTCCGGCTTCATAGTTTCATCGCTACGACGGGATCCAATCGCGCCGCTTC
>DASYUK010000246.1:0-5783 GCA_036001325.1 Thermoanaerobaculia bacterium
TTTCCGGCATTTCGCGACGATCTCTTCGCGCCCGAGGATCAGGCCGCCCTGTGTGGCGCCGATCAGCTTGTCGGTGGAGCAGGTCACAGCGTCGACGCCTTTCGCGATCAGCTCGCGAATCGTGTCGCTCTTCGAGAATCCGTACTTCGAAAGATCGACGACGCGCCCGCTCCCCTCGTCATACAGCAACGGCACCTTCTTGAAATGCGCGACCTCGACGAGCTCGTCGACCGCCGGCGTTTCGGTGAAGCCGACGATGTCGAAGTTCGATCGATGCACGCGCAGCATCGCCGCCGTCTTTTTCGTCACGGCGTCCACGTAATCGCCGGCACGCGTTCGATTCGTCGTCCCGATCTCGCGCAGCTTCGCACCGCCCTGCTGGATGACATCGGGGACGCGGAACCCGCCGCCGATCTCCACGAGCTCGCCGCGCGAGACGATGACCTCTTTCCCGGCCGCAACAGCAGCGAGCAACAGTAATGTGCCGGCAGCATTGTTGTTCGTGAGGACTGCCGCCTCACAGCCGAAGAGTGACGCACAGATCGCGCTGAGATGTTCGTCGCGCCGCCCGCGCTCGCCGCGATCGAGATCGAATTCCAGATTCGAGTAGCCGCTGACGATCTGCGCCGCGTCGCTCCACACTGCACGATCGATCGGTGAGCGCCCGAGGTTCGTGTGGATGATCACGCCGGTGGCGTTGATGACCCGTTGCAGAGTGGACGAGGTCGCCGCGGCAACCCGCTCACCGACCGCCAGCACCGCCGCGCGCTCATCGAAATCGGCGCGCGTTTTACGGATTTCGTCGAGGTGCGCCACGACCGCTCCCTTGACGCGCTCCCGGCCGAATTCCGTCACGAGAGGCGCGAAGCCGGGGGAGGAAAGCAGACGCTCCACGGATGGGATCGACCGCAGCTTGGCGCCTGCGGAATCAACAGCCGCGGCTGACGCTTTACCCATAGGAGTTCCCGCCGTATTGTAGTCGTGCGCTCCCATGATCAAGCAGGACGACGAGCTCGATAGGCTCGAAGAAGACATCCGGAAGGTGAAGAACAAGTACGACCAGTTCTTCACCGGAATCCAGAAGATGCCTCCCATGACGGAGCGCCGCGCCGTCGACGTGTTCATCCACGAGATGAACAAGCAGAAGATGCGCGACAACGCCCGCCGCTTCCGCTTCAACCAGCTTGTCTCGCGCTGGAACCAGTACCGCGAGCTGTGGGGCCGCAAGATGCGCGAGCGCGAAGAAGGTCCGCTCGAGTTCAAGCGCCGTCAGGCCGCCCTGAGTGCTCCCAGTGAGCCGCCTCCTCGCTCGTCCGCTTCCCAGAGCCGCGTAACGTCCGGCGATGCCGAACCGTATGTAAAGGTGGCGCAGGGAACGAACGGCGAAGAAGTTCGCCAGCTCTTCGAGCAGATCCAGCGGGAAAACTCGAAGCTCGGCAAAGCGAACAGCGTCACGTTCGAGCAGCTCAGCGCCATGGTGCAGAAACAGTCGGAGATGGTGCGGGCGCGCTACAACGTGAATTCTGTAGCGTTCCGCGTCGAGACCGTCGACGGCAAAGTGAAGCTCAAGGCAAAACCACTTCAGGACTGATGATGAAACGAATCCTCCTCTCCGCGGCCGTGATCGCACTGGCCGGCTGCACGATGTTCCATCACAAAAAGAACGAGAACCCGTACGCGAATCCGTTTTACATGCAGTGGGTCAACAGCGGGAGCGGACTCGATATCCAGATCCGCAATGTCGTCGCCGCGCTGCGCACCAATCCGAAGTCGGCGCCGCTGCATAATCAGCTCGGACAGCTCCTCGTCGCGAAGGGATTTCCGAAAGACGCCGAGCGCGAATTCGAGCGCGCCGTCAACGCCGACTCCCACTTCTATCAGGGTTGGTACAACCTCGGTCTGATCCGTCAGGCGCACGACGACTACTCCGGCGCGGAGCGCGCATTCAAGCGCACCGTGCATCTCGCCAAGGGACACTCGGAAGCGCTGTTTCAGCTCGGGTTGATCGAGGAGAAGCGCGGAAACAACGACGCGGCGATCGACTACTACGCGAAGGCGCTCCGACACAACTCCGCACTCCTCGATGTGCGCGTGAATCCGCGAGTCCTCGATTCGCGGCTGATGCAGCTCGCGCTGCTCAAGAATTACGAGCTCGAGCACGCGCGTCAGGCCAGTCGCTTCCTCGGCACACCGGCCGGCTACGTTCCTCCATCACAGACGCCGGAGGAGGCCCCGTCACCGCAAGCAACGCCGCAGCAGATCGTGACGCCCGCCGCGCCGGTGACGGAGCAGGGGAAGCAGGGCACGCCGCCGAAGACCACCACGTAGTAACCCCGCTATACTCGCGCCGCTTGCTAAAGACAGCAATCAAAGTCGCCGAGCGCGCCGCGCTCCTCGGCTTCTCCGACATCGTCAAGATCCGCAACCGCGTGATGGAGATGAAGACCGCGGGGCGGCACGTCATCGAGCTGCAAGGGGGCGAGCCCTTCATGGCCACGCCCGACTTCGTGAAGAGCGCGATGATCGACGCCGTCAACGCCAATCAGTCGCGCTACGCGCCGTCGTCGGGCATCCCGCAGCTTCTCGAAGCGATCCGCGTGAAGCTCGCGCGGAAGAACCGCATCGAGACCGATACGAAGAAGATCATCGTCTGTTCGGGCGGGCAAGGCGGTCTGTTCTGCTCGTTTCAATCGTCGGTCAATCCGGGCGATGGCGTCATCCTCTTCTCGCCATATTGGACGCCGATCCACGATCACATCAAGTTCGCCGGCGGCGTGGAGCAGCGGATTCCATGGGATGAAGCGCGTGATGTCGAGGACCTCACACCGCTTCTGAATGCGCGGTTGACGGCGAAGACGCGCGTGATCTACGTCAACTCGCCGGCCAATCCGACCGGCGACGTGTTGGCGGGCAAGCAGCTCGAGTCGATCGCGCGCTTCGCCGTCGAGAACAACCTGATCGTCATCTCCGACGAAGCGTACGAGGATCTCGTCTTCGACGGCGAGCACGTGTCGCTCGCGTCGATGCCGGGGATGTTCGCCCGCACGATCAGCGTCTACACGCTCAGCAAGAGCTTCGCGATGACCGGCTGGCGCATCGGATACACCGTCGCCGGCGAGCCGTTCATGGAGTTCATTCGCAAGCTCGTGCTCAACACGGTCAACGGGATCTCGACGCCGACGCAGTTCGCAGCGACGGCGGCGATGACGGCGGCCCCCGACTACTTCCCGCCGCTGCGCGAGGAGTATCGCAAGCGCCGTGACGTTCTCGTGCGCGCACTCAATGAGGCGGGCTTTCGCTGCCTCACTCCGCCCGGTGCGTTCTACCTCTTTCCCGACGTCCGCGAACGCCTCGGCGGCGATTCGTGGAAGGCGATGGAGACTCTGCTCGAACGAACGAACATCGCGTCAGTCCCGGGCGTCGTTTTCGGTCCCGAGGGCGAAGGACATCTGCGTATGTCGTCATCGCTGTCGATGGAAGTGGTCGAGCAGGCCGTCGCCGCGCTGAAGAAGTTATGAGCGAAGTTCCCGAGAGCGAATTGATTCGCGTTCGGCGCGAGAAGCTCGATCGCATCATCGCTCTCGGTTATCCGGCGTTTCCGACAAAGGCAGAGACGAACACGACGATCGAGGAGGTCGTCGCAAAGTACGGATCGAAATCGGCGGCGGAGCTCGAGGCCGAGCATGCGCGGGTGAAGATCGCGGGCCGCATCATGATGATCCGCGAGTTCGGGAAAACGGCCTTCCTCGTGCTGTCCGAGCACACCGCACGCATCCAGGTTTACTGCCGCAAGGACACGCTGCCGGAGCGTGAGTGGGAGCTCTATCAGAACCTCGATGCCGGCGACTGGATCTCTGCCGTGGGCGTGCTGTTTCGGACGAAGACGAACGAGCTGTCGGTGAAGGCGGAGCACATCGATTTTCTCGTGAAGGCGCTGCGGCCGCTGCCGAGCAAGTGGCACGGACTGACCGACGTCGAGCAGCGTTACCGGCAGCGTTACGTCGACCTCATCGTCAATGACGATGTGAAGAAGACATTCGAGACGCGCGCAAAGATCATCCGCTACATCCGCAACTGGTTCGACACGCACGGCTTCATCGAGGTGGAGACGCCGATGATGCAGCCGATCGCGGGTGGGGCGGCGGCGCGGCCGTTCGTCACGCACCACAATGCGCTCGACATCGATCTCTTTCTGCGCATCGCGCCGGAGCTGTACCTGAAACGATTGATCGTCGGCGGGCTGCCGCGCGTGTACGAGATCAACCGCAATTTTCGCAACGAGGGGATCTCCACGCAGCACAACCCCGAGTTCACGATGCTCGAGTTCTACCAGGCGTACGCCGATTACGAGGAGCTGATCGCCGAGACCGAGGAATTGTTGAGCGGACTCGCCGTTGATGTGACCGGCGGCGACACGGTCACGTTTCGCAGTGCGGAGATCAGTTTCAAGCGTCCCTTCGCGCGATTCTCGATGAAACAGGCGATCGCGCATTTTTCCAAAGGCGCGATCGATCCAGCGCGGCTCGACGATCGCGAGAAGCTCATCGAGCTTGTCGTGAAGTACGGCGAGCACCGTCCCGTGAAGGCGGACGGCACCGAGGCACCGAAGGGAACGCCGGTGCAGCAGATCGAATCGATGAACGACGGCAAGCTGATCGCCGAGCTGTTCGAATCAGTCGCTGAAGAGCATCTGATCCAACCGACGTTCATCACCGACTTTCCCGTTGAGGTCTCGCCGCTCTCGAAACAGCGTCGCGATGATCCGCGCTACGTCGAGCGGTTCGAGCTCTTCATCGGCGCCATGGAGATCGCGAACGCCTTTTCCGAGCTGAACGATCCCGACGAGCAGGCTCGCCGATTCGAACAACAGAGTGCCGAGCGCGCCCGCGGCGACGAAGAAGCGCACCGACCCGACTACGACTACGTGAACGCGCTGGAGTACGGAATGCCGCCGACCGGCGGCGAAGGCGTCGGCATCGATCGCTTGACGATGGTCATGACGGACTCGCCGTCGATCCGGGATGTGATCCTGTTTCCGTTGATGCGTCCACGCGCATGATCGAGCATCGCATCGCCCGCCGCTATCTCTGGTCCGCGCGCAAGCAGGCGCATACGGCGTTTCTCTCGATCATCAGCATGCTCGGCCTTGCCGTAGGCGTGTTCGTGCTGTTGATTTCGATCGCTCTTCTTTCCGGTCTGCAGGGGCAGATCAAGGAACGGCTGATCGTCTCGAGTCCGCAGCTTCTCATCGAACCGGCGGCGAGCAACACGATCGCGGACTCGAACGCGATCGTCGAGGCGGCGCGGAGGCTCGGCGTGCGCGAAGTGCGGCCGATCATCAGCGGTATCGGCTGGGGCGCGAACGAGACCGAGCGTCGCGGACGTCCGATGCGCATCCGATCGTCGGAGGAGGCGATCGAACCCGATTCCATCTCGCTCACGCGCGATTTCGCCGCATCCATCAGCCTCACGACGCGCGATGCAATCACGGTCGTCGCACCGCGCACACGGCTCACGCCATTCGGTCCCGTCCCCGTGATGCGAAGATTTCGCATCGGACGAATCGTCGCTCCCTCTGAGCAGAGCACGGATGCCTGGCTTCCGATGAGCGAAGCGTCGGCGCTCTTCGGCACACACGGTGAACCGACATCGATCGAGATGCACGGCGATGCCGCGCGGGCCGAGGAGATTCAGAGGGAGCTGGCAGCGAAGTTTCCGGGCGTGCAGGTGAAGACGTGGAAAGAGATCAACCGGCCGCTGTTCCTCGCACTGCGTCTGGAGAA
>DASYUK010000247.1:0-5165 GCA_036001325.1 Thermoanaerobaculia bacterium
ACCGCCGGGGGCACGGCGGTACGACTTTCCCGATCGCAGAACGAAGTCTTTGCTGTTCGCGTCGCGACGCTGGGGCGGCCCGAAGAGCGCGATGTCAGTGATCTCCTCACCGCGGGGACCGACGATCTTGTCGCGCGCCAAAGCAGATCGGATCGAGCACGCCACCTCGGTCAGTCGTTCGACGCGTCCTACGTTGAGCTCCTCCTGATGATCGTTGACCAGAAAGCACCAGCTACCACCCCACGCGACGTCGCCAACGAATGTTGATCCATTCACAGTCACGGTCACATCTTTCGCGTGACGGAAACTCGGAACGTTCTGGATAGAGATGTCGCCGATCGGATGAATATCCACGGTGACGATTCCCGCAGGTGTCTCAATTCTGTGGGCGCCGGCGCTGATGCGGCCCAGATACTCGAGCGTCACGGCCAGGCCGATCATGCCGTGGCCGGACATGTCGAGGTATCCGCTGTTGTCGAAGAAAATCACGCCTTCGGCGCAGGAAGGATCGGACGGCTTGGAAAGCATTGCGCCGACGAGCGTGTCGGAGCCGCGCGGCTCGCCGACGACCGCGGAGCGAAAGCGGTCGAACTGATTGCGAAGACGGTCGCGGCGCTCGGCGAGCGAGCTGCTCCCCAGATCGGGGCCACCTTCGACGATCACGCGAGTGGGCTGACCCGCCGTGTGCGAGTCGATCACGCGCATCATCCGTAGCGAGGTGCCCATTGGCGGTGAATTCTACTGCGCCGGCACGTATGTCGGGTCTTTGCTGCGATTGTCGATGACCGAGCCGTAGGCCGAGACGCGGCCGGTGCCGTCGATCACCTGCACCGAAACGCGCGCGTTGTACGTTTGCGTGTCCTGTCCGAGGAACGTGGCGATCACGCTGTTGAACTGCTTGAATTCGTTAGCGCCGAGCGGCACATCAAACGACGGCGTGATCTTCGAGTCGGGCATGTAGAGCGACACTCTCACTGTCACTTGATTGCCCGTGAGCTCCACGAGGCCGAGGTTGGAGCGGAAACCGTCGGACTGCTCGAGCTGAAGGACTTGCAGCGCGCGATCTCCATTGCCGACCCCTTCGGGCGGCGTCACGCCGGGGATGAACTGTCCGTATGTGCCGTTGTTCTCCACAATCGTGTACGTGCGAGCTGTCGCGACGAGTGATGACGGTGACGGCGTCGTAATGACGATCGAACCGCCCGTCGCCGATGCGTTGAAGAATGAAGGGAGGACGTTGTCGAGCACCGCCACCTGACCGCGCGGGATCGTCAACGACTTCGGAGCTGCTCCCGACAGACCCTGGATCGGATAGAACGATAGCGTCGCGACAACGTCGCTCGCACCACCGTTGAAGATGCGGACATCGGAGTGGAAGTTGCTCGTGGGAGTGATCAGTTCCGCGATGCCGGGAACGATATAGCGTGTCGACGAGACCGACTCCACATCGACAGGCGGGACCGCGAGCGGATCCGTCGTCGCGTTGTCGAGTACGGACGCGTACGCGGTGACGGCGCCGGTCGCCGATGTGATTTCGACCTCGATGCGGCCATCGGTGAGCGTCGCCACTCCGTTCGCGGAGATGAACCCGTTGAATTGCCGCTGCTCGCCCGGCAGGAGGCTGAACGGCACCTCTTTGAGGTTGTTGCCGGCGGTGTCGAAGATGCGAATGACGCCGCTGGCCGGCTGGCCGGCTCCTTCCGCAAGTCCGAAGTTCGTGCGGAAGCGAGGCGACTGCGCGACCTGCTGCAGCGAGAGTTTCGTAATCAGTCGACCGCCTCCCGTTCCCGGAATGTTGATCGGCGACGGCACTCTCGTCGCGAACTTCGAGAACGGAACAGCGGCGATGAACTGGCCGAATGTACCGAGGGCCACGCTCGCGTATGTGCGGCTCGCGGCGAACGTCTGCAGAGAACCAGAGTCGATCGGACGAATCTCGAGCGAGCCGAAGCCGACGTCCGTCGGCGCACCCGTCGCTCCGAATCCGAAGAAGTTCTTCACGATGTCGTTGAGAGCCGTGGTCTCCTGCACGCCGACGGTCACGACCGTAACCTTGCTGCTGGTCGTGGCATCGGTGGCGGTCGGTGTCATCGTGATCTGATACGTCATCGGCAAACCGCTGCCGTTGGTCAGACGAACATCCGACAGGAATGGACCCGCCGCCGCGTTGACATGCGTCACGATGGGGATGATCAGCGCATTCGGCGGTGGCAGAGTCTTGCCGCCCGGTGCGACCGGTGTGACGAGACTGATCGAGATCGGGGTGTTCGTCGTGGTCGTGCCGTTCGTCGTCACCTTCAATGTGCCGGTGCTCGCACCTGGAGGCAGAGATCCCGGCGAAGCGGTGACAGTCACCGTCGTACCGGCCGGTGGAATCGTTCCCGAAGATGGAGTGACGGTGAGGTACGGTTTGTCGGTGGTCGCTGTGAATGTCGGATCGGCGAGCGCAGTCATCGAGCCGCCCGACCCGGGGATGAAGACCTGAATGGAGACCGGTTGCGTCGTGCCGAATGGAACGGTCACTTCGGGATTGCGACTCGTCGATGGCGGAGGAGGCGCTTGCACGATCGTGCTCGTCGTAACGGAGACCTGTGGCGTGCCGCCGGCGCAGTTGGTCGGTCGGACGCGGTAGTAGAACGTCGTCGATGCCGATACGTCGTGCCGGTAAGCGCGCTTCAGGCCGTTGACCTGCATCTGCGTCAGATTGGCGCTGAAGTCGGGAGCCGTCGATTCTTCGACGAGGTACTGCGCTGCGGGGTCAGAAACTGCGGTCCATGAAACCTCATAATCAAGACCCGACTGCGTCACCGGCGGAGAGCTGATCGTCGGCGTGCACGTCGGTGTGCTCACGTTCGCCTGCGCGTAGACGAGCGCCTTTTGAGTCTCGAAGTTTTCATCCCACACGCCCGTGAAACCGAGGATCTCTCCACCACCGCCGGTGATCATGGCCGATGCCGTGAACTGCCCGCCCGGATGGAGTGAAGCAGTGCCGAAGCAGAATATGTAAGACACGCCTGGCTGGGGGGAGATGCTGCTGTCGAAGCAATCCCCGAGGGCGAGCGAATTCGCGAAGGCCGTGACTTTCCCCGCGCCGACGACGTAGTAGCCGGAGAGGAACCCGCCGGTGCAGACGTTCGAGCCGGCATTGAGCGTTGTGCTCGTGCAGGCGATGTTGTTCGAGCTGTTGGTGCAAGTTACCCGGATCTGCAGATCGCAGGATTGCTGGGCCGTAGCGGGAAGAGCGAGCGATACCGCGAGCGCGCTCAGAAGGTAGAGACGAGGCATGGTTTCTCCGTGCGGTGAGATGAAGGCGCGACATCATAGCAGTGCCCGTTGGTCCTTAGTCGTTGGTCCTTAGTCGTTGGTCCTTAGTCGTTGGTCCTTAGTCGTTGGCTCCTAACGACTAACGACTAACGACTATGGACTGAGATCGCCAGACCGCGCGCGAAATCGAGGCGATCACCCTTTCGGCGCGATTCTCTTTCTTGAATCCGCGCGTCAGAACGACGAGAAGGTACGACGATCCGTCCGGTCGCGTGATGAGCGCAGCGTCGTGCGCGATCTCGGTGATGGATCCGGTCTTGTGCGCGACTCGCGTCCCTCGCGGCACTCCCCTGGGGATCCCGTTGTTGTGCTCCTGACCGGCGAGGATCTCGATCATCTTCTGTGATGCCTGCGCAGAGATGACGCGGCTTTCGGCGAGGGCGCGGAAGATGACCAGGAGATCGTGGGCGGTAGTGGTGTTGTTCATCCCGGCGCGATAGGCCTTGCCGTCCTCGACGCCTCGCAGCACCTGAATGTCATCTGCCCCGATCTGTTTCATGAGAGCCATGACGCGCTTCGCACCGATCAACTCGATGACGTTGTTGGTCGCGAGATTCGAGCTGCGCACGATCATTCGCCGCACGAGCTCTTCGAGCGATAAATCGCGCCCGACGATCTGGTAGAGCGGCGCGTCGGAATCGTCTTTCGGATCGAGCGCATAAGTCGAGCCGTCGAAGATGCTCACGAACTGGTTGCGGACGCGCACCCGCTGATCGAGACGCAGCTCGCCGCGCGAAACGGCTTCGAAGATTCCCAGCATGACCGGCACCTTCATCGTGCTCGCGGCGTGGAAGACTTCGCGATCATTGCGAGCGAGACTCGATCCGTCGCGCAGATCGTAATAAGCCACAGCGATCATCCTTCCTCGATTTGAGGCGATGATCCGATCGATCTCAGTGCCGAGGTCGCGCGGTGCGCTGGTGGCGCAATGGACGAGGAGGAGTAGCGGAGCGAAGAGCGCAATTCGCCTGCTGGCCACCGTTGAAGGCTAGCACGCGGGCACGCGCGTCTCTGAGAACATAGAATGTTCCTATGCGCGCTTTGCTGCCTATCGGCGTGATCCTTCTTCTGCTCGGCATCGCTTCACTGTTCGTACCGATTCCTCATCGCGAGCGACACGGGATCGAAGCAGGTCCCGTGTCGCTTGGTGTGCAGACAACCGTGCGCGAGCGCATCCATCCAGCGATCAGCGGCGTGCTGATCGCCGGCGGCGTGGCGTTGATGATCGCGGGCGGACGGAAGCGAAGATGAAGCCGGTTCCCCAGCGCTTCTTCGGCAACTCCGGCCTCGAAGTCTCCATCATCGGCCTCGGCGGCTATCACTTCGGCCTCGTCAAGACGCAGACCGAAGTGAACCGGATCGTCCGCGAAGCGATCGATCGCGGCGTCAACTTCTTCGATAACGCCTGGGATTATCACGACGGCGAAAGCGAGATCCGACTCGGCAAAGCGCTCAAAGGCCGCCGCGATCATGTGTACGTGATGACGAAGGTCTGCACACACGGTCGCGATCGGAAGACGGCGATGAAACAGCTTCACGAATCGCTGCGTCGCCTGCAGACCGATTATCTCGACGTCTGGCAGATCCACGAGGTGATCTACGCGAATGAGCCGGCGCTGTACTTTGCGCCCGGCGGCGCGGTCGAAGCGCTCGATGAAGCAAAGCGCACCGGCAAGGCGCGGTTGATCGGCTTTACCGGACACAAGGATCCTGACATCCACCTCGACATGTTGTCGCGCGAATATCGGTTCGACACCTGCCAGCTTCCGCTCAACTGCTTCGACGCCGGCTTCCGCTCCTTCGAGAAGCGTTTTGCCGGAGCTGCAGCGACAAGGCATCAC
>DASYUK010000248.1:0-17315 GCA_036001325.1 Thermoanaerobaculia bacterium
CACGACGCGCTTCAGGATGAAGCCGACTTCGCGCAGAACCTGACTTCCGGCGAGATGACCATGCGTGTCGTTGATTTCCTTGAACTGATCGAGGTCCATGAAGATCACCACGAGCTCTTTTCCGCTCGTCCGCGCCTCGGTCAGGCTCTCGTTGACGCGGACGTTGAACCAGCGATCGTTGTAGAGGCCGGTCAGGTCGTCCTTCTTCGCCAGCTCCTGCGCGCGTTTGGCATCGAGCGCGTTCTGCAGTGTGAACGACGTGTAGCCGGCGAAGATCTCCAGCAGCGTCATGTCGCGTTGGGTGAACGTCTTTCCGTCGAGACGATTGATCAGCTCTAGAACGCCGCAGACGTGCTTACCGATATAGATCGGCACGGCCACGATCGAATGCGACTTGTGTCCGGTCAACTCGTCGATCTCGCGATAGAAATGTTTGTCCGTGTCGACGTCAGCCGAGAGATAGGGTGTGCTGAATTGATAAACCTGACCGACGATGCCGTGCTTTGCGGAGAGGCGCTGGCCGACGAGATCGCGCGCCGAATCGCCGAACGCGGCGATGAAGACCAGCTCGTTCTCCTCGCGTGATGCCATCTTCCGGAACGGATCGTCGAGAAGGATCGAGCCTGATTCGGACGGCACGAACTCGAACGCCTTTTTCAAAATCTCGCGAAGGACCAGATCGAGATCCACATCGGTTCCGAGCGACAATCCGGATTTGTGTCGCTCCAGGAAACGTTCGAGCTGCGGGATCTCGAGCGAATGGAACTGGATCATGTCAAGGAATTGAGTCGATTATAGGATTTTCTCCGCCGCCAGCGCTTCCATCTCGAACGAGATATTCCGATACGCCTCGGCTGCGGAAAGGCCGCGGCGGCGCAGCGCGACGAACTCGGCAAGATAGCGCCAATAGAACCGCAGCGCGCCCAGGCGCGCGATCTGCTGCACGTGCACCAGCTCATGGCGGAGCAGTTGTTCGAGATGTTGCTCGGCGACGTCGGCGGCGACGTAGATGCGCCGGCCGATGGTGATGGCGGCAACACCGCGCACGAGGAAGAGGCGCAGCCACCATGGATAACCATGGCGCACTTTCGCGTGGGCCTCAGTGATGGCAGCTTGCAATGACATCGGTAGAATGGCGCGCCATGCGCAGAGTATTCGTTTTTGCTATCGCTCTCTATGCTGTCACGGCGTCTGCCCAGGAGCGGGACTTCAGCAAAGTCGAAGTGAAGGCGACGAAGGTCGCCGGAACGGTGTACATGCTCACCGGATCGGGCGGCAACATCGGCGTCTCGGCCGGCGATGACGGCATCGTGATCATCGACGACCAGTTCGCGCCGCTCGCACCGAAGATCATTCAGGCGCTCAACGGCATCACCGACAAGTCGATCAAATTCATCATCAACACGCATTTTCACGGCGATCACGTCGGCGGAAATGAGATCTTTGCCCACACCGGCACGATCATCGCGCACGACAACGTGCGCAAACGGCTGCAGAGCGGAACGACCGCACGTGACGGCAGCTCGAGACCTCCCGCAGCGAAGCAGGCGCTCCCGATCGTCACATTCAACGACACGGCGACGGTGCACGTAAATGGCGAAGACATCCGCGCGGTTCACTTCCCGAGTGGCCACACCGACGGAGATGCGGTCATCTATTTCCCGCAGTCGAACGTCGTGCACATGGGCGACGACTTTTTCAACGGGCGGTTTCCCTTCATCGATGTCGCGAACGGCGGAAGCGTCAAGGGATTGATCGCGAACGTCGACAAAGTCATCGCATTGCTTCCCGATGATGTGAAGGTGATTCCCGGCCACGGTGACCTCTCCGATAAGGCTGGTCTGCGCCGATTCGTCGATATGCTCAAAGGAACATCGGGTACGGTGGAAAGGGCCATCAAAGCGGGACGCTCGCTCGATCAGATGAAGGCCGACAAGATCCTCGCCCAGTGGGACGAGTGGGGACCGCAAGGGTGGTTCGTGAGCTCGGACGGCTTTATCGAGATGCTTTACGGCGACCTCTCGCGGTGATTGGGGTCAGGTCTTTACTTTTCAGTTTTTTTCTCCACGCGGTAGAAAAAAGTGAAAAACAAAGACCTGACCCCATGTTCATCGCTTCTTGAGTGACAGCGTCATCTCGAACTTCGCGACCGGGTCATCGCCCAGCTTCGACGGCACCGTCGCGGTGACGTGAACCACGGCATCCTCGCGTTCGCCGCTCGCCAGCGTGCGGCCGATCAGATCCTGAATCAGAAAACCATCTTCGTTCGTGAAGAGCACGTCGTCTTCGGCTCGTTTCAGAAATTCCGCTCGAACAGTCTTGAACACAAACGAGAGATTCAGTTTCCGCTTTTGCATCTGATCGAACGCGATCAGACCGGCGGCGACATCGGCGCCCATGCAGAGGACGCCGAGGTACATGGCGTGGATGTCGTTGCGGCGGGTCCGCCAGGTGAGCGGGATCTTCACCACGCAACGGCGCTCGTTGATCTCGAGAATCGACGGCTTCACGAACCAGAGCAGAAACACGTTGCGCAGCGACCAGAGGCGCACGCCCCGCGTATTCATCGCTTCACCTTGGACGGATCGATCTTGCGGCGCGCTTGCGGTGCGGTGATGCGATCGTAGATCGCGTCGGGCAGGATCCGCAGGAAACGCATCAGCAACGACGTCGCTAACGGGAACTGCACTACGCGCTTGCCGCGCTCGATGCCGTCGGCGATGACCTTCGCCGCTTCGTCCGCATGCATGAGGAAGGGCATCTTGTACTTGTTCTTCTCCGTCATCGCGGTAGCGATGAAACCGGGATTGACGGTCGTCACGCCGACGCCGTACGGCGCGAGCTCGATGCGGCTCGCCTCGAGAAACGCCTGCATCGCCGCCTTGCTCGCTGAATATGCGGCGGCAGTCGGCAACCCGCGCAGGCCGGCTACCGACGCGATTCCCGCGAATCGTCCGCTTCGCCTGTCGACCATGGAGGGGATCGTCGCCGCGAACAGATAGATCATGCCGAGGACGTTGACGCGGATGGTCTGCTCGGCGTCGGCGAGGTTGAATTTCGTGGCATGACCGGGGATGCCGACACCGGCGTTCGCCACGGCCAGATCAAAGGTTCCTCCGAGCTCGGCTTCGCCGCGTCGCACGGCGCGCTCGACCGCGGCGGAGTCGGTGACATCGCAGGCGATCGCCACCGCTTTTCCCGGCAGGCTCGCGCGCACCTGATCGAGCGCCTCGGCGCGCCGAGCCAGAAGCGCCAGCGACCAACCACGGCCTCCGAGCTCGCGCGCGAGCGCCGCGCCGATACCGCTCGATCCGCCGGTGATGATGACGTTCTTCGACAAGCGCAGGCATTATCTCCAAACAGCGCTGACGCATGTCATCATTTGAGAATGCGAGTCGTGCTCGCGGCGCTCCTCGTCGCCACGCCGCTTCGCGCGGGATTCATCTACGACGCTCGAGGAGAAGCGAATGCAGAATTCTGCATTCCGCAGTTTGTCACTTCCGTCTTCCCATTCCATCCAAAGCGTCGGCAACGCTCCATTCGTGAGTAGACTAGTCACCCTTATGCCTACCGAGCCGGTATCGATCACCCGCGCGTGGATCGCGCGCGTGTTCACGATGTTCGAAGACATCGTCTACGTGGGCCTGGGGCTGCTGCTCGCGGCGAGTGCCTTTTCGCTTCTGATCGGAGGCGTTTCCGCGTTCGTCGAAAATCTCAGCGCCGGAACATTCTTTCTGAACATGATCGGACTGCTCGATCGCATTCTGCTGATCCTGCTCGTCGTCGAGTTGCTGTACACGGTTCAGGTCTCGTTTCGCGAACACTCGCTCGTCCCCGAGCCGTTTCTTCTCGTCGGCGTGATCGCCGCAATCAGACGCGTGCTCGTTCTGACCGCGGAATTCGGACACATCGCCCAGGCCACAGAAGCGATGTTTCAGCGGTTCATCGCCGAGCTGGCCGTTCTGACGGTTCTCATCTTGGTGCTCGTGCTCTCGCTGATGCTTCTTCGCAAGCGGCCGGTCATGGCGCAGCGGGCGTGACCCTCATGTCAGCTTCGGCAACCGGGCCTTCTTCTTGAAGACGTCCTCGAAGAGATCGCCCACCTGATCGAGCCGCTTCGGCATCGTGCGCAAATTGAATTTCAGCGGATCGAGCTTCTTCGTCACCTCGCTCCACTTCAGCGGCGCGGAAACCGGCGCACCGTCGATCGCCCGCAGCGAATACGGCGCGACGATCGTCTTGCCGTACGCGTTCTGCATGCAATCGAGATAGAGACGGCCGCGCCGCTTCGCCAGACTCCGCTCGACGGTCATCGTCGAGACCTTCGATGTCACGGCCGCGGCGAGCGAGCAGGCGAACTCGTTCGCATCTTCGTGTGAGTAGCCGGACGCCAGAGGCACAAAGACGTGGATGCCCCGCTTGCCCGAGGTTTTCGGGACGCTCGGCAGCTCGAGGTTCTCGAGAACCTTGCGCATAACGATCGCCGCCTCGATGGCCTGCTCGATCCCTTTCCCTTTCGCCGGATCGAGATCAAAGACGATCCAGTCCGGCTCATCGAGGCTGTCCGCCCGCGAATGCCACATGTGAATCGTCAGCACCGACATCTGCGCCAGCCAGCGCAATGCATCGGGACGATCGACGACGAGATGCTTGACGGACTTGTGACTCGTCGTGCGCGTCGGTGTCTCCACGATCTTGAGCCAGCCGGGCGCTTCGCGGCCGATGTTCTGATGGAACCAGGACGGTTTGTGGATCCCCTGGTTCCAATGCTCGAGCGCGAGCGGGCGATCGCGCAGCGCGCGGAGCATCGGCTCGGCCACCGCGTCGTAGTAGTCCGCGACGTCTTGTTTCGTGATGCGATCGCGCGGGTAGAGAAGGCGGTCGGGGTTGGAGAGCGTGACTTTTTCGCCCCTCCCCCGGCGCTTCGCGCCGCCCTCTCCCACAGGGAGAGGGCTCTGAATCTTCACTGGTTTTTCTCGCACCACTTCCTCCGGCGATTTGTCGTCGCGCAATCCGAGAAATGCTGGATGACGCAGACGATTGTCCGACGTCCATTCCGTGAATGCCACCTGCGCCACGAGGCGCGGCTTGACCCACGTGGCGTCGCGTGTACGCGGAGCGCCTTTGACGGTGGTGACCGGCACTACGTCCTTCGACAGTTCATCCTTGAGCCAGACGCGCATCTTGTACGAGAAGCCGGTGCCGACTTTGCCAGCGTATGTGTACTGACCGTCGTCGCCGCGCACGGCCAGATGGAGCGATCCGATCTCGCGCGATGAGTGCGTGCTCGGCTGAAATCCGACGATCACGAACTCCTGCTCGTTGAGCGCCTTGATCTTCAGCCAGTCTCGCGATCGCCGCGGCTCATAGCAGGAGCTGTTCTTCTTGGCGATGATGCCTTCGAATCCGGATCTCTTCGCGCGTTCGAGCGCCTTCACGCCCGGTTCATGGAGTGTTTCCGAGATCGCGATCTGCACAGGCGTCCGGCGAAGCAGTTTCTCGAGCAGCGCGCGCCGCTCCTTGTAGGTCAGTTGCCGTAGATCGCGGCCGTCGAGCCAGAGGACGTCGAACACGAACATCTTTTCGCGCTTCTCCCCCTGCTGCAGCAATTGAAAACGCGGCGCGCCATGTTCATCGAGCGCCACCACCTCCCCATCGATCACCATCTCCGGACCGCGGAGCTTCCGCAGCGCATCGGCGATGTGTGGAAAGCGAGGCTCGAGATTGAGCTCGTTGCGGCTCCACATCGCCAGGCGGCCGTCGGCGATCGCGGCGATGGCGCGAAAGCCGTCGTATTTCAGCTCGTACGTCCAGTTCTCCTCGTCGCGCGGCGGTGAGTCCGCGAGCGTCGCCAGCATCGGCGGAAAGACGCGGCGCAGGAGTTGTTCAGGCGACGACATGGATCTCGTCGAATCCTTCCTCGAACTTCGGCGGGACGAGCTTCTTCGATGTGACGTAGATCGCCACGTCGGGCACGCGCCCCTTTCCTTCGCGCAGGCGATTGCGTTCGACAGCCGTCTTCACGGGAATCTCGAAGTAATAACCGATGACGCGTGCGCCGTGACGGCGTCCGATCTCGATCAGCGGAGCGCGGGCAAGCGGCGTCGGATTCGTATTGTCGACGACGACCGGTTTCCCCTGATCCAGCGCCGCTTCGATGAGCTGCCGCTGCCGATCGTCGCGATGGCGAGCGCTCTTCATCAGGTCCTTACTCACGTGCACATGTGTTGCCGCAAAGTGCTCGCGATAGTACGTGGACTTGCCCGAGCCTTGCAGACCGATGAAGATAACCAATTGTCGGTTGTCAGTGGTCAGTTGTCGGTCCGTCGCCACACCCGTACGATGACACCGACAACCGATCACCGACAACTGTTGTCGCTAGTCCATAGTCCTTCGTCGTTCGGAAACTAACGACCAAGGACTAACGACCAAAGACTAACGACCAAGGACTAACGACCAAGGACCAACGACTAATGACCAACTTGATGTCGATCGAAGAGATCAAGAGGAATGCGGTGGCGATCGCAGAAGAGCTGCGGACCACGAAATCGTCCCTGCCACCCGATCTTCGCCAACGCTTCATCGACCTTCGCGCCGCTCTCTTTCAGCGCGGGGTTTTCGATCCGGTTCTCGCTCGATTCGATTCCGCGACCGTGTCACACGCGTCGACACAAGAGATTGCCGAAGAGCTGACACAGATCGCGGCGTCGCTGGTGTAACATCGCCCGCAAATAAGACATGTTCGAGACGGTGTCACCTGCGACGACCCTGCGTCCGAACCGGCCGGTGATCTACGAGGCGCTGACGGTTTCGCTCGCGCTGCACGGCCTGATCGCCGGCGGTGCCGTCGTAGCGAACTTATCGCAGGTAACCTTCCCCGACGCGTCCCCGGTGTACACCGTGGCGTTCGTTCTCTCCGAATCGCCAGCCCCACCCCCGCCACCGCCCGCGCCACCCAAGCCGGCGCCGATCGAGGAAGCGGTGACGACCGCGCAGATGCAGATTCCGCGCGAGATCCTCGCGCCGACGATGATCCCCGACGAGATTCCCATCGTGCAGCCGGAGATTGCGCCGGTCGCATTCGCGGTTCCGAACGGCGTCACGGGCGGCATTGCCACCGGTCTCCTCGGCGGCATCAAGGAAGGGGAAGAGGGGGGAACGATCGGCGGAAAGATCGGTGGCGTCGTCGCCGACCTCGACGGACGGGTGCACATCGACCGGGACAAGAAGCTGCCGATGCTGCCGCTGTCGCAGGTCTATCCGAACTACCCCGAGGATGCGCGCGTACGCTCGTGGGAAGATGAGCTCGTCGTGCGATACGTCATCGGAAAAGACGGTCGCGTGAAGGAAGTCATCGTCATCCGCCCTCCGCAGCGCGACATCTTCGTCGACGGAACCGTGCGCGCGATCCGCTCGTGGCGCTTCAAGCCGATGATCAAGGACGGCGAGCGGCAGGAAGTCGTGCACGAGCTGACGGTGTATTACCGGTTGAGTGAGCCGACCACTTAGGTGGTAGGTCATAGGTCGTGGGTACCGGGGGCTTCGCCGCAAGAACGGTGACGCCCCCGGTACCTACGACCCACGACCCACGACCTAAAGCATCGGCGCAATCCTTGCGTCAGCGTCGTGCACCAGCAATGCCTTCAGAGCACGACCCGCGGTTTCCGTACCGCAACGAACTCGAGATGCCGGTGATCGGTCTCGAGGCCGAGTTCAAGGTCTTCATCGACGACAAAGAGGTAGCGCCGGAGGAGGTCTGGCGCACTCCGGCGGCGTTCATCGACCGGCCGCTGCTCAAGCGCACGACGAAATCGTCGCAGTTGCCGACCGGTGGCGCGGTTTACTTCGACGGCGGGGTGCTCGAAGTCGTCACGCCGGTCATCGAGATCGCGCCGCAGTGCACGGCCCGCGTCGTGCGCAGTCTTTGGGAGCAGATCGGTTTCGTGCGCGATCAGCTCGATCGATGGGAATCGCGAAGCGGCCGGCGCGTGCGGCTGCAGGCGTTCAGTTGCCACTTCAACATCTCGTTCGAGCTCGGGCGCGAGGAGCGCAGCCGCAATCGCACGATTCAAAAGATCGCGCTCCTGCTCGCGTATCTGCTGCCGGTGTCGATCATCGTGATCGCAGCGAACCGCCGCTCGACCGGAATCGGTGTGCGGCCGCGCCGCGATCGCATCGAGATCACGCTCGATTTCACCCCCGATCCTGGTCTGATGTCGGCCGCCGCGGCGCTGATCGTCGGCGTCGTGCGCGATGTGATCTCCTGGAAGTCGTATCGCATCGAGGAGATTGAAAGGCGCGCCATTCCGGTGATGGAGAACGTGAAGCCGGGGAAGCATCCGATGCGCAACGGCTGGGTGTTGCGCGACTATCACTTCGCGCGCAATCCATTCACGAGCGATCCGAACGCGCCGTTGTGGCCGACCCGTGATGGCGAGCAATCGCTGCGCGACATCGCTCACGGAACCGCGCTTGCCTTTCGCGACTCCATCCGCCGCTACTCCGATCCGTTCAGCTTCCGACTGCTGTTCTCGGTTCTGCGAGGCGAGACGCCGTCGCTGCTCGATCTGACCGATCGCCCCGCGGCGTACGATGATGTGGGACGCTCGACACGGTGGGGCGCTGTGTTGCCAGAGTTGGAAAATTTCTCGGCGCTCGGAGAAGTCGAGCCTCCCTGGCAAGGAGAGACGCACGACCGGCGAAAGGATGACCGCGGCGATCGAAGAAAGGACCGCCGGATGGCTTCCTCGCGACTCACCCGATCAGCCTACGAGAAGGTCTTCGTGAAGCTCGGCAGCAGAAGGCAGCTCAAGATCGGCGACGAGATCCTCACGCCGATCGCCGTCAAGGGGTGGTACCACTCGGTGTTCGTGAACCCGAAAGGGCAGGAGCGCCTGCTGTCGATCGATCAGATTCTGCAGGCCGGCGCGCAGTGGACGTAGGTGCACAATTCTTTTGGCACTTCTTTCGCACAACGCAAGGTCCAGCCCTGGACCTCTTTTCCGGGGACCGCTAGCGTGTGAGGCGCGCCGATAATCCCTCGGGGGTCGGCGCGCCTTGTTTTTTGTCGATTTCCACCCACCCCGTTCGTCTCCTACACTGAAAGGAGAGAACGTCATGCCTAAATTCGTCTTGCTGCTTCGCGACAACGGAACGTACCCCACCTACAGCGCCGAGGAGATTCAGAAGATCATTCAGCGCTATCACGACTGGAGCGCGAAGGTCCAAATGCTCGCCGGCAACAAGCTGAAGGACCGCGAGGGTCGGGTCATGAAGCGAGACTCCGTCACCGATGGTCCTTACGTCGAGTCGAAGGAAGTGATGGGCGGCTTTCAGATCATCGATGCTCGCGATTACGACGACGTCGCGCGAAAGTGCAGCGATCATCCGCATCTGCAATTCGGCTCGATCGAGATCCGGCAGGTCGATGAGGTGTGAGCGACGCGATCTATCCACTGGTCGACCACCTGTTCCGGCACAGCGCCGGACGGATGGTCGCCAGACTCACCTCGATCCTCGGCAGCGAGCATCTGTCGCTGGCTGAAGAGGTCGTGCAGGACGCGCTCGTCTCCGCTCTTCAGCAGTGGAGCTTCCGCGGCGTTCCCGATGATCCGACGGCGTGGCTGTTTCACGTCGCGCGCAATAAGGCCATCGATCAGCTTCGTCGTTCAGCCACTCTGCGCGAGAAAGAGCCGCAGATCGTCGCCGTCTTGAGCGACACATGTCCCGCGGACGAGAGCGGATTCGCGCATGAGCTCGCGGATGATGAGCTGCGCATGATGCTCATGTGCTGTCACCCGGCGATCCCGGAGGAGGGCCGGATCGCGCTGACACTGAAGACGGTCTGCGCATTCAGCGTCGACGAGATCGCGCGCGCATTTCTCAGCCGGAACGACACGATCGCCCAAAGAATCGTCCGCGCGAAGCGCCTGATTCGCGAGGAGCGGATCGCCATGAGCATGCCGTCGCGCGATGAGCTTCCCGCGCGCCGTGAATCGCTGCTGAAGGTCCTCTATCTCATGTTCAACGAGGGCTACAGCGCGCACACCGGCGAGGATCTCGTGCGCAGCGATCTCTGCGCTGAAGCGGTCCGCCTCGCCCGCGCGGTTGCTGAGCATCCGGTCGCTTCTTCACCAGAGGCGCATGCGCTGCTTGCGCTGATGCTGCTTCAGTCGGCGCGTCTGCCGGCGCGCATCGATTCGGGAGGAGAGCTCATCGTTCTCGCCGAGCAGGATCGCTCGAAGTGGGACCGGCCGATGATCGCCGACGGGATGCAGCATCTCGATCTCTCGGCGTCCGGCGATGTCGTCACGCGTTATCACACCGAAGCGGCGATCGCGGCGTGCCATGCCACGGCGCCGTCGTTTGATGAGACGGACTGGCGAAGCGTCGTGGAGTTGTATGACGAACTGCTGGCGACGAATCCCTCGCCTGTCGTGGCGCTCAACCGCGCGATCGCGTTGGCGATGGCCGACGGGCCGGCGGCGGGGGTCGCGGCGGTCGAAGAGATCGCCGACTCTCTCCACAACTATCTTCCCCTCGCCACCACCCTCGGCGAGTTGTCATTACGTGCCGGCGATCGCGTCCGCGCGGCCGAGTACTTTACGCGCGGCTCGAGCTGCCATCGACGACGCCGGAGAAGCGCTTCCTGCTGCGCAAGCTCGAACAGTGCCGCAATCACTGACACGCACGCGCGGATGCGAGCTTACACGTTGATCCTACCGAACGTCGATGGCGTCGCCGCGCAAGGCGGGCGACTTCTCTGCCTATCCTCTTCAGCTTTGGCTCGATGAAGTAACGGCTCGATGCGATATAAGCCCGCGTACGCTTTTTCGGCCGCGCCACGACGACAGCATGGTAGCTCGTGTCGAGGACCTGAAAAGACTCTTGCTCAATCCTGATGAGTGTCTCGATCAAATCCGGTGGCGCTTGCGTCCAATCAACTTGAGGGCAGATGAGGCTCAATAGATTGCCACCGTATGGACGCATCGCGACGATCTCGAACCCTCGTTTCAGTTGCGGCAAAATCTCGCTCGAACGGAATGTTTCTGACGGATCGTCGGGAACGATGGGCGCTACGAGCTCGTCAAAGAGTCGCGCGTTCGGCGGAACGACTGTCCGATAGACTTTTGCCGCTGCGGCAAGAAGGGCCGGAGTCCAGTCGAAGCGTGAGGGACCGATATATTCATCGATAAACAAATATCCGTCATCTTGTAAGGCGTAGAGAATTGCGCGGAAGACTTTCTCGAGTTTCGCTACATGATGCAGCGACTGGTGGCAGAAGACTGCACCGTAGGTTTTTCTAGGCAAAATGGGGTCGTTGAAATCAGCCGCGTAGTACCTCACCGACTGGGCAGAGCCGTCAGCTAAAGCAAGCTGCCGAGCGATCGCAAGAGACGCAACCGAGCCGTCGAATGCGTCTACCGTCGTGCAGATCTTGCGCTGAATGAGATCCCGCTCGAGAGCACCGGTACCGCACCCAACGCTCAACGCGCGACCGAATTGCAATCCCTTGAAGGTCTCTTGAAACCAGTCTAGTGGCCAATGCTCGGCGTTGCCGGAAATCAGTTCGTTGATGTAACGCCGGACCGGCGCATGCGCCATCCATAACTTCAGCGATGTTTCATGGGATTGCTTGTCCCAGAAAGCACCTGCCCGGGTCACATCGCCCATGTCGCGGATCGTACCGCGACCTCGCTCGACTGGCTCGAGCGATCACCTGCGCGCCGTCACGAATTGATACACTCCCGCGCGTGCGTCGCGCGCTTCTCGCCATCCTGCTCGTCGCGCCGCTTTACGCTGAAGATCATCCTGATCTGACGAAGACGCCGACGCTCTACCTCGTCGGCTACGCTCATCTCGACACGCAGTGGCGGTGGGAGTATCCGCGCACGATCGGGGAATTCCTTCCGAAGACTCTGCACGACAACTTCGCGCTGTTCGAGAAGTATCCGCACTACATCTTCAACTTCAGCGGCGCCAATCGCTATCGGATGATGAAGGAGCACTATCCGGACGATTTCGCGAAGATGAAAGAGTACGTGAAGGCCGGCCGATGGTTCCCCGCCGGATCTTCGATGGAAGAGAGCGACGTGAACTCGCCGTCGGCCGAATCGATCATCCGGCAGATTCTCTATGGCAATCATTTCTTTCGCACTGAGCTCGGCCGCACGAGCGCCGAGTTCATGCTCCCCGACTGCTTCGGATTTCCGGCATCGCTGCCGGCGATCCTCGCGCACAGCGGCATCAAAGGTTTCTCGACGCAGAAGCTGACGTGGGGATCGGCGGTCGGCATCCCGTTCAATGTCGGCGTCTGGGAAGGACCCGATGGAAGCACGGTACTCGCCGCGTTCAATCCCGGCGATTACAGCGGCGATGTGCGCTACGACGTGAGCAGGAGCGATCCGACGTACAAGGGACGCGACTACGTGGACTGGCCCGCGCGCGTGCAGCGCAATGGCGAAGTGAGCGGACTGTTCACCGACTATCACTATTACGGCACCGGCGACACCGGTGGATCGCCGCGGGAGTCGTCGGTGAAGATGGTCGAAGAGATCGTCACGAAGAATGACGGACCGCTGCACGTGATCTCGTCGACTGCCGAGCAGATGTTTCTCGACATCACGTCCGCTCAGGCGTCGCGTCTTCCGCGATACAAAGGTGAGCTCGAGCTGACGAATCACTCCGCCGGCTCGCTCACATCGCAGGCGTATCAGAAGCGATGGAACCGGCAGAACGAGGTACTGGCCGACGCGGCGGAGAGAGCTTCCGTCGCCGCGGAGTGGCTCGGCGTGCGCGAATATCCGCGCCCGCGAATCAACGACGCGTGGACGCTCGTGATGGGCGGACAGTTTCACGACATCGCCGCCGGCACGGCGACGCCGAAGGCGTACGAGTACTCGTGGAACGACGATGTCTTGGCGATGAACCAGTTCGCCGCTGTGCTCACCAGCGCAACCGAAGGCGTCGCTTCCGCGCTCAACACACAGACCGCCGGTACGCCGATCGTTGTCTACAACCCGCTGAACGTTCCGCGCGAGGACATCGTGGAAGCCGCCGTCGTTGGAACGCGCGTCTTCGACACGGACGGCAAGGAAGTTCCCGCACAGATCTCCGGCAGCAAACTCCTCTTCCTCGCCAAAGTTCCCTCGGTCGGATATGCGGTGTACGACGTGCGCTCCGGCAAATCGATGCCCTCGAAGCTGAAGATCAGCGAGTCGTTGCTGGAGAACGCGCGATATCGAATCGAGATCGACGCGAATGGCGACATGGCCAGCATCTTCGACAAGAGAGTCGGCAAAGAGCTGCTCTCCGCGCCGGCGCGGCTCGCATTTCAGACGGAGAAGCCGCATGACTGGCCGGCGTGGAACATGGATTGGGCCGATCAGCAGAAGCCTCCTCGTGGTTACGTTCAAGGACCTGCGAAAGTTCGCATCGTCGAGCAGGGAGCCGCACGCGTCGCGCTCGAGATCTCGCGCGAAGCGGAAGGATCGAAATTCGTTCAGACGATTCGACTGGCCGCCGGCGATGCCGGCAATCGCATCGAGATCGCCCATCGCATCGACTGGAGGACTTCTGCGGCCGCGCTCAAAGCGGTGTTTCCGCTGACCGCATCGAACCCGAAAGCCACGTACAACTGGGAAGTCGGGACGATCGAGCGTGGCAACAACGATGAGAAGAAGTTCGAAGTCGCCTCGCACCAGTGGTTCGATCTCACCGAGAGCGGCGGCGGATACGGCATGACCGTACTCTCCGACTGCAAATATGGATCGGACAAGCCGGATGACCGCACGCTGCGCCTGACGCTCATCTACACCCCGGGCCTCGGCGAAGGAAACGGTCGGGCGTACAACGACCAGACGTCGCAAGACTGGGGTCATCACGAGTTCGTCTACGGGCTGGCCGGCCACAAAGGCGACTGGCGCGAGGAGCAGACGGATTGGCAGGCGCTGCGTCTGAATCAGCCGCTAATCGCATTCAAGACAACGAAGCATACCGGAGCGCTCGGCAAGAAGTTTTCTCTGCTGCGCGTCGACAACAACCGCATTCGCGTCATGGCATTGAAAAAGGCGGAGGACAGCGACGAGATCATCGTGCGTCTTGTCGAGAACGATGGGAAGACGGCGAACGACGTCCATCTGTCATTCGCAGCGCCGGTCGTCTCCGCGCGCGAAGTGAATGGTCAGGAGATGCCGGTGGGTGATGCGACTGTGAGCGACGGCAAGCTCGTTGTCACGCTTGCGCCATATCAGTTGCGAGCATTTGCGGTGAAGCTTCGAAGCCAAGGCGGCGGCAAGCCGCCGCACTCCAAGGCGGTGACCGCCCGCGGACAAAAGATCACGCTTCCCGCCGGCAACTTCACGCGCGTGAATCTGCTCGCCGCCGCGGATGGCGATCAGAAAGCGACATTCCGCGTCGGCGATCGGCGTTACAACGTCACGGTTCAGGACGGCACCGGATTCATCGGGCAGTGGGACAACAGGACGTTCAACAGGAAAGAGGAGACTCTTCCGCCGCGGCCTGATGCGCCGCCCGGTGCTCCGCCGAGGAAGAGAACGACGTACGAATTCACCGGATTGACGCCGGGGTTCATTAAACGCGCGCCGGTGGCGCAATATCGCCAGAATCAGTCGCATGTCTACTCCTATGTGTTCGAGTACTCGTTCGATCTGCCTCGAAATGTCAGAACGCTGACGCTTCCGAACAACGACAAGATTCATATCGTGGGCATCAACGTCTCGAACGAGCTCGCGAGAGTGTGGCCCGCACAACCTCTCTATGACTCGCTGGATCGTTAGACTGATCGCCATCGTGCTCGTCGCTGCCTGCGCAAAGCACGAGCAGCCGGCGACGTCCAAGACATTCACGATTGCCGTCGTCCCGCAAGGCTCGACGCATGAGTTCTGGAAGAGCATCCACGCCGGGGCGATGAAATCGGCCGGTGCCTCCGGAGTAAAGATCATCTGGAAGGGGCCGATGCGCGAAGACGACCGCGAGCAGCAGGTCCAGGTCGTCGAAGGTTTCGTCACGCAACACGTCGATGGGATTGTGCTCGCTCCCTTCGACAAGAACGCTCTGGTGCGTCCGGTCGAAGAGGCGAAGCGCGCCGGCATTCCCACAGTGGTGATCGACTCCGCTCTCGAGTCGAATGACCCGATCAGCTTCGTGGCCAGCAACAACTATCACGGAGGGGAGCTGGCGGCAGAAGAGATGGGGCGTCTTCTCAATGGCAAGGGAAAAGTACTTGCGCTTCGGTATCAGGAGGGCGTCTTCAGCACTGAGCAGCGCGAGAAGGGATTCATCGAGAAGATCAAGTCGGCGTACCCGAAGATTGAGCTGATCTCATCAAATCAATACGCCGGCGCAACGCGCGATACGGCCAAGACCGCGACGGAGAATCTGCTGAATCGATTCGGCAACGAGATCGACGGCTTGTTCGCGCCGAACGAATCGTCAACCGCCGGCGCGCTGCTCGCGCTGGAGGACGCCGGCAAGGCCGGGAAGATCCGCTTCATCGGATTCGACGCCAGCGACATCTTCGTGCAGGCGATGCGCGACGGAAAGCTGAACGGGATCATCGTGCAGAATCCATTTCGCATGGGCGAGCTCGGGGTGAAGACGCTCGTCGACCATCTCCAGGGCAAACCGATCGAGAAGCGTGTCGACACCGGCGTAACGTTGATCACGCCGCAGAATCTGAACGCGCCGGAATCGCAGCAACTCCTTCATCCGCCGCTGCAGCAGTATTTGCGGTAATGCCCGCAGGCGGCGCAGACGCGCCACGAGTTCTACAACGATGACCAGACCTAGATCGAGAACTGAAGATCCATGCATAGATCTTTGGTACCACCTCTGAACCGTTCGATCTGCCGGCAGATCGTAGCTATGCCGTATATTTGGAGTTGGGCGGACGACGGGGCGGTCACGCGTCGCGGTAGAATAGGCCCATGAAAATCATCACCGGAACCGTTCTCGACGGACGAATCGTTGTCGAGGGCGAGCCTCTCCCCGAGGGTGAGAAGGTCACGATACTGACTCGCGAGGGCAACGAGAGCTTCGATGTCTCGCCCGAGGAAAAACGTCAGCTTCTGCAATCTATCGGTCAGGCAGATCGGGGCGAGTTTGTCGACGAGAACGAGCTTCTCAGAGAGCTAGACAAGCCGAATTGAGCGGTGGGCTGCCGGTCAAGCCGACGCAGTTCGCGGCTGCGCAAATCCGGAAGGAGTCGCGATGGTGGCGAACATACCGGACAAAGGCACCCACGCTCTTTCGCGACGAGCTTCGAAGAGTGTTCGAGCTCATCTCAGCTCATCCCGAAGTCGGTGCAATCGCAGCCGACACCGAACTCGCTGGAGTACGGCGAGTTCACTTGGCAGCGACTCACCATTACCTCTACTACCGGGTAGATCAGGCAAAACAGAGAATCGAAGTACTGGCAGTCTGGAGCACGAGTCGCGGAGAAGGGCCGGGCCTGTAACCGCCGCCTAACTACGCGCAGCAGCCGACGCGGCCCGCTTCAACATCCTCGCGAGTGCTATACTTCAGCGCGTGCAGGCCGCGCGGCTGAGCGCGGGATCCGTTAGCCGCCGACGTCCGAATGAGCAAAGCGAAGATTCCCCCTGAACTCCAGATCTGGATCGAGGCGCGAAGGAGGTTTCGCCTGTCACACGCGCAGATTCAGATGGCTCGCGAACTCGGCATGAACCCGAAGAAGTTCGGCAGTCTTGCGAACCATAAACAAGAATCGTGGAAGGTACCGCTACCCGAGTTCATCCAACAGCTTTACGAAGAGAGATTCGGGAAGCCACATCCCGACAAAGTCATGAGGATCGAGGAGCGTGCCGCGGAGATCTCCGCAAAGAAAGCCGCTCGCAAAGCCGAACGTGCAGCAAAGCGAGCAGCGTCCGAGGGGAGCAACGGCGGCTAACAAGCGGTTGCAGCGGACGCGGTGCCGCTCGCTATAGGGGTAGGGAGAGCCGGTGAAGGCTCCCCCTCCCTCCGAACCGGACGTGCAGATCTCCCGCATCCGGCTCTCCGGTCGGTGGTCCTATCGGGCAGATGAGTACGTGAAGTCCGCCATGTGCGTGAAAGAAACCCGACGTACCGTATGCCGCTCAGTCTCCCGAGCCATCTGCATGCAACCCAACGAACCTCGACGTGTCCGAATGTTCATGAAGGCACTCGGAGCTTCCGGTCGCTTAGCCCGCACAGGGCACTCACGCGGATGGGGTTCGTCTTCGATCATTGTGTTGCATCCACCTTCCTACCTCCCTTGGCTCCACGCTCGTTAGGCGTTTCCCAGCTACTATGGAGGC
>DASYUK010000249.1:0-2667 GCA_036001325.1 Thermoanaerobaculia bacterium
AAGGGATCATCAAAGAGCTGAAAGAAAATCCCGACATCATCATCTTCATCGATGAGATCCACTCGCTGATCGGCGCGGGTTCCGCGGAAGGCTCGCTCGATGCGGCGAACATCCTGAAGCCGGCGCTGTCGCGCGGCGAGATCTCCTGCATCGGCGCGACGACCATTCGCGAGTATCGCCGCTACATCGAGAAGGATCGTTCGCTGCTGCGGCGCTTCCAGGCGATCAACGTCAATCCGCCGAGCGAGGACGAGACGCTGCAGATCCTCGAAGGCGTGAAAGAGCGCTACGAGGCGTTCCACAAAGTGAAGTACAGCGATACGGCGATCCGCTCCGCGGTCTATCAGTCGAACCGCTACATCACCGATCGCTTCTTCCCCGACAAAGCGATCGACATCCTCGACGAGGCGGGTGCGAAGGTGAAGCTGCGCCGCGTCGCTGATACGCAGAACCTGCGGCGCCTCGAGTCGGAGATTCGCTCGATCGTCAAAGAGATGAAGAAGGCGATCTCCGACAAAGACTTCGAGAAGGCCGTCTTCCTGCGCGAGCGCGAGATCGAGCTCAAAGAAGAGATCGAGCGCTTCAAGGCCGAGCGCGAGACTGTCGGCGACGAGATGATGGAAGTGACGAAGAAGGATGTCGAGGAGATCATCAGCTCCTGGACGGACATCCCGGTCACGTCGATCGAAGCGGACGAGGCGGCGAAGCTGATCAACATGGAAGAGATCCTGATGCGGCGCATCGTCGGTCAGGACAAAGCCATCAAAGCGATCTCGCGCGCGATCCGCCGCTCCCGCCTCGGCGTCGCCTCGCCGAATCGACCGATGGGATCGTTCATTTTCCTCGGATCATCGGGCGTCGGGAAGACCGAAGTGGCGCGGCGGCTCGCCGAGTTCTTGTTCGGCTCGCAGAAGCATCTCATCCGCTTCGACATGTCGGAGTACATGGAAAAGCATGCGGTGTCGAAGTTGATCGGATCGCCTCCCGGCTATGTCGGTCACGAAGAGGGCGGCCAGCTCACCGAGCGCGTGCGGCGCAATCCGTATGCGGTGGTGCTGCTCGACGAGATCGAGAAGGCGCATCCCGACATCGCCAACATCCTGCTGCAGATTCTCGAGGATGGGATCCTCACCGACTCGCTCGGCAATCAGGTCGACTTCCGCAACACGCTCATCATCATGACCTCGAATCTGGGAACGCGGTTCCTGGCCACGAAGGGTCACATGGGATTCCGCGAGAAGACACCGGAAGGCGATCAGAAGTCGACCGAGTTGTTGATTCACACGGAGCTGAAGAAGGAGTTCAGTCCCGAGTTCATCAACCGCATCGATGACATCATCATCTTCAATCCGCTCACGCAGGCCGAGCTGCGGCAGATCTGCCGTCTGCTCATCGACGACGTGAACCAGGCCCTCATCCACAAGAACGTGCACATCGCGATCGACGATACCGTCGTCGACTGGCTGCTGAAGAAGGCGGAGGAAGAGGCGAACTCCGGCGCGCGCCCGCTGCGCCGCGCCATTCAGCGCCACATCGAGGATGAGCTGTCCGAGTTCATGATCCGCCAGAAGGACAACATCCCCGAGCGGATCGAATTCACGATGAACGGCGACGAGGTGATGCTGGTGGCATCGCCGAAGGAAGACGTCGATCTGATCGCGAACTGATCCACACTGCGTAGAAAAACTTGCCTCCTTCATGCAACCGAGGGAGGCTTCGCGTGTGGGAGAGCCACCGAAGCTTCTGGACCGTGTTCGCACGGAGATCCGTGCGCGTCATTACAGCCCGCGCACGGAAGAGACGTACATCAACTGGATCAAGCGCTTCATCCTGTTCCACGGTAAGCGTCATCCGGCTTCGATGGGTCCGGACGAGGTGAATGCGTTTCTCAGCAGTCTCGCCGTCGAGGGTCATGTCAGCGCGACGACGCAGAATCAGGCCCTGAGCGCGGTCCTTTTTCTCTACCGGTATGTGCTCCGCGATCCGCTGCCGTGGATTGCGGACATCGTTCGCGCTCAGAGGCCGGAGCGCGTACCTGTCGTGTTGACGCCGGAGGAGGCTCGTGCGGTGATCGATGATGTGCAGGGAGTGTCGCGCCTAGTGGTCCAGCTTCTGTACGGTTCCGGTCTGCGGCTTCTGGAAGCCCTTCAGTTGCGCGTGAAGGATCTCGACTTCCGTCGCGGCGAAGTGCTGGTGCGTGACCCGAAGGGGCGGCATGATCGGGTGACGACGCTGCCGCGCGTCATCGATATTCCGCTGCGCGCGCACCTGGAGAAGGTCCGCCGCATCCACGATGAAGACCTGCGGCTCGGCTTCGGCTCGGTCGTGCTACCGACGGCGATCGATCGAACGTTTCCGAATGCGGACCGGGATTGGGTTTGGCAGTGGGTCTTTCCGGCGACGAGCCGGTATGTCGACGAGGCGAGAGGAACTGAGCGAAGGCATCACCTGCACGAGTCGGCTGTGCAGCGAGCGGTGCATGTCGCAGCGATGAAAGCGGGGATGACGAAGCGGGTGACGTGCCACACGTTCCGGCATCATGCCGACTGCCGGATCATGCCGATGGTGAGTTCGGCCTGTGTCCTCCTTGTGACTGGCAGTAACGCAAGTGGGGTTTGTGAACGCGGCATGATCGGGGTCTCCTCTCCTAAGCCAACCTTGGCCAAG
>DASYUK010000250.1:0-12374 GCA_036001325.1 Thermoanaerobaculia bacterium
ACTTTCGCGATCGCGGTGAATGACTGCAGCTTCTCTCCGCTCCGAAAACCTTCGCGCGGAGAGTAAAAGACGATGTAGTCGCCGCGTCCGACGCGGCGCAATCCGTCCGGCTTCCCGTGATTCGCCTGCGTAAATCCGCCTTCGGTGCCTTTGACGACATGCTCACGTGAGATTGTGTTGACCCAATAGCGCATACCGTTCCTCCCACTCCGAGGATCCCTCGGACCGGGCGGAGCGACAAGTTTTTCTACCACTCGTGGATCAAAACGACTCGAGCAGTTTCGTGTCGACGCCCTCGATCTTTCCCAGCAGCGCGAAATCGACTTTATGTGCGTAACGATTCATCGCCTGCCGCACCTGCTCCGGCGTCACTTCATCGAGCTTCCGCAAATACGCGTCGGAGTTCCGCCACCCGCCGCCCGCCAGCTCCCATTCGCCGAGTCTCGCCGCGATATCGTTCGATGTCTGCATGTTCATCAGCAATCCGGTCTTCATCTGCCGGACCTGATCCTTGAGCTCCGACTCCGGCACGGGTGTCGTGCGCATCTTCTCGACCTCGTCGTGCATGACGGCGAGGGTCGCGTTCGGATTTGGTGTCGTCACATAAAGCTGGCCGAGCGCCACCGCGCTGCGGCGCAATGACGAGAAGGTGGCGTAGGAGAGATTTCGTTTTGTGCGGATCTCCTCGAAGAGGCGGTGACTGAGAATGCTGAGTCCCACTGCTGTCGGCACGTAATCCTCAGCGCGGAGATTCGGGGCAGGGAAGAACCCGCTCACATAGACCGTCGGGAGATCGCGCGTCACGAGTTTCGTCGTGGCGCGTTCCGCATCCGGCATCGAGGCCAACTCGGTCGCGCGGTAATCGCCTGCCGGAAGATCTTTGACAGCGGGCCGCAGCAGACTCTCGAGCTGCTGTCGCGTCACATTGCCGACCACGACGAGCAAGAGGCGTGACCGGTTGACCGTCGAGCGATGCAGATCCTGAAGCTGCTTCGCCGTTGCCGACTTCACCAGATCGACCGTGCCGAGCGGATCGGCGCCGTACGGATGATTGCCGTAGGCGTTCTGAAGAGCCAGCCGATCGACGTACGAATCGGGATTCTCTTCCTGGCTTCGCAGACGAGTCAGGCGGCGCTCGCGCGCGAGCGCGACCTCGCTTTCGGTCAACAGAGGATGCACGAGCGCATCGACGAAGATGCGCATGCTCTCATCGAAACTGCGGAGCAGAGACGTCAGCGTGAAGACGGAATAGTCTGCCGACGCGTTGCTGTCGATCTGCGCACCGAGCCGCGTGAGCTCCCGGGCCATCTTCTCCTTCGGATAATTCGCCGTCTGTTTCTCGGCGACTTCGAGCATCAGCAGCTCGAGCCCGGCACGCTGCGGACCGGCGTAGCCGAGGCCACCTTTGAGAAAGGCTTTCGCGCTCACGACTTCACTGTTAGGGTTCCGGCGCAGCAGAACGCGCAGGCCGTCGACGTCGAATTCCTCCGTCTGTTGATCGTTCTTCTCCGCGGTCATCGCCGTCGCCGACGACCCCTTCGTCGGATGGATGACCTCGGCATTCTTCAAGAGAGCGATTTTTCCGACGTTCTCCGGCGACACCAGAACGCCGGTGACAGACGGTTTTCCGCCGATGTAGCGGCGAACATAGTTGTTGATGTCGGCGCGCGTGACCTTGCGCAGGTTGTCGACGTAGTTGCGGTAATAATCGAGACCACCGGTTGACCACCAGAAGGAAACCGTGTGGATGAAGTTACTGGCGCGTTCGCGACCGTAGATCTCGGAGACTTCCAGCTGATTCTTGGCGAACGCGAGCTCTTCGTCCGAGTAATAGTCGGCATCGGTGAAGTGACGGATCTCGTTGAGCAGAGCGGCATGTGCGCGATCGAGCCGTTCCGGAGACGTAATGGCGAAGGCGGCGATGGGTCCGGTATGCGCCTGCGAGAAATAAGAGAGGCTGACTCGATCGGCCAGGCCGCTGTCGACGAGGTTCCTGTAGAAGCGCGACGTCGGTTGCGCGAGGATGAATGAGAGCACGTCGGCGGCGAAGGTCGACGGGAGATCGTCGGTCATCGACGGCCCCTGCCAGGAGATGTTCAGGGTCGCTGTCTTCACCGGCTGGATGACGGCGAGGGTCGAGCTTTTCTTGAGAGGTGGAATCGGCGGCTCGGGATAGAGCTTGTGCGGATCCTCGGTCGCCTTCCACTCGCTGAACAACTCCTCGGCCAGGGCATACGCTTCCTGCGGCTTGATGTCACCGGCGAACAGAAGTGCGGAGTTGTTCGGAACGTAGTAGCGCTCTTTCAGCGTCACCATCTTTTCGCGCGGCGTGGTGACGATGACCTCGCGATCGCCGATCACGCTCTTTCGCGAGTATTGATTGCCCCAGAGCTTGCGATCGATCTCTCGGCCGAGATGGAAGCCGGGGTTGGCCTCGTTGCGATCGAACTCGCCGAGGACGACGACGCGTTCGCGCTCGAGCTCTTTCTGCTGGAAAAGCGGGTAGAAGAGAGCATCGCGCAGAAACACCGTTCCCTCGCGCGTGTTCTCAGATGGAAGCGTGAGGAAGTAGTTCACGCGTTCCGTCTGTGTCGTACCGTTCCACGACGCGCCGAGCTCCCGCAGACGTTTGAGATACGCCTCCTGATTCGGGATCACGCGATTGCCTTTGAAGAACATGTGTTCGTAAAGGTGCGACAGCCCGCTGTAATCAGGAGTTTCGACGAAGCCGCCGCTCTTGACGGCGATCTCGATCGTCACCAGCGGTACAGCGTGGTTCTCGATCACGATCACGTCGAGCCCGTTGCTCAGCTTCTTCGAAGTCAGTCCAGGAATGTCGCCGAATGCATTCGCGGCGGTGATCACGAAAATGACGAGAAGACACAGCGAACGGAAAGTGCGCATCAGAGGCCTCCGAAGAAATCATATCGAAGGCGGCGGCAAGCCGCCGCACTCCAAGGCTACCGCTGCCGGACCGCTCGCCGCTTGGCGTTGTCCGTGATGATGAACAGCGCGCCGTCGTTCTGGGTGTAGATGCGGCCATCGGCGCCGATCGATGTCGGCGTGTACGCGGCGCCGAGAGCGAGGCGTAGGAAGATGCGCGTCGCGATAGCGCCGCCTTGCGCAATCGCGTAGAGGTTGCCGTCCTCGCTATTCGCGTAGACGACGCCGTTCCGATCGATCGCCACGGCGTTGACGCACCACTCGAAGCTCTCGGGATGATCGTCGACGCATTCGAGCGTACCGTCCGTCCGGCGCTCACAGCTCTGCGTGTTCCGATTCTGAAACTTCCACTCCGGACGAAGCGCCGTGTTGAGCTGCGTCATGAAGTACGCCTCAGGATCGCTCGGGGCATTCATCGTCCGATCGGAGGGGCAGTGGTTCACGTCGCTGCAGTATGAGCCGGCGCTGTAATGATTCTCTTTCAACACGATCGAATACGTTCCATCGTGCCGATAGATGGCCGGCGTGAGATCCCACCCCCAGCCATATGCGCCGAGGTAGATGCCGTCCGCGCTGAACATCATCAGATGTCCCTGCGAGTAGTTGTAGCGCGTGTACGCGCCATAAAGGATCCTTCCGTCGGGCGTGACCACGGGCGACGATGTGGAGTTGTCGAGGACGCGGCCCGAGCCGGCCTGATTCTCGGCAGGGTCGACGCCGGTGATCGCGTCGGCGCGGCAGCCGCCCGGAGTGCCGTTGGGCGGAATGGTGACGTTGCATCCATCCTGAAAGCGATTGCGCAGCGACGCCGCCCACTTCGGTGTGAGATCGCGATTGGTGGCGACGAGAAATCCCCAGCGATCGTTCAGATGCGCGCGGCTGATCGTGTAGACGGTGCCGTCGGACGCGATCGCGGGCGCGACATTGATTCCCGGCCGCTGCAGTCCGCAGCGAGTGATCGGCGGGATGGCGTTGCGGCTGGGAGGGAAGGGGAGGAGCGCCACATCAAATGATGTGGTGCAGAACGCGTTCGCGGGAGGCGCGTTCGGAGTCAGCGAAGTGAATGTCACTCGTGATGTCCGTCCGTCGGGGGCGACGCGGACGAGCCATGCGTCGAACGAATCGTTCGTCCACGGGTGCGATAGATCGAGCTGCACGGTGTTGTAATAGACATTGCCGAGCGTGTCGACCGCCGGCGGTCCCGTGACAAAGATCGAGCCATCGATGCCACCGCCAAACGGATTGAAGCGCGCGATGCGCAGGCCGGTGTTGCGATCGATCTTATCGATCGTCCCGCCCACCCCCGGCGCCCAGACCGCGTCAGCGGTCAGAGCGGGGTGATACACGGGCTCCCACGTCGCGCTGCCGCCGTACAGGACCGGTTTCCAGTCGCTCTCATACGACCAGCGCGTGATGAGCTGACCGTTCACCAGACGCAGATTCACCACGTTCCACGTCTGCGAATCTCGAAACTCCGGATTGACGAACGCGCCACTCTTCACGACCACATAGAGATCGCCACCGTCGACGAGGGGGACGGCATAGTGCGCCAGCAGATTGCCGTTGGCGGCTGCTTCTTCGAGATCGGCGAATGGATCGAGGACCATCTCCGCCTCGATGCGACCGAGCTTGCGCGCCGCGACCGACGTGGCGCTCTGGTGTTGTGCGTCGGCGGCCCACTGCATCCATCCCTGCGCCTGTGCTGTTGCCGCGATGAAGAAGAGGACGGTCGCAGGTTTCAATTCGGGACCCGGTACACCGCTGCGTTGATGTGCATGCCTGCTCCTACGGACGCGAAGACGACAACGTCGCCGGCATGCAACTGATGTTCCTTCATCTTGCCTCTGCGGATGAGATCGAGCAGGGTCGGAATCGTTGCGACCGAACTGTTGCCGAGCCAGGAGATCGTCATCGGCATGATGCCGTCGGGAGACTCGGTCATGTTGTACAGCTTGAAGAGCGCGCCGAGGATCGCTTCATCCATCTTGCCGTTGGCTTGATGGATGAGAACTTTCTTCACATCCTTGATGTCCAATCGCGCGCGCTCCAGCGCTTCTTTGATGGCGACGGCGACGGTGTTCAGCGCGTACTTGTACAGCTTGCGACCTTCCATCTTCAGAAAGAGCGCTTCGAGAAACGTCTCGCGATTGAAGGAGTGACCCATGAAGAGCATCTTCGAGTGCTCGATCGTGTCGGAGCGGACGGCGTGAGAGAGAATTCCGGCGTCGGTTTCGCGTCCCTCGAGGATTACGGCGCCGGCCCCGTCGGCGTAAATGAGGCTGTCGCGATCGTGCGGATCGGAGATGCGCGAGAGCGTATCGGCGCCGATGATCATGGCCCGCCTGACATCGCCGGTGCGGATCATGTAGTCCGCCTGGATGACGCCCTGCAGCCATCCCGGGCAGCCGAAGATCAGATCGTAGGCCACGACCTTCGGGTTCTCGATCTGCAGCTTGGCCTTCACTCGCGCCGCGATCGCGGGGACGAGATCGGAGTGCGTCGTGCCGGCGCGTACGTCGCCGAAATTGTGCGCGACGATGATGTAGTCGAGCTCCTCGCCGTTGATCCCCGATGACTCGAGCGCCTTCTTCGCCGCGTCGTAGGCGATGTCGGACGTCACCAGCTCGTCCGGCACGTAGCGGCGCTCGCGAATGCCGGTGATCGCTTCGAACTGCGCGAGGATCTCCTCGTTGCTCTTCGGGATCACTTTCTGATCGGCATCGCGGAACTCGTAGTTCAGGAACGCGTCATTCGGCACGACCCGCGAAGGGATGTGACTGCCCGTTCCTACGATGACCGAGCGGATGGCCATGAGCTGCAGAGTTTATCGCGGACATTCGACTTTGTAGACCGCGCTCACAAGGGTATTCTCGCAAACGTTGGACGAAAACGCCGAGATCAAGCTCCAATGCTCGAATTGCAACTCGATCCTCGTGACGACGATGGAGGAGCTGCGCGGTGGTCTGCAGTGCCGTTTCTGCAGCGAGGAACTTCGGCCGACGCACGACGATCCCAACTGCGCATTCTGTCGCGGAGAAGGATTCGCGGTCGTGAGCGACGTCGTGTGGATCTGTCAGTTGGGGGAGGAGTTGTAATGCAGATTTACATCGACGCGCCCATCTTCCACGCCCACAGCGTTTCGAACATGCCGTGGGCGAATTCCTCGCGAAGCTCCCTGACCGTCTGCTTGTAATACTTCGCGACGATCGGCGCGACCTGGCCGCGCCGCTTCGCGTCGAGGATGAGATGCAGTTGCTCCGACGCCGCGCGGCGCCACTTGCCGCCACGGGTCCGCTCCCGCGCGGCGACGACGAGCGCCCACACCAGCCGGGCGATCGATTGATGCACGACGTTGAGCTGATCCATCGCGATCGCCGAGATACGCTTATCGGCCTGTTCGTAGTTGCCGCTGAGCGCCGCGTCGAACGCGACCCAGACGCGATGCTGCGCGGTCGTCGGATCCTCCGGAAGTTGCAGCGCGAACTCGTTGACCTTCGCCCCTTCGGCATCCTTGCCGGTGTTGCGATACGAGAGAGCGAGATTCAGCAGCATCACCGGACGAACGCCTTTTCGATTCGCCCAATCGGCCATCGATGAAACGCAGCGGTGATACTGGCGCAGGACGACGAGGACGTAACCGATCATTCCCCAGATCTCGGTATCGGCGATCGCCCATTGCGGATAGAGATTGCAGAACGCGTCGAGCCATTTCTGCTCGTGCCTGCTCGCGGTAGTGTCGAGAAAGGCGATCGCTGCGGCCTGGCCGGTTGCTGCATCCTTCGCTCGCAACTTCTCGAGCAGAGCAAGTGACTCGTTCAGTTTTTTGGAATGCAACATGATCCGGATGTGCTCGCCCGCGGCGGCGGGATTCATGACGCCGGTCCGCGCCGCCTCGCTCAGCAGCTTCGCGAGATCATCATCGTGGCCGGCCTGACGCGCTCGCGTGATCGCCGTCTGCACGAGATCGGGATCGAGCGCTGGGTTGGCGACTAGTTCAGACATGACCTGTCTCACGTCTTCGCCCTTCCTCCGGAGGATCGCGATCTCGAGTCCCTTCAACTTGAACGCGGGGTGATGCGACATCGGCTCGACCTGCTCGAGGAGCTCAGCGGCGCGCGCGACACGTTTGCTCTCGATATGGATATCGATCATCGATAGCGAGGCGAAGACATTTCCGGGATCGAGCTCCAGCGCGCGGCGGAAGCATTCTTCGGCAGGCTTCACGTTCTTGTTGAGCGTCTCTGCTTCGCCGAGGTAGTTCCAGGCGAGGGCGCTGTCGGGACTGATGCGCGTCAGCTCCGTGGCGGCGCCGCGGTACTTGTCGTTCTGACTCGTCGCCGCATACCACTGACAGAGCTGGTACCAACCCCACCCGTAGTTCGGTTCGTCGCGGAGGATCGCGGTCATCCTCTCGATCGCCGCATTGAGATCGCCCTGTTGCGCGCGCACCCACACCTCGCGTCCGCGCAGAGCGAGCGAAGGGCGGCGATCCCGATGCGGGCCGCCGCACGCTTCGAGCGCCTCGATGTAACGCCCCGCTTCGGTCAGCGCGATCGCTTTTCGGTCGTACGCCGTTTCCGATGTCGGATCGACAGCGATGGCCTTTTGAATCGCAGTCAAACGCGCGCCGAGGTCGGACTCGGTTGCGGCGAGTGCGAGCCAGCAGAGAGGGTTGCCGGGCTTTTCTTCGACGAGCTGCGCCGCAGTCTGCGCGGGCACCTCGGGGCGCTGCATCTCATAGGCGAAAACGCGCAGGTCGTCCCAGATCGCGTTGTTTTCGGGCGCCAGCTTCGCGGCACGGGCGATGCGCTGCAGGGCCTCTTCCTTCTCGCCACGCGTCCATAGCGCCTCCGCGAGCATCCATTGCACGGTCGGATCGAGCGGCGTTGCGGCCGCGGCGGCGGTGAGCACGGCGATCGCGCGATCGTTCTCACCGCGATTCTGAAGCAGCGTGGCCAGCTCTGCTGCCGCTTCGCTGTTCGTGGCATTGATGCGCAGCGCGGTCTCCAGCGCCGATGCTTCTTTGTCGCGATCGCCGGCGGCGCGATGAGCGGCCGCGGCATTCATCCACAGTGCCGGCTGCAGCGGGAAGCGTGCGGTCGCTTGTTCCGCTCGGACGACAGCGTCCTTCGCCTGGTTCATGGCGATGAGGTGCTGAATCGCGATCGACTGCGACTGCCACAGCTCCGGCCGTCGCGTCGTCGCCTGCACGATCAGCTCGAGCATGCGCTGCGGCACGATGTTCGCGCGGGCGACATCGAACCAGCCCAGCAGTCCTTCACCGTACGCGCTCTTGGAAACGATCGTCTCGAAGATCTGTTCGTGAAGTTGGGCGCGCGCTTTCCCATCCTCCGCCGTGGCGCCGATGAATGCGATCGCGTACGGCTCGTCGGAGAGGATCTCCAGCGCCTGCAGGAAGGCTTCGCGCGCGTCGGCATTTCGTCCGGCGAGCATGAGCACGCGGCCGCGCACCGTCGGTCCGGCCGCCTCGGCCGGCGCGATCTCTTCCGCGCGTGCCGCCGCGGCCAGAGCCTGATCGAAGCGGCCGCTGTTCGCGAGATGAATGGCCAGCTCGCGATGCGCCCACGCATCGTTCGGGGCGATCTCGATCAGATGACGCACAGCGCGCTCATGGCGCGCCGGATCGGAGTCGCGCGTCGCGCCGGCCAGGAGTGCGTGCGCGGGACGATATCCGGGGAACCGTTCGATCAGTTTCTCGAGGAACTGGATGACCGACGACTTCCCTTCGACCTGCTCGAGTAGTTGCGTGATCGCCTGATGCGCGTCGGTCGACAACGGCTGCATGTCGAGCACTTGCTTCCAGTCGGCGAGCGCCTTGTGCAGCTCGCCGCGATACGCGTGAATGGCCGCGCGTGTGGCCAGGAAATCGGCCTTGCGCGTGATCGTTTCGGCTTTGCGCAGCAGTTCGTCGACACCAGGTCGCGAGAAACGCGCGAACCAGTCGGCGGCGAACAGAACGAGCTCGCCGTCCTCCGGGCGAAGCGACATCTCGCGCTGCAGTCCCTCGAAGGCCTCGTCGATGCGGAACACTTGCTCGAGTGCCCAGAACAGCGTGCGCGCCGGCAGCGAAGATCGCGCGCTCGCGCGCCGCGCGCGGTCGCGCAGAAACTCCAGCGCCTCTTCCTGCTTGCCGGTCAGCGCCGCCGCGATGAAGTATGACGTCGCCATCTGCTCGCTGGTCTCGGCGAGCGAAGAGGCGAGGCGATATAGCGGTGTCGCCTCGTCGAAGCGCTGCTCCGCCCATGTCACATTGGCCATGACCCGGAGCCCTTCCGGATCGAGGGCTACGTTGCGGAGATAGCGACGGAGATAGACGAGCGCCGCCTCATGATCCTCGGCACAATCGCTCAGCGCCTCGGCGTAGATGCGAGTGAAGATCGGATGCGCGTTCTCGCTGCCGGCCAGCTCGTGAAGAAGCGACTTGCGCTCCGCGGAACGCGAAAGCTCGGCCAGACAGCGCTGCTTCATCATTAATAGATGCGTGTCGCCGTCGAAGAGCGCGAGCTCCTCCTCGACCGACCGAAGCAGCGCCAGCACGTCGTGGTCATAGAGCGCGATTGTCTGGCGGGCGAGTCGAGCGATGCGTCCGCTGGGGATGACATCGAGCAGTCGCTGCGCCTCATCGCGATCGTGCCGGTCGAGCGCTTGCAGGATGCGATGAAGCACATCGCGTTCTTTCGCTTCCGGCAGATCGATCCTGTCGAGTCGATGCGCTTCTGCGATCGGCAGCATGATCATTCCGCGCGGTCCCGACGAGCGCTCGATCTTCATCAGACTCTCGAAGTCGATCTCCTTCATCGCCGGACTGGACGGATCGCGGATCAGCAGCGTGCGCCGATGCGTGTCGTATCCGGCGATCGCCTGTTCGTGTCCCTGCTCGGCCGACGCGGTCGTGAGCGTGAACGGAATGCCGCGATCGAGAAGCGCCACGGCCGTATCCCACGTCAGAGTGATCTCGCGAACGACGAAACCGTGCTGCTCGGCCCACTGTCGCTCGCGATGCGTCGCCGTTCCGCCGTAGGTGACCTGTTCGGCGATGGCGAGGTGGTCGAGATCGACGCCCCAGTAGCGGCCGAGCATGGCCATGGTGGTCGGCACGCACGTGACATGATGCTGTTTGATGAAGGGCACATCGAGCTTGAGCCGTTTGTGATGCGCCGCCGGCGACTCATCGATTCGCGCCGCGAGCTGTTCGAGCAGTGGATCGCCCGACGCGATCGCCAGGCGCTTCGACTCCTCCAGATTCCCGAGGAGATACTGCATGTGCGAGAGGTGACCGTGCAGCCAGGCGCGCGTCGGCTTCTCGATCAGCGGCATGAGCACCTGACAGAACTCCCACGCCTGCAGCGCCTCGGTGTATCGCTCGCGCTCGGTCAGAAGCGAGGCGAGAAATGCGGCGATCGATGATGACTGGATCTTCTGCATCGCCGCTTCGAGCGCGCCGATCGCTTCATCGTCGCGTGCTAGGAGAAGAAGGATCTGCGCCTGGGCGAGCGTCGCGCCGGGATGGAGCGGCTGCAGCGCGAATCCGCGTCGCGCTTCTTCGAGCGCTTCGTAAACGCGATCCTGCATTCCGAGGAGTGATGCCGCTTCGAGAGCGATCCAGTGATGATCAGGCGCGATGCTCCGCGCTTCAGCGAGCATCTTCTCCGCGCGTGCGAAGTCGCGGAACGCGCCGAGAATGTGTCCGGTCAGCGCCAGCCATTCGGCGTGAATGATCGGATCTTCCTGCGGAACGGGATAGCGCTCGATGGCGTCGAGCGCTTCCAGCGGTCCGCGCCGCGACAAAAGCGCGCGGATACCGAAGTAGCGCGCGCGAAGATTGTCCGGCGCGCGACGCCATGCCAGGAGCATGAGCGAGTCGGCCATCTGCGGCGCGCCGAGGTGGTGCGCGAGCCGACCGGCCAGAACGCGCGCTTCGGGATCGCGCCAGTCGCGCAGCGGCGCGAAGTGCAGCGTGGCGCGGTAGGCGTCATACGCGTGGCCGTGGTCGTACAGGCTCTGGATGTGCGCGAGATCCGCAACGCCAGGCTGAGGGCCAGCCGCCGCCGCCCGCCTCCCACCCCGCGGCTCGGTTTGCACGATTTCCATATGGAAGGGACCGCGCCGAGGATAGCACGCGCTCGAAGAGGAGTTGTGATGGGGAGCACCATGGATGTTAGGCTCTCCGCGTGCGGACGCTCGTGATCATCTTGGGCGGCCTTGCCTTACTCGCTGTCGCCATCGCCATCGGCAGGTGGGTCGGGGGCACGCAGATCATGGTGATGGTGGCGAAGATCTTCGTTCCGCTCTGGCTGGCGGTCGCGGCGATCAACATGTGGATCGGTGTTGCGCGCGCCGGCTATTCGGTCGCTGAGGAGCTCCCGATCTTTCTCGTCATCTTCATCATTCCCGCGGCGGTCGCGGTGTTCATCTGGTGGAAGCTGGCGCCCAGCGTTCCGGCTCGCTGACCTCCTCGAACGAGGCCGCCCACACGGCGTAGATTGTTTGCCTGTGCGAACGTGCCGAGGGATCATCCGGCGCATGGAAGAAGCAGCGAAACCTCCGCGTCTGCTGGACCGGCTTCGGGAGGCCGTTCGCGTGCGGCATTACTCAATCCGAACAGAGGAGGCTTACGTGAACTGGGCGCGACGGTTCATTCTCTTTCACGACAAGAGGCATCCGTCGTCGATGGGGGTGGAGCAGGTGAATGCTTTTCTGACGCATCTTGCCGTGAACGAGAATGTAAGTGCGTCGACGCAGAATCAGGCGCTCAGCGCGATCTTCTTCTTGTACCGCCATGTACTCGATGATCCTCTCCCCTGGATCACCGACGTCGTGCGGGCGGCGAAACCGCACCGCCTTCCGCTCGTCTTGAGTCGCGACGAGGTCCGCCGCATCCTGGGGGAGCTCGAAGACACGCCAAGGACCTCGACTTTGCGACGCGAATCGTCGTCGTTCGTGAAGGGAAGGACGATGTCGACCGGCGGACGATGCTTCCACGCCCGCTGATTGATCCTCTTGGAGAACATCTGGCGAGTGTGGCCCGGCTGCACGCCATGGATCTGGAAGCCGGTTTCGGTCAGGTCTGGTTGCCGCATGCCCTGGCGCGGAAGTATCCGAACGCGCCGAAAGAGTGGGGTTGGCAGTATGTTTTCCCGGCAGCCTACCGCAGCAAGGATCCGCGGAGCGAGCGGGTTGGGCGGCATCATTTTGGGGAGTCGACGGTGCAGAAGGCGGTGCGCGGAGCGGTCATCCGTGCGGGAGTCAAAGGGCCGATCAACTGCCATACGTTCCGGCATCATGCCGACTGCCGGATCATGCCGATGGTGAGTTCGGCCTGTGTCCTCCTTGTGACTGGCAGTAACGCAAGTGGGGTTTGTGAACGCGGCATGATCGGGGTCTCCTCTCCTAAGCCAACCTTGGCCAAG
>DASYUK010000251.1:0-6117 GCA_036001325.1 Thermoanaerobaculia bacterium
GCCTTCTCGGGAGGCGGCCTGACTCAGTTGGTAGAGTCGGAGCTTCCCAAGCTCGCGAGCAACGACTGAAAAAGCTCCCCAAGCTCCTCGACGTTGTCGCGATTGACAGTCACGCTGAGAGTCACTCGCTCGGCGTGATCGTATGTAACCACGTCGACCGAGAGATCGTTCTCGCCGATTTCAGCGCGGGTTTCGCCGTTCTCGTATTCGATGACGATGCGCACGTTGTCCGAAGGGAGTGACTGGCGAAGGCAAATTGCCACCCTGTCCCGGATCCCGTCGCCCCTACGTCACTCCCGCCCTCCCATCCCCGTCTCAATAAACACTTCCGCGACGCCGCGAGTAGTGCTTAGAGAAAGGCACGATGACCGCCGAAGGCGTGTTGACCAGGGCAGGCGATACGACCGGGCAGCCGACGATCCTTCTGGCGACCATTCGCGCGGCAAAGTCCGGCGACCATCGCGCCTTCGAGGATCTGATGATCGCCACAGAACGCAGAGTCGCGAACCTCTCCTGGCGCATCCTCGGCGATGCCGAGGAGGTGAAGGAAGCGGTGCAGGAGACGTTCCTCAGGGTGTTCCGATACCTCGAGCGATACGACGAGGAGCGCGACTTTCACGCCTGGCTGGCGCGCATCACCATCAACGTGTGCCGCGATCTCGACCGCCGTCGCAGGAAGCGCCGCATCTTCACACCGCTCGATGATGCTCCGCCGCAGGCCGGCGGCGGGGCTCTCGATGAAGCCGTTGCCGCGCGCGGCGACGTCGCGCTCGTCGGACGCGCGATCGAGAGTCTGCCGGAGCGCGAACGGCTGGCCATCATTCTGCGCGATGTCGAGGGCCTGTCGACTGAAGAGGTGGCGGAGATTCTCGGCAACACCCCTTCCACCGTGCGCGTGCAGCTCAGCAAGGCACGCGCGAAGGTTCGCGCCTGGGTTGAGTCGTGGAGGAAGAAATGAAAGACGAGATGCCGCTGACCGGCCACGACTTCGCCGCGATCCGCAGGTCTGTGATGACGACGATCGAAGCGCGTCAGGCGCGCCGGACCATGGCCGTCCGAATCACGCAGATCGCCTTCGCCATCATCGTGATCGTGCTGGGAGCGGCGCGGCTGATGAGAAGAGAGGCCGTGACCCCCGCCGTGAAATCGGTTCCGACCGCGCAGGTACCAGTACACCCGGCGAGCTCGCAACCGCGTGAGCGCGTCGCGGTCACGGAGTCTCGCACTCCATTACCCATTCGCAGAAACCGCCACCGCGCGGCACCGAAGCACCATGTCGTTGTCGCGGCTGCGAGCAAAGCAACACCGATGCGCCTCGAGCTCGCAACCGCAGATCCCGACATTCGCATCATCTGGATCACCAATGAATCGCGATAGGAGAAACGTAATGAAAAGACTCAGCTTCCTCCTCGCCGTCCTCTTCCTCGCTCTGCCGCTCCTCGGTCAGGAGACGAAGAAGAAGGATGACGAGGAGCTCAACGACAACAGAGCCTTCAAGAACAAGATCTTCGACGTGCAGAACCGCAATCCGAACGACCTCGCCGCCGCCATCAAACTGCTCGGCAGCGGATTCAAGGGCGCCGGCATCGCGGTCAATCCTCAGCTTCGCACGATTACCGTTCGTGACTTCCCGGAGAACGTCGCCGCGATCGAGGAGGCCATCAAGCGACTCGACCGCGCCGAATCAACGCCCAACATCACGCTGAACATCGCAGTGCTGATCGGCTCGAAGACGCCGCTCGCCAACGCCGCACCCGTTCCCGACGATCTTGTCGCGGTCGTCAAGCAGTTGCAGTCGACATTGCGTTACTCGAGCTACGGGCTAATGACGTCGACGATGCACCGCACGAGGCCGGGCTCAGGCATCGAAAACTCCGGCGTGGCCGAGCCGGCCCTCATCGGCATACCCGCAAAGGAAGGAAAGCCGATCTTCTACAGCTACAGATTCCAGCAAATCAGTGCCGGAGAAAAGACGCTGAACGTCGACCGCTTCTCTTTCGACATGCGCATTCCCCTGGACCTCGGCAACAGCGGTGTCCAGTACCAGAACGTCGGCTTCAACACTCCGGTATCCATCCGTCAGAACGAAAAGGTAGTGATCGGCACGACGACGATGGGCGACAAGGCGCTGATCGTCGTCGTGACCGCAAACGTCGAAGCAGCTCCGTAAGCAGTCACCCTGATCGCGGCAAATCTTCTCGCCGGCTACACGTATCACTTCCAGAGCGTCACGAGCCAGCCGCGCGGCGAGGTTTCGACCGCCGCCACGGCGTCGGTGGATGGCGGCTTCGTGCGAGTCGATTTCGAGAAGGGCGATCACACAGCTCGACCGTGGGATTCGCCAAGGAGATCGTTCGTCCAGTTGCGCGGCTTCAAGATGGGAATCGCGGAGCTCGACGAATTGATGGAATCGCAGACTCGTGCGATCAATAGCTTTCCCCTGAAGCAGGTCATAACCAGTACCACGACTTCGAGTCGCGGCGGCTCGAGAACCTGGACGACAACGACAACGATCTCGAACGTGAAAGAGAGTGCCCTTCCTGCCTCGGAGTTCGACGTTCCGGCGGGCTTCACGAAGACCGACATGCAGCATGGCGCTGCGAACCGTTGACGTTCTTTTGTTCCTGGGCACAATAGCGTCAACATGTTCACGCTTGGCCTGAAAGACTTCGAGGAAGTTCGCGCGCGCATCGCGCAGCACATCAAGCACACACCGTTACTCACGTCGCGGCAACTCAGTGAACGCAGCGGATTCGATGTGAGGATGAAAGCGGAGATGTTCCAGCGCGTCGGGTCATACAAGATCCGCGGCCCGCTGAACAAGTTCGCGCTGATGCCGGAGGAGCAGAAGCAGCGCGGCGTCGTCTGCTCGTCGGCGGGGAATCACGCGCAGGGGGTGGCGCTGGCGGCGAAGATTCACGGCATCCGCGCCGTGGTGTGCATGGCCGAGAACGCGACACCCGCCAAGATCGCGGCCACGAAGGGCTACGGCGCTGAAGTCGTGCTGCACGGCATGATCTGGGATGAAGCGAATGAAAAGGCGAAGGAGCTGGTGCGCACTCAGGGGCTGACCTACGTGCATCCGTTCGACGACGAGCAGCTCATCGCCGGGCAGGGGACGCTCGGCCTGGAGATCGTGAAGGACTGGCCGGAGGTGGACGCGGTGATCGTACCGATCGGCGGCGGGGGACTGATCTCCGGCGTGTCGATGGCGGTCAAGAGTCACAATCCGAAGATCCGCGTGATCGGCGTCGAGTCTTCCGATGGTCCGGCGATGAGGATGAGCATCGAGGCCGGCCGTCTCGAAACGATCGACTGCAAGACGATCATCGACGGCCTGCGCGTGCGCCGCGTGGGTGAGATCACGTTCTCGGTGGTCCAGCGGTTCGTCGATGAGATCGTCACGCTCCCCGATCGCGAGATCTTCGACGCGGTGATCTGGACGATGGAGCGTTGCAAGCTCGTGGTGGAAGGGGCCGCCGCCGCTCCGGTCGCGGCACTCCTGCACGGCCTGGTGAAGCTGCCGGCCGGCTCGCGCGTCGTCGCCGTGTTGTCGGGCGGGAACGTGAACCTCGATCAACTGCGATCGCTCAGTTGGAACTGAGCGTCAGGCTCGGCACGATGTTTTGTGTTGGTTGCGGGGCAGGATTTGAACCTGCGACCTTTGGGTTATGAGCCCAACGAGCTACCAGACTGCTCCACCCCGCGTCGAACTTGAGACTGGATTTGTGAGAGGACTGTTTTATGCGGGCTCGTCCATGCTAACATGGCCATGTTAATTAACAAGGCCATGTTAAGGAAATTGGAGACGTCCCAAGTGCGCAATTCGGTCTCATCCTCAACCCGACCGGCACAGATCGAACGCGAAATCGCGGAGGTATTTCGTCGTGCAGGTTGGGTTTTGAGTGAACCCAGCGACGGTGCGGATCTTCTGATCCGGAAAAAGAATGTCGTCTATGCCGTCGAGATAAAAGCTGCGTCTGAGGGACGGGCAGATCGGCTTGTCCCCCTGATGGCTCAGGCAATCCTTCAAATTCAATCGTCTGTGCGCCACCTCCACGGCCGACCGGCTCCTCTCGCCGTCGTCGCTGCGCCCAGAATTGCGCCGACTGTGCTCGAACAGATTCATCAATTCGCGCGAGTACACGCCCCGGACGTCGCTATCGGCGTCGTCGATCTGGAGGGTCTCCGCGAATTTTCTGGTAAGGGGCTTGAATCGCTGAACGCGCGCCCCCCCTCGCAACCATCGCGAGACTCTACGGAGAAGCCGAGAGCCGATCTATTCTCTGATCTGAATCAGTGGATGATGAAGGTACTGCTCGCGCCATACCTTAAGGATTCGAAACTTCTTAACGCGCCTGTCGGCCATTATCGTAATGCCTCAGAGCTAGCGGTTGCATCACGGGTGTCCGTGATGACGGCGTTCCGATTCATTCGGCAACTCAAGCGCGAGGGTTTCGTTCACGAATCCAGCCGCGTAATCCAGCTCGTTCGCTTGGAGGAGTTACTCAGGCGCTGGCAAGCAGCCGCGATTCGTCCGATTCCGGAAATCGCAGTTCGCTCCGTGGTGGCGCGAGACAAGCGCGTTCAAGTACAACGTGTCCTCGCGGCACACGGCGATCGTGCCTGCGTGGCGCTATTCGCTGCCGCCGAGGCGCTTCATCTGGGATTTGTGCATGGAGTGCCGGCCCATATCTACGTTGACGACATCCATCCACGAGATCTTTCGCAAATCGGCTTGATGAAAGCTGAGCAGGGACGCGTTGCCGAACTGATTCTTCGCGTACCATCCGCGCGGAATTCGGTATTTCGCGGCGCACTAGTCAAAGACGGCCTGCGCGTATGCGACGCTCTGCAAGTCTGGCTCGATGTCTCAAATCACCCCACTCGCGGCAAGGAACAGGCACATCTCATCTTTAATCGCGTGATCAAGCCCATGATCGATAGCGCACGACATGCCCGTCGACAGTGACCTTCCAGAGTTTGCGCGCTTGATCCAAGCGCTTCGATCATCTTTGAAGGAAATCGTGATCATCGGAGAGTGGGCGCACCGACTCTATCGGTACCGTGCAAACGCTGAGGTTCCGCCGTACTCTCCACTGTTTACTGCCGATACCGATATTGCCATTCCATCCCGAATATCTCGCGAGACGCATCTTAGGGACGAGCTTTTAGCGAGTGGGTTCATTGAAGAGTTTATCGGCGGACGACGATCCGCCGGTCACGCACTACCGATTAGGTGATGAGACTTCTGCGTTTTACGCAGAGTTCGTGACTCCGCTGATCGGCGGTGGAGGTCGGTGGGAAAAATCGTCACAGCACACGGCGGAAATTTCAGGCGTTACCGCCCAAAAATTACGTCACCTAGAAATCCTTCTGATTGAACCATGGTCGATCAAGCTACCTCCTGGGTTCGCCGGCGTTCTGGGCAAATCCGCAAACGTACGAGTAGCGAATGCTGTTTGCTATATCGCGCAGAAGATGCTTATCAACGAAAAAAGAAAGTCCGCCGACCGCGCGAAGGACGTGCTTTACATTCATGACACCGTTGAGCTCTTGGGGTCATCCCTAGACGAACTGCGCACGCTGTGGCAAAAGAGCATCCGTCCCAATCTCGCTGTTAGCGTCTCACGCAGAGTAGAGAAGCTATCGACCGATCTATTCGCCGAGGTTACGGACGATACACGTGAAGCTGCGGTGGTGGCAGCCGGACGCAACTTGCCACCTGAGACGATCCGACTCCTTTGCGAAATAGGCCTTCGAGAGATCTTCGGCGGATAACGTTTTGTGTTGGTTGCGGGGGCAGGATTTGAACCTGCGACCCGCGCTTCGCCATCACCGTCGCCAGGCGCACGCGGACGACTCCGCGCCGCTTCTGCTCCTCCGGCATCAGCGCGAACTCGCCGTTGCTCGCGTCGCGGCAACTCAGCGAATTCCGAGCCGCGAAGCCTGCCCCGAGCGACTGCGAGGGGACGGCGAGGAATCTGGGTGGTGGTACGCTCACCGCCGTCGACATATGACAATCCGCTCCATCGACGAGCTGCAGGAAGCGCTTCGCCGCAAGCGCTACTTCGCGAGCCGTGGTCTGGCCACGACGTTGTTTCTCTCGCTGAAGCT
>DASYUK010000252.1:0-8150 GCA_036001325.1 Thermoanaerobaculia bacterium
CGTCATCCGATGGCGGTCTCGACTGTCGATGAATTGACAAGCGGCCGCTTCGAGCCGGTACTACGCGATCGCGAGGTCAGCGGCGATGTGAGACGGATCGTGTTCACGACAGGCAAGGTCTACTACGACGTCAAAACCGCGCGTGACCAGGCAAAAATCAACGTACCGCTCATCCGGATTGAGCAGTTCTATCCTTTCCCTCAATCGATGATCGCTGATGTGATCGCGTCATATCCGGACGCCATAGATGTCGTTTGGTTGCAGGAAGAACCGAGGAACATGGGCGCATGGCCATTCCTTCACGAACGATTGGCGGCAATGCTGAATGAGAATCAGACTCTGCGATATGTCGGACGTCCAATCGCGGCTGCGCCTGCCACCGGCTCTCATCATCGGCACGAAGAGCAGCAGCGCGAACTCGTCAACGCGGCCATCCGCTGATCAATGTGAAGTCGGGCCGTTGCTCTTCGATGGCGGTTTTTTCTTTTCTTCTCCCTCCAGCGGCTTTTTGTCGTCCGCTTTCAGTTCGGCCGCGGTTTCGATCTTCACGACCGTGGCCTCATTGATCCGGATTACAACAGTCTCGGCTGGCGGCACAGGAATTTCTCTTGCGGCCGCCGTATCTTTCTCGGCGATCTGACGAGCGGTCTCAACAAGCGCCTCGGCCACTGCCTTCACGTCGAACGGCTTCTTGATCACGCGGCGGACGAGCGTGTCGTCGATCTTTGCGACATCGCCATCCGTCAATGCCGTCGCGACAATGACCACCGGGCGAGGGTTCATCATGCTGATCCTCTGGACGAGGTCGTAACCCGAGAGGCGCGGCATCATTAAGTCGACAATGGCAATGGCGTATTGCTTGCGTTGCATCAACTCCAGCGCTTCGACGCCATCTTTTGCCGTGTCGACATCAAAGCCCGCTCGCGCCGCGACGCGCTCAAGCAGCTTTCGAATGGGCGCGTCATCGTCGACGATGAGCAGCGGGACCTTCGCCTTTAAACTCACCGCCTAATAAAAGTGCAATACGCGTGCACATTTAGCTAGGCGTAAATATCTCTATTCAAAAGACTTATATCGGTAAATGTGGTAGGCGCGACCGCGGCGCCCGGAATATCGCCGGGCGCCGCATGAGGCTGCTAAAAACGAACAGCCACGCGAGAGTAGACAAACCGGCCGTTCATACCGAACGGTGAGTTTCGCGGATAGGCGAAGACGCCGGCACTGCCGACCTGTTCGGAGGCCGAGGGGGTGCCAGCCCCACGATTCATCGTGGGGAACGCATCGAACAAGTTTTCCGCGCCGATTGCGAATGTGTACCTCGACCATCCATAGGACAGCTCGAGATCCGTCAGCCACGTCGCCTTATGGGTCTGATCGTCTTTCGGCAGCGTGCTCAGGCTGCAGAACTCGCCATAGCGACTTTGTCGCGCGGTGATGTTCCACGCTCCCTGGCTGTAGCTCTGCATCAACCGTGCGTTGTCGCGCGGCTGGCCGCACTCGGTGGTCCGTTGCTCTCGGTGATCGTAAAGGACCGCACCGAGACCCGTGAGCTGCGGCGGCGTCGGCGCGAAACTCACGATCTTCGTCTTGTTGTTGCTGTACGCGCCGGAAAGATCGATCCGCCCGCCCAGGAGCGGGCGTTGATGATTGATCACCAGATCATAGCCATTGGTGCGGGTGTCGATGGCGTTGCTGAAGAAGCGTGCGCTGCTCGTCCCAAATGGAGCGAGCAGCGGCTGCACCTGTGGCTGATTGAAGTTTCCTGTCAGAACAATGCGGTGTTTGATGTCGATGTGGAAGAAGTCCGCGGTCATTTCCAGATTGGACATCGGCTGCCATACCGCACCGCCGCTGTAGTTGCGTGATGTCTCGGGGCGCAGTGGAGTTGCGCCCAGAGCCACGGCGACCGGACTGGCCACCGGATACGTTCCCACCTCGAACGGCACGACGACTCCGCTGACCGGATCTCGGAGGAAGTTCGTGCTCACAGTCGAGAACCACGACTGGGTGAGTGACGGGGCGCGGAAGCCGGTGCTCGCTGCGGCTCGGAAAATGAGCGGCTTGACCGGCGCGTAACGCAGCGTCACCTTACCGTTCGTGGTACTGCCGAAATCACTGAAGTGCTCGTAACGGCCGGCCAAACCGACGCGCAACTGAGATAGAACATCGCCCTCGGTGTCGACGTAGAACGCCCGGCTGTTTCGCGACACGTCGACTTCATTTGCCGGACGGAAGCCGGGAAAGACTTGCGAGCCGGGCACGGCCTTGCCGCCGAACTGATTCGCATGGCCGCCGTCGATGTACGAGTTCGGCTCTCCGGCACCGATCTGATATCCATCACGACGATATTCCGCTCCAGCGGCGATATTGAGAGGACCGGCCAATCCGACATTGAATCCTCGCGATACATCGAAGTTCAGCGTGTATTGCCGGTCCGCCATTGAACCGGCATAAAACGAGGTCTGGTTTGGAGGGATGTCTGGCCCCAGCGAGACATTGAGCGAATGGCGGACAAAGTAGTTGTACTTGTTCCGCCCGTAACCGGCGCTGACGTCGTAGAACCATTTTGCCATCTCGCCCCGCACGCCGCCATTCAGCGCCTGATCGACGATGCGCGGCTCGATGAGCGGCAGGAATCCGAGCGGATAAATCTGGGGCCAGTCAGTGGCGTCGATGGCCCGGCGGTAATTCCCGCCGTGAGATCCATGGCGAAGTCCCCACGTTCCGAAGGCATACAAGATTTGCTTGCCGTCTTCGGTGAACGGGAGGTTCAAATTGAGCAGCGACATGATGTCGCGCTCGTACGAGTCGCCCCAGTGGGTGTTGGGCTGCAGCACAGGATTGTTCTTCGCATCGCCCGCTTTGATCTGGTCGCGTGGATCACGAAGGGCGCGGTTGGTCTCATAACGATCGCGATACTCGAACGTTCCGAAAAGCGCGCCGCGGCCGACGTTCCAACCGCCGCTGAGATTTGTGTCAATCGTCTGACCATCGCCATGCGTCGTTGCGCCGCCCTTGGCCTCGAGCTTCAGCGGCGCGGCGTCCGATTTCAAAACCAGATTCAGCACGCCGGCGATGGCGTCCGATCCGTATTGCGCGGCGGCGCCGTCGCGAAGAATTTCGATGCTATCGATCGCCGATGCCGGGATGGCATTGAGATCGACGCCGCTCGATCCGCGCCCGATGGAGCTGTTGATGTTGATCAGCGCGCTCGGGTGACGTCGCTTGCCGTTGACCATCACCAGAACCTGGTCCGGGCCGAGTCCGCGAAGAGTGGCCGGGCGCACGCTGTCGGTACCATCAGTGATGGTCGGCCGCGGAAAGTTAAATGACGGCGCGATCTTCTCGATGATCTGATTCGTTTCCGTCGACGGCGTCGTCTCGATCTGCTGGCGCGGGATGATGTCGACAGGCACAGCCTTTTCTGATTCGGCGTTGATCGCTCGCGAACCGACCGTGATCTCCTGGCCAAAACCGACGCGAAGCGCGAAATCGTGCGTTGTCTCGCCCGCATTCAACGTGAGGTTGATCGTGCGCGGCTGGAAGCCCTCCATCGTCACCGAGAGCTTGACGCTCTGGCCGCGCACATTCGACGCAGGAACGATGAGCTGGTACTGCCCCTGCGCATCGGTGACGGTTCTCAGATTCAACTCGTCGATGGCGACAGTCGCGCCGGGGAGCGCGGAGCCGTCGCTGGCGATCGTGACGCGGCCGCGGATCGTGGCGTTTTGCGCGAAAAGCGAAGTGGCGACGAACAGAGTGAGACAGAGAACGAGCTTCCGCATGATTCGCTCCTTCTTGTTTGCGCTATCTAAACAGCAGCGGGCTTCTTGAGCAAGTCGCGGTGCCACGAATCGTCGGCCTGCCGCTCCCACGCGCCGTTGCGGATCTCGCCGAGCGTCTGAGCCGTTGTATCGAACACGATCGTGTGCCCATCGCCTTTTTCGCGGAACTCGGACCGCCTCATGGCGTCCACACGGCCGTCGCCATGACGGAAGAAGACGCGATTCGCGTCGAGGATGGCGACGCCGAGCTCGTGCTCGAGCTCGCGCAAAGTCCCGAAGAGCCGATCGATCGAACAACCGGAGCGCTCCGAGGTCTTCTCCGCGGCGATGACGAGAAAGGTCCCTTCGATGAGGTCACGGCCCGAGTCGATCGGCTGTTTATGCGCGGCCCAGTCGGCAAGAAACGAATCGACGCGCCGCAGAAGCCGCGCTTCCTTCGTCTCATCGAGCGCCGGTGAGACGCCGAAGATCCAGATGTACGCGTCGTCGGAGAGTTGTTTCAGGTCTCGTCGTGGCATGTGTCCTTCGTAAGCTAAGATCGCGCCGTGAGCTTCGCACGTCTTGTCGATCGACTCAAGCAAGGTCTTTCCGCGCCGCCCGAGCAGGAGCAGCACGATCCGCTGCGTGTGGCGACCGCGGCAGTGCTGCTCGAGATCGGCTACGCCGACGGGACATTCTCGCCGGCGGAGGGAGAGGATCTCGCGACGTATCTCGAGCGCGCGTTCGAGCTCGCGCCGGAAGAGGCACGAGAGCTCATCGACGAAGCGAGCGAGATCCGCAACCGCACCATCGATCACTTCGCTCTCACGAACTACATCCGCAAGAACGCTTCGCTGCACGATCGCATCGAGATCGTGAAGACCATGTGGCGCATCGTCTACTCCGACGGCACGCTCACCGACTACGAGAACTATCTCGTCCGCAAGCTCGCCGACCTCCTCGGCCTCGAGCATCACGTGATGATCGACGCCAAAGTGGCAGTGCTTCGCGACATGGGAATGGCCACGCAGTGATCGAGTCGCATGAGGTCGCGATCATCGGTGCCGGACCGATCGGACTCGAGCTCGCGGTGGCGCTGAAGAAAGCCGCCGTCGATTACGTCCAGATCGACGCCCGGCAGATCGGCTCGACGATCGAGTGGTATCCGATTCAAATGATCTTTCATTCGAGCTCGGACCGCCTGTCGCTCGCCGGTATGCCGATCCAGACGGCGAATCAGCAGAAGATCACACGCGAGGAGTACCTCGCCTACCTCCGTGCGCTGGTGATGCAGTTCGGGCTCGAGGTGCGCACGTACGAGCGGGTCGAAGAGGTGCGGCGCGCGCCCGGAGGATCGTTCGACCTGCAGACGCGAACGATTCATGCGATCGAGCGCCGCTACCGCGCCGAACATCTGGTCCTCGCCATCGGTGCGATGCACGCGCCGCGTCTTCTCGGTGTGCCGGGCGAAGACTTGCCGCACGTCAGCCACTACTTCCACGATCCGCACGTCTACTTCGGAAAGAGGTTGCTGATCGTCGGCGGACGCAACTCTGCCGTCGAGGCAGCGGTGCGGTGTCATCGTGCCGGAGCCGATGTCACGATAAGCTATCGCGGCGATGACTTCGATCCGAAGGTGGTGAAGTTCTGGCTGCTGCCGGAAGTGCGCGCATTGATTCGGGACGGCCTCGTGCGATTTCTTCCCAGAACGCTGCCGATGGAAATCCGCAACGGCACGGTGCTGCTGGATCCCCTGGGTGAGATCCCCGCCGATTTCGTTCTGGCGCTCTCCGGCTATCGCCAGGACACCACGCTCTTCGAGATGCTCGGCGTCGAACTGCGCGGAGAGGCGCGCGAACCGGTCTATGACCACGAGACGATGGAGACGAACGTGCCCGGCGTCTACATCGCCGGCACCGCGATCGCCGGGACGCCGCCGCGCAAGGTCAGCGTCATCGTGGAGACGTGCCACGTGCACGTCCCGCGCATTGTGCATGCCATCACCGGAAAGCAGGTCGAGCCGGTTGCGCCGGGAGCATTAGACGATTGACGACTCGACCGTCGCTCGCCTTACCGATTACACAACTCATCGCCGCGTCATTCGTGATGCTGGCGACGGAGCTCGTCCTGATCCGCTGGGTTCCCGGACAGGTCCGTGTCATCGCCTACTTCCCGAACCTGATCCTCATCGCCGCGTTTCTCGGAATCGGCGCGGGCTGTTTGATGCCGCGCAAGGTTCCCCTTTGGACGTGGCCGCTGCTTCTCATCGTGCTCGCGTTGACTGTGACGGCGATGAGCCGCGTCGCGTTCACGCAGGAATCGACGAGCGAGCACTTGTGGCTGCTCTATTACGACCTGCCGCCCGGCGCTCCGGTGTACCACGGCATCAGACTGCCGATCCTCATCATTCTGGTGCTCACAGCGATGACATTCGTACCGCTCGGCGGCTTCGTGGCTGAGCGGCTGAACATATTCAAAGAGGCCGAGAAGCCGCTGGCGGGTTATGCCGCAGACCTCGGTGGATCGTTGCTCGGCGTCGTCGTCGTCTCTCTGATCCTCGTGAGCGGCGCGATACCGATGATCTGGTTCGCAGTCATCCTGATCGCGGCTGCCCTTCTCTTTCTGCGACCGGCGCGGATGTTCCTCGCTTATGCGGTGGCGGCCGCGGCGTTGCTGCTTCTCATCCAGCGCAGCGATCGCGCGCAGTATTACAGCCCGTACTATGCGATCTCTGTCGTGCCGCGACCGTTCCGCGCGTTCAGTGTGCTCACGAACGGCTCGCTTCACCAGGAGGCCGTCCCGCTCAGTTACGCCACGCCCGCGCCAAATCGTGGAATCGATCACATTCGCACCGGCTACCACCTTCCCTACCGGCTGCTGGGACGAGCGCCACGCCATGTTCTGATCCTCGGCGCCGGAACAGGAAATGACGTGGCGGTGGCGATCAATGAAGGAGCGGAGCGCGTCGATGCCGTGGAGATCGATCCGCAGATTTTCCGATTGGGGGCGCGACACCCCGATCATCCCTACAGCTCACCGCGCGTGCGCAGGATCAACACTGACGCGCGCGAGTTTCTCAATTACACGCGCGAGAAATACGACCTCATCGTATTCGGCACGCTCGATTCGATGACGCGACTCTCCGCACTCTCCAACGTGCGCCTCGACAACTACGTGTACACGGTCGAGTGTCTCCAGGAGGCGCGACGCCATCTCACACCGGACGGCGGCATCGTGATGATGTTCCAGGTCAGCACTCCCTACATCGAAGACCACATCGCCGGCCTGCTGGTCCGCGCACTCGATGAGCGACCAGCGGTCATCCGGCAGTATTTTGTGCTCTTCAACCGTATGTTTCTCGCCGGCCCGGCCTTTCGGCGCCTGGCAGAAACGGGCCAGATGGAACAAGTGCGCGAAGCTGCCGCGCTCCAGGCGGTGCCGACGGATGACTGGCCATTTCTCTACCTTCGCGATCGAGAGCTGTCGCCGTTTTACCTTTCGATGATCGGCGCGATCCTGTTGATCGCCGCGGTGACGATCTTCGGCGTGTCGCGCGAGATGCGGGAAAGCGTCGCGACCCGGCGCGCCGATGTCGGGATGTTCCTGTTCGGAATGGCATTTCTTCTGACCGAAACGAAGCTCGTCACCGAGATGAATCTCGTGTGGGGCGCAACATGGCTGACCAGCTCGATCGTCTTCGCCTCGATTCTTCTGACGGTTCTACTGGGTACGATCCTGACGTCGCGCATCACTGTGTCGTGGCCCTTCAGCGCCGCCGGCCTGCTCATCAGTCTCATGATCACCTGGGCAGTCCCGGTCCGCATTTTCGTCGGCCGAGCCCTCGTCACCCGCCTCTTGGCGTCGGTCGCTTTCATCGGGCTGCCGATGCTCTTCGCGTCGCTGTGCTTCGCGATCATCTTTCGCCGCCGCGAGCGCGTCGACGTCGCCTTCGGCTGGAACATGTTCGGCGCCGTCGCAGGAGGCCTGCTCGAATTCACATCGATGATCTTCGGGATCAAGGCGATGACCCTGCTCGCCGTCGCGGCCTATCTGATCGCGATTCTGCTGATCAACCGAGAAACCCTCTCCCAACGGGAGAGGGTGGCGCGAAGCGCCGGGTGAGGGGCGCGATTCTCTTCAGAGCGTAGAGCCACGCAGCCGAGGTACCCTCGGTGGCGATGGAGATCACGACGCCGCATATTCGCGATCGCGCGGGGGGATGCGGAAAGCGCCGAACCGAGGAGAAGCCAGATTATGGAGCTGGCTGCGAAACCGCCGGTTCGGTGATTACAAATTCCGAAGACAGCACCCGATCGGGAACTACGTTGTCGATTTCTATTGCAGAGAGCTCAAGTTAGTGATCGAACTCGATGGTGCTAAACACTA
>DASYUK010000253.1:0-1589 GCA_036001325.1 Thermoanaerobaculia bacterium
CCGACGACTGTGAATGGCTTGCCGGTGAGGATCGGCATCACCGCACCACCGGTTTCGACAACGGTGATGTATGGGATGAAGTAGGAAAAGAAGATGCTGTAGTGCAGGTCGTAACCACCCTGCATCCCATCCATGACTCCCCAGCCGACGGATCCGCCGGCCGGTTGCCGGATGTCGAGGTACGTGTAGGCCCCGCCGCCGATGACAGACCTCATGTACTTACTGAATTTGCTGCCCGTCAGCGTCTGGGTCGTTCCCTTGTCCAGCCGCATCACGGTCACGAGCTGGTTCTGCTCGTTGGGATCGCGTGCGGTCGTGAACTTCCCGTTGTCGACTCGCAGGATGTCCATGACCACAAGGCGCGGTCCTCGACTCGACAACGCCTTCTGCGCGAGGATGAACTGCTTGCCGGTCGTGTCGAATCCCGCCGGCACGGGCGCTTCGAACCCGAGCGGCTTTTTGGCCTGCCCGTCGAAGTCGATGTGCACGCTGCCGATGTACTCGTTCTCTGTCTCGATCGCGGGAATATCGAGGAACTCCTGCTTCGGCGCCGCACTGACATTGATGACCTTCGGCACATCGAACGCGCCCTCGGGAACATCGAGCGTGAATCCTTCCGGCGTCGTGTACTTCACCGCTGCTCCCGCCGGAACCACGAACCCTTTCCCATCCTCGGTCACGAATGGCGTGAGCGCGAAGATCGCGGAAACGTTGCCGATGTTGCTGATGACCTGCAGATCGATGAGGTCACCGAGGCCGATGCGATCGGCGGGATCGCCGCCGTTGCCGAGTGCGAACGAGAACGATCCGTCGCCGGCCGCCGTGGCCTGATAGCGGACGATGAAGTCTTTGTGGCGGCGCACAGCGACCGCCTGCCATCCGGCGGGCAGCGCACCGGCCTCACCGCTGATGCGCGAGACGCCGCTGGCGTCGGGAATGTTGATGCGGATGCGCTCGCGATGAACTTCGGCGTTCAGGATCTGCGTGATCGTGGCGAACGTGAAGCTCGCGCCATGGCCGAGCGTGGCGCCATTGGTTCCGCGGATCGAAGGCGAGATCGAGACGATGTAGCGGCCGTTCGGCTTGAGCCGCTCGCCGGTCGTCAGCGTCCACACGACAGCGACTGAACCATCGGCGGCGGCGTGACCGTTCACTTTCTCGCCGGTGATCGCGTCGGTGACGATGATCGAGTCGGCAGTGACTGATGCCGGATCGATCGACGGCGTGAAGGATGCGCGGATGTTCGTCGTCAGCGCGACGTTGGTCGTGACGCCGATCGCCAGGTTGCCCTGCGATGGCGGATCGCCTCTGAGCACAACGACCGTGCCGAGCACCGGCGGCTGCGGCGCGAGACCGAGATCGACGCGAACGACTGCGTCGGGATCGATCGCCGCGGAATGAACGTACGAAGCGCCGTCGCCCGTCGATGTATGACGCGGAATGAGAGTGAATGGACCGGCCGGTTTCGCCGGTACCGGGATGTTGTAAATGCCATTCTGACGCGAGAGCTCGGCCACTCCGAGCGGTGGCGCGAGAATGCGCGCATCAGCGAGCAAGCGACCGGTTGCCGTGAGCAAGTGAACCGTGCC
>DASYUK010000254.1:0-2142 GCA_036001325.1 Thermoanaerobaculia bacterium
TACGTCCAGGGCCGCTACACCAGAGGGCTGTGGAGCGTGGCGGTCGACGGCGGCCAGGAGACCAACGTGCCCGGGCTTGGATCGTTGACGGCGAGCAGCTGGACGATCGTCGACAACGGGATTCTCTGGATCGATGTCACAGCATCCAACCCGCCTGCGCTGATCCGGTTTTATGACTTCGCGACTCGTGAAGTCTCGATGGTCACGGAAGTCCCCGGCTACGTCATTCCTACGGCAACCGGTTTTCATGCCGTTCGCAACGGTGCGGTCATGATGTGGTCGCAATTGGACCGAAGCGCCCACGATTTGATGTTAGTAGAGCGCTTCAGATGAAAACATGGCGGGCCCAGCAGGACTCGAACCTGCGACCTCCTGGTTCGTAGACTGCGGAAAGGAGAAAACTCGGGGCAGCGGGAGACCGCTGCCCCTGATTTTATTAGCGTTCCGGCAAACAGCAGACAACCCGAAACCACCTCGAGCCGCTACCGATTGTCAGTCATTTGTCAGTCGACTTTCGCCCCTCCACGATTTGTGGTCGCGAGACGCGAGCGCGGCCCGGCTCAACGACTACGAACGCGCCGTTGATTTTCTCGCCGAGTTCAGCAACAACGTTCACGACGGCCTGGCCAACGCCACTCCGTGTCGCTGTCGGGAATCGGATCAAAATCACTCCAGCGGTGTCTCGTCCGTCTTTGTACGCGAGACGACCGAAATCTTTGTCTTCAGTCAGAAGCACGCGCGCGTCAGAACGGGCCTGGGCGAGCACGACGTCGTCCTCGGCGCGGGGATTGATTTCAACGATTGCCGAGACGTCATGGCCCGCGGTACGAAGAGCCGTAACGACGGCGAAGTCGCAGCTCTCGTCGGCGAGGAAGAGCACCGATTAGTCTCGGCTATCTTGGGAGTCGTTGCCGATGAAAACGATCTCTTCGTGCGCGATCGTGTCGGCCGCGAAACGCATCGCCGCGTGGATGTCCTCGCGCGTCAGGCGTGGGTACGCATCGAGCAGATCACTCTCAGAAGCGCCTTCACTCAGCTTGCGAAGGATGAGTTCAACCGGAATCCGCGTTCCGCGGATTACAGGTTTCCCCATCATCACACGCGGGTTGAGCTCAATCCGATCGTTGATCGTCATTCAACGCTTCTCCGCAGCGATGCGGCGCCGCAAGCGTCGTTTCACATCCTCAGCGAGCGCTTTCATCGATTCCTCAATGATCTTACGGCCTTCACCGCGTGCAAGCGAAGCGTCTGCTTCGTCCACCATCGCAAGGATTTCAAGTCTCCGGCGTTCGCGTTCCTCCCACAGCGCCAGGGCTTCCTGGACCGCTTCTTCCTCGCGAGTGAATCGACCGCTTTCGATCGCTCGCCGGACGAATGCGCGCTGGTCTGGGGGCAGTTCGACATTCATGGATCACTCGCGCCGGCGCACACCGTCCAGCGCGGCCTCGGCCTGCTCCTTCGAGACAGTCGGGAAGTCCTCGAGGAATTCCGACAGCGGCTGTCCCGCGTTGACGTAGTCGAACAGCGTCTGAAACGGCACGCGCGTGCCTACGAAGACAGGCGTGCCACTCATGATTTCAGGATCGCTGTGGATCACCGGTTTCGATGGTGGCGACATTGTCTGAAGCTCTCCGAGCAGGATACACCGGGCATCTCCCGCGGGCCTAGCACGTCGGCCGTTGCTCGTTTCATGGGAGGCGGCCGTGTTTGACTTCGATCCACGCGATTCGGATTCGCGCGACGACGATCGATTCGGCCAAGGCCGGCAGCGCGCCGACGATGCTCACGACGATGATCTGAAGCTGCCCGTCAGTCGCTCGCGCGGTCGCGACGACAACGCGCGAGACCTCGGTCGCGGTCCGGGTGATTCGAAGCAATCGAAGACGGACGAGCACGGCTCCGATCCACGCGAGGACGCACGCTGGCCCGACCGCGATCGTGATGCGCGGGACCGCGCCACCCATCCACGCGACGTGTTCACCCGCGACCTCAACCTACCGGGCCGACACGAGCGACAGATTGTGCACGACGCGCGAGGCCGCGAGTACACGCTGCGTGGATCCGAGAGCCGGACGCTCGCGACGGTCGGCGCGTTTCGGGTCGTGTCCTCCCGCGACGTCCGCGATCACGACGGGCGACCAG
>DASYUK010000255.1:0-11372 GCA_036001325.1 Thermoanaerobaculia bacterium
GATGATGCGGATCCAGTCGATACCGCAGCCGGTCATCGCCGAGGTCCAGGGGACCGCGACTGCAGCGGGATGCCAGCTTGTAGCGACCTGTGATCTCGCGGTCGCGGCCGAGGAGGCGTCGTTCGCAACCCCCGGCGTGCGCATCGGGCTTTTCTGCACGACCCCCATGGTCGCCTTGAGCCGCTCCGTTGGCCGCAAGCGCGCTCTCCAGATGCTGCTGACGGGCGAGCCGATCGATGCGAGGACGGCAGCCGAGTGGGGACTGGTCAACAGTGTCGTCCCCGCCAGCGAGTTGCGTGACCAGACGCGGAAGCTCGCGGCACGCATCGCGGAGGCAAGCTCTGTCACGATGGCCATCGGGAAGCAGGCTTTCTATTCGCAGATCGACCTCGACCAGCCGAAGGCATATGCGTATGCCAAGGAGATCATGTCGATGAACTCCATGGCGGTTGACGCTCAGGAGGGGATCTCCGCGTTCCTCGGAAAACGGGCGGCCTGCTGGACGGGCCGATAGCGCGACGGAAGGAGGCAATGATGATTACCTTCGAGTACCGTTTCGACATCCTTCCCGGAAAGATGGAGGAATACGAGAAGTACCGCTCAGGCCCCGGAAAAGACATCTGGGTGAAATGCGCCGGCGTCAAGGCCGTCCGGATGTACAAGAGCATGCTGGGTGGCTCCTCCCCGCAACGGGTGGTGCAGGTTGATCTGGAGAACCTCGCCGCGCTCGAGAAGATCATGCTGGATCCGGACTTTCGGAAGGCGAAGGACGCCTTCCACAGTCTGGTCACGCATGTGACCGACTCTTTGCTCCTCCAGGTAGGCGACAAGAAGAAATAGGGGCTAGCTCGCGGACGTAGAAACGCATGGCGTTTTCGAATGACTCGATGCTCGTCACCAGCAGAGTTCTATTTGAAATCGACCCGCGACTACGGCACCGCTCCGAACCGAGTTGGCGTTCTTGCTGATTTGATCTGCCGATTGATCAGCGAAAGCCGGCCGCGGTGATGAGTGACACGTCCGATGAGATCAGCAGCGAAGATCATGACGATCGATTTGAATGTCGTACCAGTGATCACCCGCAGTCATCGCATCGCGACCGTGTCTCAACTTGGAAACGGAAACTTTAGGCTGGATTTTGACGAGACTCTCCACTACTGTATCGGCACTCTCAGATCGTTCGTTCGCTGATCAGCCAGGATTGGCTGCCTTTTCGGGAGACCACATGATCGTTCAGGATCCGAGTGGTGGACCGTTCATCCAATTGTGCAGCCGTACATTTCGCCGGTGACTGGCCTATTGTCGATTTGTCGGAAAAGGAGTTGTCATGATTGAGACGCGTGAAAAAGATTTTTTGCCCCTTCTTCGCCCGCTCCTCCTCTCCCTCATCGTCGTGTTCTTCTTTGCTCCCCTCGTTCATGCCCAAGCCGTCATCAAAGTGAGTGACAACGTCAGCGTCAGATTCGGAGCGCTGCTCCAGGCCTGGGCCGATGCCGCGCAGGACGCAACAACGAAAGGCTACTCCGAGAATGTCTTCATGCGCCGGATGCGCATCCTGATCGGCGGCCAGATCTCACCGAATATCACCTTCTTCTTCGAGACGGACAATCCAAACCTCGGCAAGGCTCCGAAGAACCTCGGCGGAGGCTTCATCACTCAGGACGCCTTCGTAGAATGGAAGCCGAAGAGCAATGCCTTCCTGCTCGACGCCGGTCTGATCCTTCCGCCGCTGTGCCGCAACTGTCTGGAGAGCGCGGCCACGTTGCTATCGCTCGACTACGGCTCGTTCTCGTTCACGGAGAGTGCGGCCACACAGTCTTCGGTCGGCCGCGACACCGGCTTCCAGGCCAAGGGCTATCTCGCCGGTGGGCACTTCGAATACCGCGCCGCGGTATTCCAGGGCTTCCGGCAGGCTGCCTCGACGACGCCTAAGCGAACCCTTGGCGGTAATGCCTTACGGACCACAGCCCGGCTGATGTACAACGTTCGGGACACAGAAACCGGTTACGTTTATCCTGGCATTTACCTCGCCAACAAGAAGATCCTATCGTTCGGCGGCGGATTCGATCAGCAGCAGGACTATAAGGCATATTCCGTCGACGCATTCGTCTCTCAGCCGGTCAACAAGAACGCGGTCAATGCTGAGCTCACTCTGCTCGGCTTCGACGGAGGCACGACATTTCCCACGGCGATTCCGGAGCAGAAAGACGCTACATTCCAGGCCGGCTATTACTTCGCTGGCCCAAAATTCATGCCCTGGGTGCGCCTCGAGAAGCAGGATTTCCGCGCGACCGCAAACAATCCGCGCGACAACAATCGCCAGCAGGTCGGTCTGACCTGGTTCCCCAACGGAAACAACTTCAACATCAAAGGTGCATACTCACGCGTCGATCCACGCGCGGGAAACACGACGAACGAATTCACGGTGCAGGTGCAATTCTTCTATTACTAGCTTCTACTTGACAGCACCGACAGTGAAGCCTTCGATGAAGCGGTCGAGGAAGATGTTGTAGAGGAACCCGATCGGGAGGCTCGTGATCAGGCAAGCGGCCATGAGCGACCCCCAGTAGAAGACGTCGCCGCGCACGAGGAACGTCGGCACGCCGACGCCGACCGTCTGATGCGCGGCCGTGGAGATGAACGTCAGCGCGTAGACAAATTCCTGCGTCACGAGCGTGAACGCGAAGATCACGACTGTGAGAATTCCCGACGTCGACATCGGGATCATCAGCTTCACGAACGCGCCCCAGCGCGTGAGTCCATCGACCATCGCCGCATCGTCGAGATCTCGCGGGATCTCCTTGAAAAATCCCATGAGCAGCCATGTCGAGAACGGAATCGTGAAGCTCGGATAGACGACGATGATCGACCAGAGCGAGTCTTGCAGATCGAGCAGCGCGACGACTTTTGAAAGCGGGATGAACAGCAGAGTCGGTGGGATGAGATACGTGAGGAAGATGCCGATCCCCAACTGCGCGCCCCAGCCGCCGGTCAGCCGCGCCAGCGCATAGGCCGCCGGCACCGCAAGAACGAGCGTAATGATCACCACGACCAGACCCGCGAACGCGGTGTTGCCAACCCAGCGCAGAAAGAGCGTCTCAGTGAAGAGAAGCCGCAAATGCTCGAGCGTCGGGCGCTCATTGAAGATGAATGGATTGTTCTTCAGGTTGTACAGATCGGTCGTCCGCTTGAACGTGGTGATGAGCATCCAGTAGAACGGAAATGCGAGCAGCACTGCGAAGATGATGCGGACCAGCCAGAGAATCACCTGCTTCACGTGACCTCCGCGCGATGCGCCGATCGCAGCACGAGATACGTCGCGATCACCAGCAGCGGCACCATGAAGATCGAGATCGCCGCACCTTCCGCGAGATCGCTTCCGAGGATGCCGGCGAAGAAGGCCAGAGTGGGGATGACCTGGGTCGTGTCGTACGGGCCGCCGCGCGTGAGGATGTAAATGACGGTCATGTCCGTGAACGTGAAGATCGTTCCGAACAACACCGCAACGTTGATGATCGGGAGCATCATCGGAATCGTGATCTGAAACAGCGTCCGGAAGTATCCGGCGCCATCGACCGCGGCGGCTTCGGGGATGTCTTTCGGAATCGCGGTGAGACCGGCGAGAAGGATCACCGTGGCAAAGGGCAGCATGTGCCACGTGTGCACGAGGATCACCGACATCATCGCCAGCTTCGGCTCGCCCAGCCACATCGGCGCCTCGTATTCTTTGACGAGATGCGCGCGCACCATGACCCAACTGATCACGCTGTAAAGCGAGTCGAGGATCCACTTCCAGCCGATCGAGCCGATCGACACCGGCGCGACCCACGGCAGCAGAATCAGAAATCGAAGGAAGCGGCGTCCCGGAAATGCATCCTTGAGCGCCAAAGCGAGAATGTTCGCCCCGATCAGCACGAGCACTTGCGAGCTGATCGTGAAGATGAACGAATTGCGCAGCGCGAGACGAAAGGTTGGGTTCTTCAGAACGCTGATGAAGTTGTGCAGCCCGACGAAGTGGTAGCCGACGCTGCCGACCTTCACATCGCCGACGGCGTAGAAAAATGCGAGGACGAATGGAACGCCGACGAGAGCAACGATGTAAAGGATCGCCGGCATGAACATCGCTGGACCGAGCCAGCGCTGTTGTCGGCTCACGAGGCGACTCTTCGCGTCGCGGTCCTCTTTCCGCTTTGCGGATCGAAAAATTTCAAATCACCCTCGGCGACGGAAAACGTATGCAGCGAACTGTCAGTCAGTCCCGCCCCATGCGTGGACGGAACGCGCGAGATGACCTTCCGGTCCTTGAACACTCCTTCCGCGATCGTTCCATAGAGGATCATCTCCGCGCCGAGGTATTCGCTGTGGGAGATGCGGAACGGGTAGGAGACGTGCGCGCCGGCGCGCTCAGCGACGCCGGTCGGTAGAAAGTGTTCGGGTCTGAAGCCGACGAGCGCTCCATCGGCTTCGAGGATGTTCATCGGCGGCGATCCGAGGAACGTCGCGACGAATGTGTCGGCGGGATCGTCGTAGACCTCCGCGGGCGTTCCGATCTGGCGCACCGCTCCCTGCGACATGACGACGACGCGATCGCCCATGGCCATCGCTTCGACCTGATCGTGCGTGACGTAGATCGCCGTCGTGCCGATGCGCTTCTGAAACTGCTCGATCTCTTCACGCGCGGAGGCGCGCAGCTTCGCATCGAGATTCGAGAGCGGCTCGTCGAGGAGGAACACCGACGGTTCGCGCACGATCGCGCGCGCCAGGGCGACGCGCTGGCGCTCGCCGCCGGAGAGCTCGCGCGGTTTGCGCGCGAAGAGATGTTGAATGCCGAGAAGCGATGCCGCCCACTCCGCCTGCGTTTTTCGTTTCGCTTTGTCGACGCCCTGAGCCTTCAGCGGAAAGACGATGTTGTTATAGACGGTGAGATGCGGATAGAGCGCGTAACTCTGAAACACCATCGCGATGCGTCGCTCGCGCGGCGTGAGATTGTTGACCACTCGTCCGCCGATGAGAATCTCGCCCGACGTCGGCTCCTCGAGGCCGGCGATCATCCGCAGTAGTGTGGTCTTGCCTGAACCGGAAGGGCCCAGGAGGACGAGAAACTCGCCCTCCCGGGTCTGCAGATCGACGTCGACGACGGCGCCGACGTTTCCTCGCTTGAAAACTTTACTCAGCTTTCTCGTCTCGACGACCGCCATGTCTTTCTATTTCCACTTCGCGAAGATGCGACGCACTTCCGTGTCCGCGGCTTTGACGGCGGCTTGAGGAGTCATCTCGTCGCGCGCGGCTTTCGCGAACATCGTCGGAAGAACGAACGTGTTGAACACTTCGTCGATCGCCGCCGTCGCGTAGCCGGGGTAGCCGATGTTCGTCGCCCAACTCAGGACGTTGCCGAGGACTTTGTATTTGTCGTTCGGGACACCCTTTGGATCGTTGGCGAGGCGCTTCTGAATGTCGGGAACCGTCGATGGGAAGCAGGGGAAGTTGTAGAACTCACTCGCATTGAACGCAGTCGAGAAGTTGTCGATCAGATCGGCAAGGAACTGCTTCGCGCCGTCCTTGTTCTCGCCGAACTCCCAGATCGCGTAGCAGTCCATGACGTGCTCCGCGGCGATGCGGCGCACCGGGCCCTTGAGCGCAGGCCGGAGCTGGATCTGCTTCGACATCTCCGGATTGTCTTTCTCCGCCGAGCGCGTCACCGAGATCGCGTTCGCGACGAAGGAGAGCTTTCCGGCGAGGATGCCGCGGTTGTTCGACGACGGATCCCAGGAGAAGACCTCCGCCGTCTCGCAATCCTTGTAGAGCTGGCGGACATACTTCACCGCGTCGATCGTGCGCTTTGAATTCAGCGTCGGGTTGCCGTGCTCGTCCTGCTCTGAGCCGCCGAACGACCAGAGGATGGCCCGCATGGCCATGTTCGTGTCGAGCTCCTGCGACAGGCCGATGCCGACGGGGTTGCCGAACTTGTCCTTGATCCGCTTACCACCGACGAGCAGGTCCTGATAGGTATCGGGACCGTTTGGAAATCCGACCTGCGACCAGAGATCCTTGCGGTAGTTGCCGGGATCGGGCACGTAAGAGTCGGAGAAGGCGAAGAACTTCTTCGTCTTCGGATTGTACGTTGACCTCACGCCGAGCTCGATCGGTTTTCCGTGCTTGCGCTGTACCTCCTCGTAGACCTCGCGATGGTCGATGACCTGTTTCTCATATGCCGCCGGAGGCGAGAGGAACATGAAGAGATCATGCCCCTTCTTCGCCGAGACCTCGGCGGCCGCACGTGCGTTGATCTCACCGATGGCGATGTGATCGACGACCACGTTCGTGTTGTGCTTCGCGCCCCACTCTTTGGTGAACGTGTTGTCGAACCACTTGTCATAGCCGGGGACGAAGTGGCTCCACTGCACGATCTTGAGAGTTTTCTGCTGGGCCAGAGCGCGCTGCGGGAAAAGGAACCCGGTGGTCAATCCCGCCGCTGCCGCCGCGGCGCCGCCGGTTAGCTTCACGAATTTCCTGCGAGAGATTTTGTCGCTGGATCGCTTCGACATGAGCACCCTCCTTTCGTAGGGCGCATCTTACTTCTTCGCGACGATGTCGATCTCGCTATAGAACGTATTTCCCCAGTCGTCGTCTCCCTCGGTCTCGAAGCAATCGAGGAGGAGATAGCGGTATCGGCCGAGCGAACCGGTCGAGTCCGAGATCCTCACGACGTATTGACCGCCGTCATCGCCGGTCCTGGTATCGACGAACGCGATCAACTTCCAGCCGCGCGTTGCAGGGTCGAATTTGCTCGGCGGCAGCGGATCGAAATTCGGAGCGGCCTCATCGCTTCCGTACAGCTTGTACAGTTGCGGCGCGCGACTGTCGGGATGCCGCGAATAGGTGTTGACCTGCGCGATGTCGATTGCGTCGCCGAGATCGATGCGGATGCGTCCGCCCCAGGTGCCGGCTCGGAAGAAGACATTTGACGACGGTTCGTCTTCTTCCTTCGGCAGAGCACCGTCCGTGAGCGCTTCGAGAGGGGCGCTGCCGCGATCGAGCGCGCCGGCGACGAGGACGAGTTTTGCGGTCGCAGCGGCATCATCCTTCAAGACGACGAATCCTTTGTTGTGATCGATTGCGAGGATCACAGCCAGGAACATCGAGATGACATTCATTCCGTACCTCGCGACGTGCGATATCGATCGACGGCGACGGCGATCACGATCACGACACCAATGATGATCTCCTGAACGTAGTTCGGCCATCCCATCTGCTGGCTGCCGTTGCGCAGAAAGGCCATCACGAGCGCGCCGATCATCGCGCCGCCGATGCTTCCCTCGCCGCCGCTGAGACTTCCACCGCCGATCACGACCGCGGCGATGACATCGAGCTCGACGCCGACGGCGACTGTCGGATCGCCCTGGCGGAGACGCGACATCTGCATCACGCCCGACAATCCGAAGAAAAGTCCGGCGATGCTGTAGATCCAGATCTTCAAGCGATCGGTGTGAATGCCGCAGGCGCGCGCCGCCGCTTCGTTCGATCCGAGGGCGAAGACGCGCCGGCCGAAGACCGTACGGCGAAGAACGAGCGTCATCATGACCGCGAGGGCGATCGTCAGCCACACGCCGGGCGCGAACAGCATCCACGGTCGCGAGGGAAACGTGACCGCGACCTCGTTGATCCACGTCGGCGGCGCGTTCACGGTCTGCTGATCGGCGACGTACTTTGCCACTCCGCGCGCGATTCCGAGCATGCCGAGCGTGGCAATGAAGGGAACGACATGAAGCCTGGTGATGGCCAGTCCGTTGATGAGTCCGACGATGCCGCCGGTCAATGTGCCGGCGACGATTGCCGCCGCAGGCGGCCAGCCGTCACGCAGCGCCAGCGCCGTCACGACGCTCGTGAGCGCAATCGTCGCGCCGACGGAGAGATCGATGCCGGCGCTGACGATGATCATGGTCATGCCGATCGCGCTCAGCGCGACGATCACGGTTTGCGCGAGGACCACGCGGAGATTCGCGGTCGACAGATAACGCTCCGGCGCGCCCGTGAGCACAGCGAAGAGCGCAATCACGCCGATCAAGCCGAGAAGCGGCGCGATGATGCTGAAAGCCTTACGCGCTTCCACCGATCGCCACTTCCATGATCGAGTCGGCTGTCCACTCCGAAATCGGTCTCGCCGGCGAGAGCCGGCCGCGACTCATCACCGCGATGCGATCGCAGACACCGAGCAGCTCGGGCAGATAGGAGCTCACCATCAGAATCGCTTTACCGGAGGCAGCGAGCTGCGCGATCTCGGCGAATACGTCCTGCCTGGTGGCGATGTCGATGCCGCGCGCCGGCTCGTCGAGAAGCAGGATATCGGGATCCTGGTGCAGCAGCCGGCCGAGGGCGACCTTCTGTTGATTGCCGCCGGAAAGCCGTGCCACCTTGATCTCGGGACCCGCAGCCTTGACGCGCAGGCGTTGCATCGCGTCTCGCGCCTGCGCCGCCTGTTGTCGCAGATTCAGCCACCCGGCTCGCGCGCACGTAGAAAGACGGCTCATCGTGATGTTATCGGCGATCGATAGCGCCAGCGCGAGTCCTTCCCGCTTTCGATCTTCGCTGAGATAACCGAAGCTGCCATGAAGTCGGATGCGTGTCGCTGTTGCGCGCTGCAGGCCGAAGAGCGCACGAATGAGCTCCGTTCGCCCCGAGCCGATGAGACCGGCGATGCCGAGGATCTCACCGCGGCGCAACACAAAGCTGGCGGAGTGAACGCGCGGAGGAGCGGCGAGGTTCTCGACTTCCAACACCACAGAGCCCTCTCCCCGCGGGAGAGGGCGCGGCGAAGCCGCGGGTGAGGGGCGTCCCCCAACCATGAACGAGATCAGCTCCGCATCCGTCACGCCACTCAGCGCCCCCGTCGCCACACTCTTCCCATCGCGCAACACCGTGAACCGTTCCGCGATCTCGCGCACCTCTTCGAGAAAATGACTGATGTAGATGATCGCGATCCCGCGGTCGCGCAACTTCTGGATCATGCGGAAGAGCCGCTCGACGTTGGATCGCTGCAGACTGCTCGTCGGCTCATCCATCAACATCACGCGCGCATCGCGTGCAAGAGCGCGGCAGATCTCGACAACCTGCTGGTCGGCCAGCGAGAGATTGCTGGTGCGCACATGCGGATCGATTTCCGCTCGTCCGAACTCGCGCAGCAGTGCCGCGGCGCGCTCGAACATCGTTTGACGATCGAGCCAACCGAACGCCGACGGCTCGGTGCCGAGGAGCATGTTCTCGGCGACCGAGAGGTGCGGACAAAGGGCGAGCTCCTGGTGGATGTGGGCGATTCCGGCGCGGCGCGCCTCCGCAGGATCGATCGGCGCGTAGGGGATCCCGTCGAGTGACATCTCTCCTCGATCCGATGCGAACGCGCCGGAGAGGATGTTCATCAGCGTGCTCTTGCCGGCGCCGTTCTCGCCGATGACCGCGTGTACTTCGCCGGCGGCGACTTCGAGATCGACTCCATCGAGCGCGATCGTCGGCCCGAACCGCTTCTCGATGGCGTGCAGTTTGAGGAGAGTCACCAGCGTATTCTAGGAAGAGTGCGAGACGTCCGGATCGATCCGACCTTCGAAAGCTGGCAGTCCGCCGCCCGTGGGCTCCTTCGCGAAGGCATTCCGCCAGGGGAAGTGCAGTGGAACGACGGCACGATCGTCCAGTCATCTCTCCTCTCGCTGACCGCTCCACGGGTTGCCGAACCGGTCACGGAGTACCGCGTCCCGGCTCGATTCATGGAGCTTGCGCAGCGCGCCGCCGCGCATCGTGATCCCCAACGTTGGGATCTTCTCTATCGAATTCTGTGGCGCATCGTCCGCGAGAATCGCGATCTCCTCACATCTGAGCGTGATCCCGACATTGCGCAATTGATGAAACTCTCCGAGCCGACCGCTCGCCCTTTCGTGCCGCAGGCGAGCTCGGTCGATGCATTGCGTGAGGCGGTCAAGAACTGCCGCGGCTGCGAGCTTTACAAATACGCCACGCAAGCGGTCTTCAGTCGCGGGCCTCAGAACGCGCAGATCGCGCTGGTCGGCGAAGTGCCCGGCGATCAGGAAGACCTGCGTGGTGCGCCGTTTGTCGGTCCGGCCGGAGAGGTGCTCGATCGCGCGCTCGCGGAGGCCCGTCTCGAACGAGCGGAGCTCTACGTCACGAACGCCGTGAAACATTTCAAGTTCGAGCGCGTGGGGAAGCGTCGCATTCATAAGACGCCAACGCCGGTGGAAGTCTCCGCCTGCCGGCCGTGGTTAGAAGCGGAGCTCGACCTCGTCCGCCCCCAGATCGTCGTGTGCCTCGGCGCCACCGCCGCGCGGTCGATGATCGGCGATCAGTTCCGGCTCATGAAACAGCACGGACAGTGGATGAAAACGCGCTGGTCGGCGCAGACGATCGCCACGATTCACCCATCCGCGGTGTTGCGCGGCGACGATCCGCCGGCGCAGGAGCGCAACTACGCAATTCTCGTCGAAGATCTGGGCAAGGTCGCTTCGGCGCGTGACTCGTCGCGGTAGCGCTACATGCCCTCGCGATCCGATTCGAGTGGAAAGAAGGCACCGTGTCTCGAGTAGAACATGACCGTACGGAATCGATCTTCGGGCGAAGGTGTGAGTCCGTCACGCCAGGCCGACCACACCTCGATCGCCTCGCGTGCTTGCCCCACGCTCAGTACCTCAGAGAGGGAGGGGTCGAGGGGACACGTAAGACTGCCCTCCTCACTGCGCGGACAGACCAGCGCTGGACTGTTTCGCGCCGCATCGGCGCCGCGTTGCGCGTAGATGACCAGTGGATAAGAACGGTCGCTATCTTCAAACTCGTCCAGCCGCTGGATCAGCTCGAAGAGGGTGCCCGTGTTGTTCATTTGCATCGGATCGAGCCGCTCAGCCGACCGGCGCCTCCACACCTGCCAGCATACCAAACGCCAATCTCAGAAGATTCGAGGGCGGCTCGGCCGCCGGGCCTTGCGACGGCAGCGCGTCGGCTGCACCGCGGAGTTAGGCTGCCGACCGGCCGACAGCGCGAACCCACGAGCTGTCAACCAAAGGGGAAGGACGGCTCGCCCTTGAGCCTATTCCACAGGTCAACAAGATCACGACGGAAGGCGAACGACCGGTCCGCACGATAAGAAACTCGATTCGACCGGATGATCTGGCGAGCCTGCGGCCCAATGGCGAAGCCTGGACGTGGTGGACGCAGACGGGAAACGGTCCTAAACGAAGCTCGTGGCGCTGAGTGAGCGTGAGAAAGCGACCGCGAGGGATCATCAGGTGTTTGGAGGCGAAACGGTCGGAAGCTCATGTGACGTGAATCGGGGATACCCCTACGCGCATGTGAAAGGCGTGCGGGAGTCAGAGCCT
>DASYUK010000256.1:0-4709 GCA_036001325.1 Thermoanaerobaculia bacterium
GACGCTCATTCACCTCTTCCTGGTGCACCGCTACAAGGCCGACGCCGTGCACTACGTCACGCCGACCGACGACAACCAGTACCAGGCGCTGAAGATGAAGACGCACGGCATCTTCAGCGAGGTGAATATCGAGATCGGTCAAATCATCGTCGCCGACGTCGACCACGCGCGCATCGCCGAGCTGCTGAAGCCAGACCGCGAGCTGCTCGGGAAGTTGATTCGCAAGGAGGCGTAGGTATTCCTGGCGGCCGTCGCTGCGCTCGTTCAACTGGCCGGCGACCCATGGGAGTGGGCGAAGCCGAGCTGTTCCGGATGCTTTCGGCGCACCATTTGACTGATACACAAGAATCAGTCACACTTACACATCGGCCAACTCTGATGCGAACCAACATCGATATTGACGACCGACTCATGCGTCAGGCGATGCGGAGCAGCGGAGCGCGAACCAAGCGCGCCGCAGTGGAGGAAGGACTGCGGCTGCTGATTCAGACACGGAGTCAGAAAAGCGTCCGCCGGTTGCGTGGCAAGGTGACCTGGCAAGGCGATCTCGACGCATCGCGTCCGGGACGCGTGGCAAAGTAGCCGGCGTGGTGATCGTCGACACGACTGTCTGGATCGACTACTTCCAAGGCATCACGAATCCGGAAACGGATTGGCTCCATGTGGAGCTTGATCGACAGCGTCTTGGGCTCACGGATGTGATTCTTTGCGAGCTCCTCCAGGGCGTTCGCGATGAGTTCGCAGCGAAAGATGTCGAGCGCCAGCTACTCAAGCTGGAAGTGTTTGAAACGGGTGGTGTCGACCTGGCGAGGGAGGCGGCGCGGAACTATCGTTTGCTGCGCAGCCGAGGGCACACTGTTCGGAAGACGATCGATTGTCTCATCGCTACTTTTTGTATTCGCGAGCGCCATCCGTTGCTGCATCGGGATCGAGACTTTGACCCGTTCGAGAAATTTCTTGAGCTGACAGTCGTCCACCCGTGAAACGCCTCGGCCTCGCCTATTCGCAACCGACTCGCTCTTCCTGGTACACCGCTACAAGGCCGACTCCGTGCACTACGTGACGCCGACCGACGACAATCAGTACCAGGCGCTGAAGATGAAGACGCACGGCATCTTCAGCGAGGTCAACATCGTCGCCGACGTGGACCAGGCGCGGATCGCCGCACCGCTGCAGGCCGGTCGCGAGCTGCTCGGGAAGTTGATCCGCAAGGAGGCGTAGGTATTCCTGGCGGCCGTCGCTGCGCTCGTTCAACTGCCCGCCACCGCACAGGAGTGTTTCACGTTTCGGTGCTCCTCACCGACATCGGCATCAACTGGAGTGAAATCGGCCAGGAGCTGGCGCGGCGCGCGAAGGTAGAATGAGCGGCCCAATGGCCGATCTCATTTCTGAAGCGACAAAGGCGCGCGAGAACGCCGTGGCGCCTTTCTCCAAGTACAAAGTCGGCGCGGCGCTGGTGACGAAAGGCGGAAAAGTCTTTCGCGGCTGCAACGTCGAGAACTGCACCTACGGGCTGACCGTGTGCGCCGAACGCGTGGCGCTGCTCACCGCATTGGCCGCCGGAGAGCGCGAATTCAGCGCCATCGCCGTCGTCACGCAAAGCGATGAGCCCGGGACGCCGTGCGGCCCGTGCCGCCAGCTCATGTGGGAGTACTGCGGCGACATCGATGTCACCATCGCCAATCTCACCGGGAAACGCATTGAGTACAAACTGTCGGCGCTTTTCCCGAATCCGTTCTCATTCCGACTCGAGGAGTAAGACGTTGCGCAGAATTGCTCTTCTCATTCTCGCGCTCGCGTTTGCAGCGACGAGCGCCATCGCTCGCGACGCCGCCATCGTGATCACCGGCGGCACGGTCATCACCATGGCCGGTCCGAACATCGACAACGGCGCCGTAGCGATCGAAGGCAACAAGATCGTCGGCGTCGGCAAAGCTTCCGACATCGCGAAGCGCTTTACCGGCCGGACGATGATCGATGCCCGAGGGATGGCCGTCCTACCGGGATTCGTGAACGCGCATACGCACGTGCCGATGACGCTCTTCCGCGGGATCGCCGACGATCGCGATCTCATGGATTGGTTACAGAACTACATCTTTCCTGCTGAGGCCAAGAACGTAACTAGGGAATTCGTGAAGTGGGGAACGAGGCTGGCGGCGGCGGAGATGATCCGCTCCGGCACCACGACATTCGCCGACATGTATTACTTCGAGTCGGACATCGCGCGCGAGACCAAAGCAGCCGGGCTCCGCGCCGTCGCCGGCGAGACGCTGATCGACTTCCCCGCCCCCGACAACAAGACGTGGGACGAGATGGTCGCGTACATCCGCAAGTTCGTGAAGGAGTGGAAGGGCGATCGCCTCATCACGCCGGCGCTGGCGCCGCACGCGCCGTACACACTCTCGCGCGAGCATCTGCAACAGGTCCGCAAACTCGCCACGGAGCTCGGCGTCCCCATCCTCATTCATGTGTCGGAGACGAAGGACGAGCTGCGCCAGATCGCGCAGCGCGCGAATGGAATGACTCCCGGCACGTATCTCGATTCGATCGGCTTCCTGGCCGATGATGTGGTCGCAGCGCATGGAGTCTGGCTGACGTCGGATGAGATCCAGATGTTCGCGGCGCGCAAAGTCGGCGTCGCGCATTGTCCGGAGAGCAACATGATGCTCGCCTCCGGTGTCGCGCCCATCATCCAGATGCAGCGTGCCGGCATCGACATCGGCCTCGGCACCGACGGTCCGGCCGGATCGAACAACAATCTCGATATGGTCGAAGAGATGGCCAGCGCGGCGCGGCTGCAGAAAGTCATGCGCGGCGATCCGAAGGCTCTCACCGCGCGCGAGGTGCTTGACTTCGCCACGATCGGTGGCGCGCGGGCGCTGAACATGGGCAATAAGATCGGCTCGCTCGAAGTCGGCAAACGCGCCGACATCGCCATCATCGATCTCCAGCAGCCGAAGAGTCAGCCGGTGTATGCGGTCGAATCGGCGATCGTCTATGCGGCATCGGGGAGCTCGGTCGTGACGACGATCTGCGATGGAAAGATCCTGATGCGCGATCGCAAGGTGTTGACCGTCGACGTGCCGGCGGCGATCGCGAAAGCGAAAGAGTACAGACAGAAGGTGCTGGCGAGCCTGAAGAAGTGATGCGGCGCCTACTTCTGGTGCTGCTGATCACCGCGTGTAGTGTGGGGCCGGCGATCGCGCCGGCCGAGCGCCGCCGAATCGGCGGTGCCACACCTGTCTCGCGCGTCGTTCTCCTCTCCTTCGACGGCCTCGGCGCCGACGCGCTCGCGAGGCACACGGATCTGCCGGCCTTCGCGCAACTCGAGCGCGACGGAATGTTCGTTGAGCGCGTCACGCCGGTCACACCGTGTCAGACGTCCTCGGCGCACGTCGCGATCCTCACCGGCGCTCCGCCGAATGTCACCGGGATCGTCGCGAACAAGTTTCACAAGCCGGGCACGCCGTGGAGCGAAGTCGCCGACGGATTCAGCGCCGACATCGACGCGGAGACGCTCGTCCAGGCAGCGCATCGCGCCGGGAAGCGCGTCGGCAGCATTGCGTTCCCCACGGTTGATTCGCGACGCCCTGCCGATTTCGGCATCGTCTTCAGCGATCCGACAGCTCGCTCGCGCATGATCCACCTGATGCGCGCGGACTTCCGCTCCGAGTGGATGCCGCCCGGCTGGACCGACCGGCCCTCGCGACACATCTCCTACAGTCCCGTCATGCGCGCTCCGATCGAGTGGATGCGGAGCGAAGTCGACGTCGTCGCGTACGATACGACCGACGATCGCACGCGGAACTACGACGCGTTCTTCATCGAGACGAGTCAGCGCGAGATCGCGCCCGACTCGCACGGCTGGTTCGCCATCTCTTCGCGCACATCTGATGCGCTTTACGGATCGTGGTCGAAGCTTTTGCGCACGAGTGCCACGCTCGACGATGTCGCGATCTACTGGGGAGCGATCAGCCGTACGCCGGGCTATCCCGATTCGTTCCGCCAGCTCGTCGATGAAGAAGTCGGCTTCTGGCCGGGAGCGCCCGACGAGCGGTACGCGCAGGAGCACATCGAAGGGCGCGATGGGATCGATGGCGATACCTTCGCCGAACAGAACGAGCGCTTCGCACAATTTTTCGCGGACGCGACGGCACTGGCCATCCGGCGCATGCCGTTCGATCTCCTCCTCGCCTACGAGCCCGTCATCGACAAGGCCGAGCACCAGTTCCTCATCACGAGCGACGCGCAGGCATACACCACAGCCGAGAATCGCGCGATCGGCGAGAGCGTCCGCGCACGCACGTTCATCGCCGCCGATCGCGCGCTGCAGACGATCGGTTCAACGCTCGATCCTTCGAAGGACGCGCTCGTCGTCACAGGCGATCACGGTCTCGCGCCGATCGACACTGAAGTTCATCTGAAACGACTGCTCGCGGATTGGGGGCTCGATCAGCAGTGGATCGCGTTTGCGAGCGGCGGTGGCGTCGCGCATCTGTATCGAATCGCCGCCGAGGGCGGCGGCGCTCCACAGCTCATCGCGCATCTCGAGGAGACCGGTTTCATCGAACGCATCGACGAGAAATCGCATCCGAACAGCGGCGATCTCGTCTTGTACGCCTATCCGCATGTCGCGCTGAGCGCCACCGGCGGGGAGACGGTCACGAAGCCGCGCTCGTATGGACAGCATGGTGGAATCGGATCGCATG
>DASYUK010000257.1:0-1676 GCA_036001325.1 Thermoanaerobaculia bacterium
TAGCCCTTCGCGGTGACATCGATCGTCGATGTGCAGTCGACGTAGAGACGATCGACGACTGTGACGTCGACCTTCTGCTCGAGCGTTGTTGTGGTGGCGAGCGACTCGACACGCGCGCCGTCGAGCACGATGAGGTTCTTCAGCGTCACCGGAACGTGAGTCACCAGGCGTCCCGTCGCGGTGCGCACGAGAATGCTCCTGCTGTCGTACTGCGCGACGTTGTCAGCGGTGATCGATTGCGTCGAGTCGATCGTCTGATCGATGGCGACGACATCGATAGCGATCGGCACTTCAATGGTGTGCGTCGTGTCGGCGTCGCTGATGATCGCCGTCAAAATGAAATCAGATCCGGCAGCAGGCGTCGTCGCCAATGTCGCCGTGGCGGTGTACTCGTCGGTCGTGCCGGCCTGCGATGCGACGATCGGGTCGGCGATTCCAGGCACGCGGAACGTCACCGATGTGACCGCGATGTCGTCCGTCGCGCGTACGCGCAGCGGCAAGGCGAAGTTTGTCAGCGCCGCAGGAATGACGCCGCGGTCGACGGGACAGAGCCACGTCCCTTTCGGCACGGCGGGATCGTTCACGCCGATGTAGACGACCTCGAATGTTCTCGACGAGGTGTTGCCCTGATAGTCCTTCGCAGTAACAATGATGTTGATGCGTGTGTCGATGTTTTTCGCCGGAACGGTGATTTGCGGCGACGGGACCTTCTTCGAGCCAGCGACTGGACCGTTCACGACGCTCGGCGAATCGGCGAGCACGCGATAGGTCTGGCCATCGATGACGAAGTCGACTTCCGCGACCGCTGTCTCTGCGTCGGTGACCACCGCCTCGACCGTGTAACGATCGCCGAGGTGATAGTTCGTTTCGGCCGCCGGCGTGAGGGAAAGAATTGAAGGCTTGCCCGTGTCGGAGAGCAGCGGGAGCGTCGCTGTCGTTTGCGTGTTGAGTCCGCGCACGTCAGTGACGGTCGTCGTGAACGTCGCCGGCGCTGCGGGATCGAGATCCGCCGGGAGCTTGAATGTGATCTGTGCCGGCGGCCATGGATCGGCGACGGTGGCGCGCGTGACCTGCTTCGTCTGCGTCTCGGAGTACGAAGCACCGCCGAGTTTCGTCGCGCTTAGCACGAGAGCGACGGTCGCGAACGTCCCTTCGTCATCGAATGCGACGGACGCGACCACGCTGTTCGCGGGATAGGCGCTCGGTGGCGTGAACACAATCGCGACGTTCTTCGGCGGCGCGTTCGGCTTTACCGTCCAGGTGATCGTCGCGGGATCGCTAACGTTCGCCGAGCCGTCGGTCGCTCTCGCGCGAAGCGCGTACGTCAGCCCCGCCTCGGGTGCCTCGGGAGCGACGAAACGATACGCGAAGGGGGCGGAGCGGATCGTCGTGAGATATGTCTCGGTCGTGCCGTCGACGCGAAGGTAATCGACAAACGCGACATCGGTCGCCGGCGTTCCGTCCACTGTTCCATTGCGCAGGTCGACGCCGAGGACGTATTCGACGCCGGAGATCAGCGGGAAGCCTGAAGGCAGCGGGGAAACGAGACGCACGAACGGCTTGGTCTGATCGAAGGAGAAGAAGTGGAACGTCTGCTCGGCGAGCGCGTTCCCCTGCAGATCGCGAATGCCGGAGAAGACGATGCGATAGAACGATTCGGACTCGATCGGATCGTT
>DASYUK010000258.1:0-15938 GCA_036001325.1 Thermoanaerobaculia bacterium
CGCGGGATGATCGTTCATCCGTACGAGGATCTCGGCTCGATCCCTCTGTTCAATGAGGATCTCGAATCGACGACACCGGAGAGCGTCGCCCGATTTCGACGTGAGGCGGCGTCGGCAGACGGTCTTCTCATCTCGACGCCGGAGTACAACTGGTCGATCCCCGGCGTTCTGAAAAATGCAATCGACTGGCTGTCGCGGCCCGACCCTTCCGACCTGTTGGCTGGAAAACCGATCGCGATTGTCGGCGCATCGGGAGGCCGGTGGGGGACGCGACTCGCGCAAGCAGCGTTGCGCCAGGTGCTGACATCGACCGAATCGCTCGTGATGCCGCGGCCTGCAATGTTCGTCCGCGAGGCAGCAGGATTGTTCGACGAAACCGGCCGACTGATCGATGCGTCAGCCCGCGCGCAACTCCAGGCCGTGCTGGCCGAGTTCGCGCAATGGATCACCAATGTTCGACGCTGATCAACTCCTCGGCTTTCTCGCCGCGGTGATCGTGCTCGTACTCGTCCCCGGCCCGAATACGGTAATCATCCTCGCCCATGCGCTGGTCGGACGCGCGGTCGGTTTCGCGACGATTGCGGGCGTCGAGCTCGGCACGCTCGCGCACACGACAGCGGTTGCCCTCGGGCTATCCGCGCTGTTGTCGGCATCGCCGGTCGCGTTGATCGTCGTGAAGGTCGTGGGCGTGATCTATCTGGTCGTCGTCGGAATCCGAACGTTTCAACAAGATGCACCGCAGCTCTCGAAGTCGGCAAGCCTCGGCGTCTTCGTCGCGTTTCGCCGCGCGCTGTTCACGAACCTTCTCAATCCGAAGGTGGCACTGTTCTTCCTCGCGTTTCTGCCGCAGTTCGCCCGTCCGGAGCGCGGGCATCTCTTCCTCCAGTTCATGGTGCTCGGAATGATCGTGTCGCTCGTCGGAATCTGCTTTGCGTCCGTGCTCGTTCTGGCGGCGGGTTCCGTGGCCGAGTGGCTGCGCAGTCACGAATCGTTTGCTCGTCTGCAGCAGCGGATCGTAGGCATCGTGCTGATCGGCCTCGCGCTATATCTGGCTCACGGCTAGCGATCGCGCGATCTCGAGCGTCGCGTCGATCTCTTCCCGACTGTTGTAGAAGTGGCAAGACTGCCGAACCATGCGATCGTCCTGCGATCGCACGCGGATCTTTCTACGGGCCCACAGCTCGTCCATCAGCCGCGGCCCGGTCACTCCGTCGATGCCCCAGGTGACGATGCCGCACGCCATCGCCGGATGCGTGGGCGAGTAGATCTTTGCGCGATCGATCGTCTTCAGCCCGTCGCGCAGACGATTCGACAGCTCGATGATGCGCTGCTGGATCCGCTGCGGTCCGATCTTGTTGTGGAAGTCGATCGCCGCGGCGAAGCCGACGAGGAGTGACAGGTTCGCCGTGCCGAACTGCATCAGCCGGAACGCGCCGTCCGCCGGATCGTAGTTGTTCCAATTGCCGCTCGCGAGCGTCGCCCACACGTCGCGCAGCCGATCGTCGGACACGTAAAGCAATCCGCTCCCCACAGGCGCCAGCAGCCATTTGTGCGGGCTGGTGACGTAGGAATCGCAGCCGATCGCTTTCACGTCGATCGGCAGATGACCGATGGCCTGCGCGCCGTCGATCAGCGTGAAGATGTTGCGAGGACGGGCGATTTCACAAATGCGCGCGACCGGCAGGACGATGCCGAGCTTCGAGGTGATGTGCGGCACGTCGATGACGCGAGTCCGCGGCGTGATGGCATCGGCGAAGACGCGGATGACCGCATCGGGATCCGCGGGCGGCGTCCCGATCCCCAACTTGCGCGTGACGATGCCATCGCGCTTCTCGCGCAACTCCCACGGTCCTTTGTTGCCGATGTGCTCCTGGTCGGTCATCAGAACTTCGTCGCCGGGACGAAGCTCGAGTCCATGGGCGATGAAGTTCGATCCAATCGTCGCGTTCTGCACGAGCGCGATCTCGCGAGCGTTGGCGCCGAGCAGCGGCGCGATCTTCGCCCGCAACTCCTCCTGCTTGCGGTAGCCGGCGATGTACTCGGGATGTTCGGGACGATAGTCGTAGTGCGCGATCGTCTGTTCGATCTCTCGCAGATGATTGGCCACCGCGTCGGTGACCTGCTGCGGTCGCGATCCGAGCGTGCCGACATTGAAATACGTCTCGTCGGCGGGAACGTCGAACTGCGCGCGGATCCATCGCCAATAGCGAGGATCGTCGTTCGACGGCCACGGCTCAGCTCTGGCGGTTCTGGCAAGCGGCATCAGTCCAGCCGCAGCGAGCAGACGGAAAAAATCTCGACGTTGCATCATGACGATCTCCTTCCGCGGACCGTGATCATGGAAAGAGCACCGGATTGAGCTCGCTCTTTGCTTCTTCGCCGGGACGGACGCCGGGCAGAAACACCTCGAGGTCGACGCGCTGATTGTCGTTCGCGGGCACGGCTGCTCGAGTCCCCGCCGCATAATAGATGACGGTCAACACCTCTCGAGTGCGATCGGAGTTGTTGGCTCCGGCTGAATGAATCGTGCCGCCGGCGTGAAACGTCGCGTCGCCCGCGTGAACGGGCGCGCTCGACACGCGCCATCCGCGCTTCTCGATCATCGTCGCGAGGCGGCGATCCGTGTCATCCGAGATCGCCAGGTCGCCGAGATTTTCGCTGCGATGCGAGCCGGAGGCGAACCTCATCGGTCCCATCGCCTCATCGACGTCGACGAGCGGCAGCCACATCGTCACACTCAGATCGGTATCGAGCGGCCAGTAGTAACGATCCTGATGCCAAGGCGTTCGTCCCGCTCCGGGCGGCTTGAACAGCGCCTGATCGTGGTAGAGGCGAACGGATTTCGAGCCGAGCAGTTCCGCAGCCACCGCGGCGAAGCGCTTCGAGAAGACGATACGCCGCGCGGCATCGTTGAGCCGCCAGACGTTCGTCACCTGCGTGAACAGTTTCGAATAGTCGTCGATGCGCCCCTGGTTCTCGTGGCGGCGCGCGACGTCCTCGACGACCGATGCGATGATCGGCCGATACGACTCCACCTCATCTCGCGAAGCGAGGCCAGGCACCACGACGTGGCCATCGCGGCGAAACGCTTCGACCAGAGCCATTGACAACGTCAGAAGAGCGGCCATACGATCAATGGTAAGACCATTAAAAGTAGTTCGAGCTTCTATGTCTCAGTTGATTCCGCGCCTGTCGTCGGGACAGATGCCGCCGGAACTCGCCGAGTTCCTCCGGCCGAGAGTGGAACGCCTCGGCTACCTCGGCGAATTCTTCCAGTGCGCGGCGCATCAGCCGAAAGCCCTTCACTCGTTCATGGTCTTCACCGAAGAGCTGCGCGAAGCCCTCGGCGAAAACCTCACTGAGCTGATCGCGCTCACCGTCTCCTGTCTGATGGAAAACGCGTATGAGCGCGTGCAGCACGAGCGGCGCTGCCTCAAGGGCGGACTCGGCAAAGAATGGGTTCGCGCGGCTGAATCGCTCGGCATGTCGACGGACGTGCTGAGCGGCCACGAGCGCCTCGTTCAACTTCTCGTGATCGCCGTCATCGAACGAAATGGTCACGACACGAAGCGGGAGCTCGAAGCGGTCATCGGCGCGATCGGTCACGCCAAGGCCATCGCTGTGCTGATGACCGTCGGCCGCTACGTCACGCACGCGCTCATGGTCAACAGCCTGGCGCTGGAGCCGCCGGTGGCCTCGCCGATGGAGGAGCAATGAGCGACCCGCTCTGGATCAGCGAAGCAGACGTCGTGTCGATGATGGATCTCGCCGACGCGATTGACGCCGTCGAAGCAGGTCTGACGGCCGAGGCACGCGGTGAAGCGGAGAACATGCAGAAGACCGTCGTCGCGTGGAATGGCGGAACGCTTCATGCGCTCGGCGGCAAGTTCGCCAACTTCGTCGGAACGAAAACATGGGCCCATACGGAGCCGGGGGCAACGCCGCTTTTGATCGTTTATGACAGAGCGAACGGAGATCTCGTCGCCGTCATCGAAGCGCGCGCTCTAGGTCAATTGCGCACGGCCGCGATCTCGGGCGTGGCCACGCGCTGGCTCGCTCCCGATGCCGAGGAGATGGCGATCATCGGGACAGGTCGTCAAGGATTGCCGCAGGTTGCGGCGGTCGCCGCAGTGCGGCCGATCAAACGCGTGCGCGTGTACGGCCGCAACGAAGACCGAAGACGACGACTCGCCGAGCGCGTCAAGTCGGAGCTCGACATCGAGGCGACGGCGTTCGACAACGTTGCCGATGCGGTGCGCGGCGTTCCGATCATCACGACCGCGACGCGCGCGCGCGAGCCGTTTCTCACCACGGCGATGGTCGCGCCGGGCGCGCACATCAACGCCATTGGAGCCATCGTGCCGGCCGGCGCGGAGCTGGCCGGCGATCTGGTCGACCGCTGCACGCTCGTCGTCGCCGACAGCGTTCCGCAGGCGCAGAAGCTCTCGCGAGAGCTGATCGATTCGTTCGGCAAGCGCGGCAACTGGCAGGATGTGAAATCACTCTCGTCGATCGTTGCGGAAAAACGTGCACGTCGCGGCGACGAGCTGACGCTCTTCAAGTCGCTCGGCATCGGCATCGCCGACCTCGCGATCGGTGCCGAGATTCATCGCAAAGCCGTCGCGCTCGGCCTCGGCCGGCCGATTCCGCGCCCGCAAGCGGCGGAGCCGAGGTTACGACGCGGCGTGCAGGCGTCGCGACGCGATTTCCGGTTTGTCGATCGCACCGATGCGCCGGCGCCAAAACATCAGCCGCAGCGACCGGTGATCATCCGCCGCGAAGACATCGAAGCCGAAGTCGAACGGCTCGCTGCCCTTCCTGCGCCGTCGAACGGGAAGCGTATTTCGGCAATCGTGAATCCCGTCGCCGGTGTGGGCGAGGGACTCGCGCCCGGCATCGCCGTTTTGTTGTCCGTTCTCAAGCCGGGCGAGCGCACGAAGCCGATCCGCCACAATGTCTCGCTCATCAACTTCTGCATTCGCGGCGAAGGAACGTCGATCGTCGACGGCAAGCGCATCCGCTTCTCGCAGTACGACGTCTGGAACGTTCCGCCGTGGTCGGTGTACCAGCACATCAACGATTCCGACGAGCTGCAGGTCCGGCTGACGTACAGCAACTCCACGTTGCTCGAGAAGCTCAACGTCCACGTCGTCGACGAAGAGCTCGCCGAGACGAGCGGCCCCCCTGAGCGCGATGAAGAGGATCGGCATGTCAATCCGTTCGGCACATTCCGCCTTACCGACGACGGCGCGATGCTCATGCCGTACGAGAAGTTGATCAATCCCGACGTCGTGCCGATGGAGGCGCTGCACTGGCCCTGGAAGAAGGTCAAAGAGCAGCTCGACAAACTGACAGCGCTCGGACGTTCTTATGTGGGCCGCCGTCTCTATCTTTTATACAACCCCGCCACGGGACGCACCAACGGAACATCGCACAACTTCTTCGCGACGATGTGTCTGCGCCCGGCCAACATTGTCGATCGCCCGCATCGGCACACCGCTTCAGCGATCAACTACTTCTTCAAAGGCAGCGGTTCCAGCGTCATTGAAGGCAGACGCTATGAGTGGAAAGCGGGAGACCTCATGCTCACCGCCCCCGGCTGGGCGATTCACAATCATTCATCTCACGATGAAGACGTTTACGAGCTGACGATCCAGGACAGCCCGCTGCAGATCGGCATGGGCTCGCTCCTCTGGCAGGAGGATCTCAGCCGGCCGCCGGAAGTTCTCGGCACCACCGGCGGCTTCGCGACGAACCGCGCCGCGCAGGAGGTGGGGAAGCAATGAAGCTCGAGCCGGCCTTCCTCCGCGGCTCTTACACGCCAGTGGTCACACCGTTCCGCAGCGGGAAGGTCGATTACGAGCAGTTTGCGGCCCTCATCGAGCGTCAGATCGCCGGCGGCTCACACGGCGTTGTCGTCGCGGGATCGACCGGCGAAGCGACGAGTCTCACTGTCAAAGAGCGCGAAGAGCTTTTCAAGACTGCTGTCGACACCGCGGATGGACGAATTCCTGTCGTCGCGGGGGCGGGATCGGCGTCTTATGAGGAAACCGCTTGCCTTTGTGCTTTCGCCGAGAAGGCCGGCGTCGACGCGCTCCTGATCGTCACTCCTTATTACGTAAGACCGCCACAAGGCGGGCTTGTCGAGTATTTCATTCAGATCGGCAAAAAGACGCGCCTCCCGCTGCTGATCTATCACATACCGGGGCGCGCTGCTGTCTCTGTGACAGCACAGACGGTCGAGCGCATTGCCGACGAGACACCGAGCCTCGCGGGCATCAAGCACGCCGTGCAGGAGCTCGACCTCGTCAGCGAGTTGATCCAGCGCCTCGGTCCCGACTTCCGCGTCTTCTGCGGACTCGAGTCACTCAGCCTGCCGATGCTCGTCATCGGCGCTGCGGGCGTCATGAACGCGGTCGGCAATCTCGATCCCGCGCGCGTGGCGGCGCTTTGTAATGCAGCCTTCTCAGGGAAGTGGGATGAAGCAAAGAAGCTTCATTACGAGCTGTTCCCGATCGCTCAGGCGATTTTTCTCGACAGCAATCCGATTCCCCTCAAATACATGATGGCCCGCATGGGGTTGCTGTCCAATTCCGAGGTGAGGCTGCCTCTTACGCCACTGGACGGCGGGAAAGAGCGGATTCTCGACGACGTCTTACGCAACGGGGGCCTGCTTGACCACTGAGACGATGTCGGCGCCGCTCGAGCCCGCCGTCCAGCCGACGGTGTTCGAGCTGCATCCTCCGCGGTCGCTCGTCATCTGGGGTCGAGTCCTATGCATCGTCGTGCCGATCGTCTTCTGGTTTCTTCCGCTGAATCTCGCGCCGCCCGCACAACATGCGATGGCGATCTCACTGGCCATGATCATCGCCTGGATCACGCAGGCGCACGATCACGCCATCGTCGGCTTGATCGGCTGCTTTCTGTGCTGGGCACTGAACGTGACCAGGTTCGAGGTCGCCTTCGACGGTTTCTCCAGCTCGACGACGTGGTTCCTGTTCGGGGCCATGCTCTTCGGAATGATGGCCACGAAGTCGGGCCTGGCGCGTCGTCTCGCGTATCTCGTGATGCGGCGTATGGGCCACACGTACGCACAGCTCCTCCTGGGCCTGATCATCTCTGACTTTCTGCTGACCTTTCTCGTGCCGTCGGGAATCGCGCGCGTCGTTCTGATGGCCGCCGTGGCTCTCGGTCTGATCGAGGCGTTTGGCGTGGGCCCCGGCTCCAACATCGGCCGAGGGATGTTCATCATCCTCACATATACAGCGACGATTTTCGACAAGATGATCATCGCTGGCGCGGCTTCCATTACGGCTCGCGGCCTCATTGAGAAGATCGGGCAGGTCGAGGTCCTCTGGAGTCGATGGCTGCTCGCTTATCTTCCGTGCGACCTCATCACGATTTTCGTCGCGTGGCGACTCGTGCTCTGGCTCTACCCGCCCGAGCAGCCCAGTCTTCCCGGCGGTCCAAAATATCTCGACGAAGAGGTTCGGAAGATGGGGCCGTGGAGCACGCTCGAAAAGAAATCGGCCGTCCTGATGTCGATCGCCATTCTCTTATGGATGACCGACTTCATTCACGGGATTTCGCCGGCAATGATTGGTCTTGGGATCGGGCTGGCCGCCACGTTGCCGCGCATCGGCGTGCTGACCGTGCCGGATGTCCGCCGCCTCAACTATCTGCCGATCTTCTTTGTGGCCGCGGCGCTCAGCATGAGCGAAGTCCTCCGCGAGACCAAAGCGCTCGACGTGCTGAGCAACGCGATGATCGTTTCCATCGAGCCGTATCTGAACAACGTCTACAGCTCGACGCTGGTGATCTCCGGGACCGCTTTCGCTTACCACATCTTTCTCGGAGACGAAGTGGCGATGATCTCGACGTCGCTTCCGGTACTGCTGCAGTACGCGCGTGCACATGGTCTCGACCCGCTCACGATCGGAATGATGTGGACGTTCGCGGTCGGCGCGAAGATCTTCGTTTTTCAATCCGCAGTGCTCGTCGTTGGATTCTCGTTCGGCTATTTCGACAGCCGCGACATGTTCCGTGTCGGCATCGCTCTTTCCGTTGTGCAGACGCTGATTCTCTTGCTGCTCGTACCGTTCTATTGGCCGCTGATCGGGCTTCGATAAGAAAGAGGTTACAAAGAACGATGGACGGACTCATCTGGACCGCGGGTGGAATCGGCTTCGTGTTCGGGATTCGTCATGCGCTCGATCCCGATCATGTCGTGGCGGTGTCGACGATCGCCAGCGAACAGCGAAGCATGATCCGCTCATCGATGGTCGGCGCGTTCTGGGGTCTCGGCCACGCTCTGTCGCTGATGGCTGCGAGCGGTGCGCTTCTCGCGCTGAAGCTCAAAGTCCCCGACTCGATCGCTCGATCGCTCGAAGGTGGGGTCGCCATCATGCTCGTGATCCTCGGCGTGGTCGCGATCCGGCGCGGTCTGAAAGAGTGGACGATTCACGCGCATCGTCACAGCCATGACGGTCATGAACACGTGCATCTCCATCAGCATCACGCACGCGAGAAGCACAGCGACCACACCCATCGCCACATCCTCGGATTCGGGCTGCGACCGTTCACCATCGGCGTCGCTCATGGGCTGGCCGGCAGCGCTGGACTGGCGATTATCGCCGTCGGCGCCACGTCGTCGGCCGCCGCCGGCCTGCTGTACATCGCCATGCTCGGACTCGGTTCGGCGGCCGGGATGATGGTGTTGACCGCGCTCATGAGTCTTCCGCTTCTTCTGTTCGCGACTCGCTTTGGCGCTTTCCGCGGTGGCATTCAATTGGCCGCTGGTTTGGGCAGCATCGCCTTCGGCTGCTGGTGGTTCTGGTTGGGGGCCGTCGCATGAAGGAAATGAAAGACTACGTCCGCAAGTACAGCGAGGGCAGAATCTCCCGCCGCGAATTCGTCGAGCGCGCATCTGCGCTGGGCTTCGGTCTGCTCGCGACGGAAGCGTTGCTGGCGTCGGTGGATGAGCAGAAGAAGCCGAAGTCCGCGCCGGCGGCCGCCCATCATCATCACGATCACGTCGAGAAACACGACGATCCGAATCAGACGAATCTCAATCCCTACGAGCAATTCCGAAAGGGCGAAGGTGTTCCACTGTATCAGGACTACGGTATTGCGAACCTTCGCGCTCTCGAAGTCCAGCCGTGGAAGCGCATGGGAGTGTCGGGGGCATACATCGATCTCAAAGGCGGCGAAGGCGTCAATGACGGATATGTCTGCGAGATCCCGGCGGGAGGCAAGACGAATCCCCAGCGGTATCTGTTCGAAGAGGTCGTCTACATCCTCAGCGGCGAAGGCGAGACGTTGATCTGGAACAAGCCGGGCGCGAAGCAAACCGTCCGCTGGAAGGCAGGCTCAGTGATCGGCCCGCCGCTCAATACCTGGCGGCAACACATCAATCGAGGCACCGGGCCAGCGCGATTCCTCGCCATTACGAATGCCCCTGTCGTCATCGATCTCTTTCACAACACCGACTTCGTCTTCAACAACGACTACATGTTCACTGACCGCTACAGCAGAGAGACCGATTACTTCGGCGCTGGAGAAGGTCACCTGCGCCACAAGGACACCGATCCGGGCACAAGCGAGATCTCCGGCGGCGTGTTCACATGGGAAAGCGGCTTCGTGCCGGACGCACGCACGATCGGCCTCAAGGTCGTCAAGGAGCGCGGCGCCGGAAACTCGAGAATCGAGCTGCAGCTCGCCGACAACACGATGCAGGCGCACATCTCTGAGTTCGAAGTGGGCACCTACAAGAAGGCGCATCGTCACGGGCCGGGCTCGCACGTGGTCATGCTCAACGGGGCCGGATACACCCTGATGTGGAAAGGGTCGCCGAAATTCTCAGAGGCTGCCAATCACGTCCGGCTCGACTGGACGGAAGCGAGCCTCTTTGTTCCGCCCGACGGCTGGTTCCATCAGCACTTCAACACGAGCCGCGAACCGGCGCGCTATCTGGCCGCGACATGGGGCGGCGATGGCAAATGGTTCATGCGCGCCCTCGGCGGCGGCGGGCGCACGCATCGTCTCGGCAAGACCAGCATCCGCAAGGGCGGCAACCTGATCGAGTACGAGGATGAGGATCCCACCATTCGCGAGATCTTCGAGGCGGAGCTGCGCCGCAGCGGAGTCGAAAACCGGATGAAGCCCAAACAGGGAGGAGAGCGATGAGCGAATTCCTCGACGAACTGCAAAGCGGCGTCGTCACACGACGTGCGTTCATGGAGAGGATCGCCGCCGCCGGTGCGGGATTGTCGCTGATTCCAATGGGTGCGCTTGGACAGACAACGGCCACGGCTTCCGATGCCGACAATCCAAAGTACAGCCCGGCGAACATCGGTGGCGGCGGACGTCTCGAGCGGAACTTCTATCGCGATTGGATCCGGAAGAGCCGCGTCCCCATGGTCGAAGGCTACTCGATCTACGACGCTCGCGATCAAGAAGCGCAGCCCTGGCCGCAGATCGGCGGCAAAGGGCTGTATCTGAACTTCTCAGGCAACGTCCATATGGACGGCGTGATCCTCGAGATCCCTGAGGGGAAAGCGCTCGTTCCGCGACGCAACCTCTATGAGCAGCTTCTCTATGTCTTGAAGGGCCGCGGGCACACCACAGTCGGCGACGGATCGAATCCGCAGAAGTTCGACTGGGCTGAAGGGAGTCTCTTCAGCGTTCCATTGAATGTCTCGCACCGCCACTTCAATGATGATTCGGCGCATCCCGCGCGAATCCTCGCCGTCACGACCTTCCCGTTCATGCTTCAGGTCTTCGGCAGCCTCGGCTTCATCAACGAATCGAGGAACGAGTTCCCGGAGCGCTTCAACGCCGCGGAGAACTATTACGGCAATTCAAAACAGACACAAAAGCGATGGTGGAAGACGAATTTCGTCAAAGACATCCGCACGACCACTGTGATCCCGTGGGAAGAACGCGGCAAAGGCAACGAAAGCGTCTTCTGGGAAATGGGCGGAAATACGATTCTCGAGCCGCACGTCTCCGAATTTCCCGTTGCGACCTACAAGCTCGGTCATCGCCATCCTTATGAAGCGATCATCCTCACGCTCAATGGCAAAGGGTTTTCGCTCGCCGGGAGGAAGGGCCTCAAAGAGACCGACGATCCGGTAAAGATCGACTGGAAGGCCGGATCGATCGTCTCGCCGCCTTATTTCTGGTTCCATCAGCACTTCAACACAGGCGACACAAAGGCTCGCTACTGGGCCATTACAGAGGGAGATTTCCCGAAGCGACTGGGCATCCCTCTCGATGTCGAACAGATCGAGCCCGCGCAGGAGGATCCCGGCATCAAGAGGCGATTTGAGCGCGAGCTGGGACATCCGATGACCGGCGCGATCCTGCCGAATCCGGGTCTACATCATCACCATCACGATCACGACGATCACGATCATCACCATCACCATGCCTGAGACCAAAGACGCGCTGTCGGACGTTCGCGTCGTCGAATTCGGCGGCTACGCGGCCGGACCGGCCATCGGCAAATACCTGGCGAATTTCGGCGCGCGCGTCGTGCATGTCGAATCGGAGCAGCGTCCCGACGGATTCCGGCTGCAATATCCGCCATTCAAGGACGACAAGGTCGGAATCAATCGCTCGGGCTGCTTCAGCTACTTCAATGATTCGAAGTATGGCGTCACGATCGATTTGAAGTCGGATCACGGGATCGCCATGGCGCTTCGCCTCACCGATTGGGCCGACATCGTCATCGAGAACATGCGACCCGGTGTCATGGATCGCCTGGGGCTCGGACATCAGCGATTGTGCGACCGCAATCCCGAGCTGGTCATGTTGAGCACGAGCAACATGGGGCAGTCCGGACCTTACTCGACGCATCCCGGATTCGGCTCGCAACTCTCCTCCTTGAGCGGGTTCACGGAGCTCATCGGCGAGAGCGACGGCCCGCCGAATCTCCTCTACGGTCCTTATATTGATCTGATCGCCGTTGCCTACGGCGGAGCGGCCGTTCTCGCTGCACTCGACTGTCGCCGTCGCACCGGCAAAGGCGTACACATCGATCTCTCGCAATACGAGACGGGCGTGCAGTTCATCGCTCCCGCTCTTCTCGATTTTGCTGAGAACGGCAAGATCGCTCATCGCAACGGTAATCACGATCCCGCCGCTGTGGTGCATGGTTGTTATCCGTGCCGTAATAGCCAGTGGTGCGTCATCAGTTGCTGGAATGACGATGAATTGCAGCGCTTTCGCGCAGCAACCGGACTTCGCGATCTCGACAATGAGGCTATCGCCGGCTGGACGCGTGATCAGAACGCGCGTGACGTCATGAACCTCCTGCAAGGCCACGGCGTTCACGCCGCCTGCGTAAACACCATGGCCGATCTCTTCTCCGATCCGCAGCTCGAAGCGCGAAACATCTGGCAGGAGATGGACCACCCGGAGATCGGCCCGCAGCGATATCGAATGGTCGCTTATCAATTGAGCGAGACACCGGGCCGTGTGCGTCGCGGCGCGCCGTGTCTCGGCGAAGACAACGAAGAGGTGCTCACGAGGTGGCTCGACCTTAATGAAGGTGTGGCAGTCAGGCGCGCCGCTACACAGAGGAGGAAATGAACGAATGACCACAACCGTCGCTGAACCCACACGAAAAGCCGCTGTGAAGCGCGACGTCACCTCACTGCGCAAGACGTTGGAGTTCCTCGATGCGCAGGGCGACGTGCTCACCACGGACGTCGAAGTGAATCCCGATCTCGAGATCACCGGCCTGCAGAAACACCTCGACGGCGGACCGGTGCTTCTCTTCAATCGCGTCAAGGGGAAACCTCACGCGCGCGCGATCACGAACCTCTTCGCCGACATCAACGTCGTCGACAGGATGTTCGGCTTCGAGAACCCGGTCGATCGGACGAAAAAGGTCGCTCGTGCACTCACGCATCCCCTCAAGCCGGTCGAGGTGCCGCACAGCGCCGCCCCGTGTCAGGAGGAGGTCATCACCGACGACCTCGACGTCAACAAGTACATCACGGCGATCAGGCACACTGCGCTCGAAACGGAATTGACGATCGGCAGCGGCATCAGTTGCGTCGTCGGTGAGTACTTCAACGGCGGAAGTCACATCGGCTACAACCGCATGAACTTCCGCTGGGGCAACGTCGGGACGTTCCAGGCCTCGCCCGGCTCACATATGTGGCAGATCATCACTGCCCACTACAAAGACGAAAAGCCGATTCCGCTGACGATGTGCTTCGGCGTTCCACCCGCGTGCACACTGCTCGCTGGCGGCGGTTTCGATTACGTGATCCTGCCCAAAGGGTGCGATGAGATCGGATGCGCCGGTGCCGTACAAGGCAGCCCGATCAGCATCGTGAAAGCGCGTACGGTCGACGCCTGGGCGATCGCTGAATCAGAGTACGTCCTCGAAGGTCTCTTATACCCGCGCGATAAGAGATATGAGACCGCCGAGGCCGAGAAGGCCGGCGTACAGGGCAAATACGCATTCCATCCCGAATGGGCGGGCTACATGGGGAAGGCGTACAAAGCGCCCACACTCCATGTTACGGCCATTACGATGCGCAAGCGTTCCTCGAAACCGATTATCTTTGCGCTCGGAGTTCACACTGCCGACGATAACAATATCGACACGACGGTCCGCGAGGCCGCTATCTACGAGCTCTGCGAGCGCCTGCAGCCCGGAATCATTCAGGACGTTCATATCCCTTACTGCCTCACCGATTGGGGCGGGGCGATCATTCAGGTCAAGAAGCGCAACCGGATTGAAGAAGGATGGCAGCGCAACTTCCTCGCCGCCATTCTCGCGTGCAATCAGGGAATGCGCCTGGCGATCGCTGTGAGCCCCGATGTCGACATCCGCAGCATGGACGACATCATGTGGTGTCTGACCACGCGGGTGAATCCACATACCGACATCATCAATCCTTTGCCGGGCGGCATTGGACAGACATTTCAGCCGGCGGAGCGCATGACCGCGGGCGAGAAAGAGTGGACCGCCTCCAATACGCGATTCGAGGGCGGCATGGGCATCGATGCAACAGTGCCATTCGGTTATGAGCAGGACTTTCAGCGTCCTGTCTATCCGATCGACAGAGTGGATCCGCATAAATTCTTTTCCCCGGATGAGGTGGCGAGAGCGAAAGAACGCGTTCGGGGTTGGATGGAGGTTCTGGCCCGCACCGGGCGGTAAGTGCGAACCCTTAATGTAAACCACAAGGGAATCATGGAGGCGATCATGTCTCGAAACTCAGCGGTACGCATTCTCCTCGTTGTACTTTTTATGACCGCCTTCGCAGGAGTCGGTGTCGCCCAGGTCATCACCGGAACGATCCTGGGCAGCGTCACCGACGAATCGAAGGCACCTTTGCCCGGGGTCACGCTCACGCTGAAGAACCTCGACAAAGGGGACACCCGCACGGCCGTCACTGGTGGGACCGGAGACTATCGCGCGTCCGGCCTGAGTCTCGGCAACTACGAGGTACGTGCCGAGCTCGCGGGATTTCAGCCGGTCGTCAGGACCGGCGTCACCGTCAACGTCGGAAGCGAGAGCACGCTGAACTTCTCGCTGCGGATTGCCAACATCGCCGAAGCGATCGTCGTTCATGGGGACGTCCCCATCGTGAACACGACCGAGTCGACGGTCAGCTATCTGGTCGATGAGAAGAAGATCCAGGATCTTCCACTCAATGGCCGCGACTACGCGTCATTGATCCTTCTTCAGCCCAACGTCACGATGAGCCGGGCCAGCGCCGATTCGTCCAACGTCGGCCGCGGCATCAAGATCTCGGTGGCGGGATCGCGTCCAAATCAGAATCTCTTCACGCTGGACGGTACGGACTACAACGACGCCCTGAACAACACGCCCGGCAGCGCTCAGGGAAACATGACCGGCGTCGAGACCATCAAGGAGTTCCAGGTTCTCACCAACACCATGAGCGCGGAGTATGGCCGCGCGAGCGGTGGCGTGTTCAACGTGGTGACCAAGTCGGGAACGAATGAGCTCCATGGCTCGGCCTTCGCGTTTCACCGCGATGACAATCTCGACTCCAAGAATTTCTTCGACGACGAAAAACCTTCGTTCCGGCGCAATCAGTTCGGCGGCTCCTTCGGCGGGCCTGTCGTCAGGGACAGGACGTTCTTCTTCACGAGTTATGAAGGACTGCGCGAATTCAAGGAAATCACGACGGTCGCCACAGTGCCCGACGACGACGCGCGGCGCGGTGTCCTGCCGGGTGTTACGCCGTTCAATGTGAACCCCCTGATCGTTCCGTACCTGAACCTCTATCCGCAAGGCAACGGCGGCCGCATCCTCGACAGCAGCGGCCAGCCCACCGGCTTCGCGGAATTCCGCGGCATCAATCCTCGCGACTCAGACCAGACCTTTGCGATGGGCCGACTCGACCACAGCATCACCGATCGCGATTCGGCATTTATCCGATACGTCTACGAAGATTCTGTGCTGGACGAGCCGATTACATTCCCGGCTTTCCCGAACATCGTCCGCAATAAGAAGCATGTTGCGACATTCGAGGAGAGGCACCTGTTTTCCGCAAACACGCTCAACGAATTTCGTCTCGGTTTCAACTCGTCCAAGCCGTCCGAGGACATCAATCCAGTGGACCCACACACGGAGATCGCATTTGTTTCCGGAAAGGCCTTTGGCGAGATCAACGTCACCGGGCTCAGCGACCTCGGCACCGACAGAACGAACCCGAAGGGCTTCTTTTCGGACGTCTATCAGGTTACGGACAACTTCTCAGTCGTGGCCGGACGGCACGCTCTCAAGAGCGGTTTCAATTTCGAGCACTTCCGCTATGACGGCAATTCCGAGACGCGCACGCGCGGCCGTCTGCGCTTCCGAGGCCTCTCGGATTTTCTGAAAGGAACGACTCGAGATTTCGAGCTGGCCAAGCCAGGATCGGACTTCCAGCGCGACTATCGCCAGG
>DASYUK010000259.1:0-3261 GCA_036001325.1 Thermoanaerobaculia bacterium
TGGAGCGCGCCATCGGCGGCCTGCCGCAGTTCGACACCATCCCGGCGATGATCGGCAAGATGGACGAGGCCGGGGTGGAAAAAGTTTTCATCACCCAGACGAAAATGTGGTCGTACCGCAACCACTGGATGTACATGAACACGACGATCGACGAAGTCGCGCAGTACACGACGCAATATCCCGACCGCTTCGTCGGTCTCGCCGGCTACAATCCGTTTCGCATCAAAGAGTCGCTCCAGGAAATCGAGATCGGCGTGAAGCGCTACGGCTTCAAGGGCGTCTACGTCCACATCTACGGCTTCGACATCCCGCTCTCGGACGCCAAGATGTATCCGCTGTTCGCCAAGTGCGTCGAGCTGGACATTCCGGTGTCGATGCAAGTCGGCCACGTGCTCGAAGCGATGCCGAGCGAGCACGGCCGGCCGATTTATCTGGATAAAATCGCCAGCGATTTTCCCGAGCTGAAAATGATCGGCGCGCACACCGGCTGGCCGTGGGCCGAGGAGCTGATCTCGGCTTGCTACAAGTGGGACAACGTTTATTTCGGCATCGACGGCTGGATGCCGAAATATCTCGCGCCCGAGGTCATTCACTTCATGAACAGCCGGATGGGCATGGACCGCTGCGTCTGGGGCACCAACGGCCTCCCGTGGAAGGCGAGCCTCGACCAGATCGGTGAGATCGGCCTCAAGGAAGAGGTCAAGCGGAAAGTTTTGCGCGACAACACGGTGCAGCTCTTCGGCCTATGACGGCGCAATCCTCTGGAGGCTCTATGTATCACAATCTGCTGGTCGGCAGGGACGGCGGCGTTACGACGATCCAGCTCAACCGGCCGGAGAAGAAGAACGCCTTCAACGGAATGCTGAGACAGGAGATGGAAGCGGCGCTCAAACGGATCGCCGCCGATGCCGCGCAGCGCGTCGTCATCGTCACCGGGGGCGAGGAGTTTTTCTGCGCCGGCGCCGACATCGGCGAGATCCTCGAAGCGAACACGGCCGAGGCGACCTACCGGCACGCGCGCGAGTTCCAGCTTCTGTTCGATCAGATCGAGGCGTTGCCGCAGCCGGTCGTCGCCGCCGTGGCCGGTTATGCGCTCGGCGGCGGCTGCGAGCTGGCGCTCGCGTGCGATTTCCGCATCGCTTCGGAGGGGACGAAGTTCGGTCTCCCGGAGATCAAGATCGGCGCGTTTCCCGGCGGCGGCGGCACCCAGCGCCTGCCGCGCCTCATCGGCGCAGCGAAAGCAAAGGAAATTATTCTCACCGGCGATCCGATCGTCGCGGAGCAAGCGTTGGCTCTCGGTCTCGTCATGAAGGTGGTCTCCAAGGGTAAGCTGCTCGAAGAAGCGCGCGCCTTCGCCGCCAAGCTCGCCGCGCTGCCGCGCCTCGCGCTCGAAGCGTCGAAGATGCTCATCAACAAAGGCGTGGAAGTCGATCTGGCTTCCGGCCTGGAGATGGAAGCGCGCTCGTTCGGCAACCTCGCCACGAGCCACGATTTGCATGAGGGAACCGCGGCGTTTTTGGAAAAAAGAAAGCCGAACTTCACCGGGACGTAAAAAACAATATCCGGAAAGGAAAGATCATGTTCAACGACAAAGTCACGGCCGATGATTTCGAAAAGATGGACCCCGAGTATCAGGATCTGCTCAAGCGGATCCTCACGATCCAATCGGATTGCGAGATCGGCGGGCCGCATCTCTACATGGAGAAGATGCTTCCCGGCACGCCGACGAAGCTCGACCAACTGATCGTCGCGCGCACGGCGGCGGAGGAGATGGATCACTACCGGAAATTCGCCCGCGTCGCCGGCGACATCGGCGTGGACGTCTCGTTCGTCTTGAGCCAGCCGAACCAGAAGCGCTACCTCGAAGCCTTCCGCGGAAAGATCACGACCTGGGAGGACTTCGCCGTGTTCGGCTTTTTGATCGATCGCGTAGGCCATTACCAGCTCGACGAGTTCGTCGGCACGAGCTACGCGCCGATCGTGCCGCTGCTGCCGGATATCATCCTGGAAGAGCTCGGTCACATCGAGTACGGCGCGAACAAGACGCGGGAGCTGGTGGAGAAAGGCGATCAGTCGCGCGAGAAAGTCCAGAAGGCGCTCGATCACTGGTACATCACGGCGCTCGACATGTTCGGCAGCTCCGAATCAAAGCGCTCCGAACGGTTTTGTCACTGGGGCATCAAGCGCCGCACCAACGCGCAGGCGAGAGAAGCGTACATCAAAGAGGTCAACCCGCTGATCGAGGAGATGGGCCTTAAAGTGCCGGACGCGATGAAAGGCAGACACTACCTATAGTCGAAGGGGGAACCATGCTGACCCAAGAAGAAAACGAGCTGTTGACGCGCGTCGGCCCGGGAACGCCGGCCGGCGAGCTGCTGCGCCGCTACTGGCTGCCCGTGGCCCCGGCTTGTGAACTGACGGATGAAAAGCCGACTCTGCACGCGCGCATTCTCGGGGAGGATCTCGTCCTCTTCCGCGACCGGACGGGCCGGGTCGGTTTGCTCGACGATCGCTGCCCGCACCGCGGCGCATCGGTCCTTTACGGCAGAGTGGAAAAAAGAGGCATCGCTTGCGCCTATCACGGCTGGCTGTTCGACACCGAAGGAAACTGTATCGAATGCCCGGCCGAGCCGGCGGGCAGCAAATTCCATCTCACGGTCAAGCACAAAGCCTATCCGGTGCAAAAATTCGTAGGGCTTTACTGGACCTACATGGGACCGAAGCCGCTGCCGCTCCTTCCCCAGTACGATCTCTGGGTGCGGAAAGACGGCCGCCGACGGGTGATCGTCCAGCCGCAGCTCGACTGCAACTGGTTTCAGGCGATGGAAAATTCCGTCGATCCGTCACACCTTCAAATCCTCCATCAAACTATGATCGGCCGCGGCCGGACGATCGCGAGCACGACCCGCGGGCTCACCGACGACGTGGAGCAGTTCGAGTTTTACGAGTTTCCCTACGGCATCATGAAAAAGCGCAGGTACAAAAACGGCCGGATCGACGAGCACCCGCTGATCTTCCCGAATATTCTCCGCCAGTCCAACGCGACGCAGATCCGCGTTCCGATGGACGACGCCCACACGAAGATTTTCTTCGTCCGCTTCGATCCGAGCGAGGACGGCGGCGTCGTGGAAGAGAACGGCGATCTTCCCGTGGAATATGTGAACCCCTACAAGAATCCGCCGGACGCGCTGCACCCGTTCACCCGCTTCGACATGACGATCGACGTGCAGTGCCAGGATCATATGGCCTGGGAAACCCAGG
>DASYUK010000260.1:0-13540 GCA_036001325.1 Thermoanaerobaculia bacterium
CGACGACCGAATCGAGAACGACGGCCACCCCGATGCCGACGGCGCGCGAACGATCGCCGAATCGATCGCAGACGCGCTGGAGCCCGCGCTGGCGGCGCGCGCCGACACTCTGCTCATGAACGCCAGTCGTTGAAGTATCGAGAAAACTTGGTGGAGCTGATCGGGATCGAACCGACGACCTCCTGAGTGCGATTCAGGCGCTCTCCCAAACTGAGCTACAGCCCCACAAGTCTTGGAGGTACCGCTCGTAACGGCATGCCGGCGCTCACCATTCCAGCGTCGCGAGCGGTCTGCGGATTATAGGTTTCGGTCGTTTCGCGGGCAAGGAACTTCGGCCAGATCGTACGCGCCGTCGACATTCGAAGCGATGTCCCTTGCCTCATCGATCAGCGGCGCGACATCTTCGTACCGCGGACTGAAATGCGTGAGGATCAGTCGGACTGCTCCCGCCTCGCGAGCCACCTCCGCCGCCTCGGACGCCGTGGAATGGCCGCGCTTGCGCGCCTCATCGGCGACGTCTGATCCGTAGGTAGCCTCATGAATCAAGAGATCCGCTCCGCGGGCAAGCTCGACCGACGCCCGGGCCGGTCGAGTGTCGGTGCAGTAGGCGATACGCCGGCCGCGACGCGGCGCGCCGAGCACTTCGGCGCTCCTGATCATCCGCCCGCCGAATTCGACGTCCTCGCCGCTCTGCAGACGTCCGTACAGAGGTCCGGCGGGAATGCGCAGCTCGTTCGCGCGTGCGACATCGAATTCTCCTGGACGATCGTCTTCGATCACGCAATAGCCGAAGCACTCAATCGTATGTTCGAGCGGCGCGGCGATGACGCGGAAACCGTCGCCGCGCATCACCTCACCGGAGGCGACATCGAGAACGCTCAACTCGTACGCCAGGCGAAGCCGGCTCGTCTCGCGCACCGCAGAGACGAATGCGGCAACGCCGGGGCCATAGACGGTCAGCGGCTCGGTACGTCCGTTCAGGCTCAGCGACGCCAGGAGCCCCGGCAATCCATAGAGATGATCGCCGTGAAGGTGAGTGATGAAGATCGCCTCGATGCGACCGTTGCGCACGCTGCTGCGCAGAAGTTGATGCTGCGTTCCCTCGCCGCAATCGAAAAGCAGTACGCGGCCGTCGAGCACGATCGCCAACGACGCAACATTGCGCTCGCGTGACGGGGTTCCGGCGCCGGTGCCGAGAAAGACGACGCGGATCTGATCCAAGTTTCAGCCGCGGCGAAGAACCACGATGGTCTTGTCGTCCGACGCGTGTGCGCCGTTCTCATAGTCCGCGATCGCAGAGAGTACGACGTCGGGCATCGTTTCGATGTCTTCGCGTGCCGCGGTCGCGACGAGCTGCTCGAGCCGCGCCATCCCGAACTCGTCTTCGGCGGGGTTATTCGCTTCGCTGAGCCCGTCGGTATAGAGGAAGAGCGTCGAATCGGGTGGCACGACTGCTCTCTCTTCCTGATACATCGCGTCGGGCAGAATGCCGATCGGACGTCCGGTCGATCCGAGCTTCTCGACTTGATCTCCATTGATGATGAACGGCGGACAGTGACCGGCATTCACGTAGCGCAGCTCTCCGGTCGATGGGTTGTACCGCGCGAAGAAGAACGTCACGTACTTTCGTCCGCCGGCCATGCGGAACAGCAGCGCGTTGAGTCGCTCCATGAGCGCGGCCATATCGCTCTCGACCGGGGCGGCCATCCGCAGCGCCGACTGAACGCTCGACATGATCATCGCCGCACTCACCCCTTTGCCCGACACATCGGCGATGACGATGCCGAGGTCGCCGTCGGAGAATTCGATGAAGTCGTAATAGTCGCCGCCCACTTCGTAGCACGGCACGCTGCGGGCGGAGAGCTGCGTGTCGAGGACATCACACGGGGCAGGTGGGAGGAGGCGGCGCTGAATCTCGCGGCCGAGCTGCAGCTCCTGCTCCATCCGATTCTTCTCGAGCAGATTGAGATGCAGCGTGGCGTTCTCCATGGCGATGGCCATGTGTTCGGAGATCGCATCGACGAACTGGAGGTCGCGCGGCCCGAACGACCCCTGCGTCTTGTTGAGAAGCTGCAAAACACCGACGATCTTGCGATCGCGATTGCGAATGGGAACGCACAGCATCGATCGCGTGCGATAGCCCGAACGCTGGTCCTGCGACTGATCGAAACGCGGATCGGCGTAAGCGTCGTGCAGGATCACTTCTTCGCCGCTCGCGGCGACGGTTCCGGCCAGTCCCTTGCCGATGGGAAGACGAATCACACCGAGACCATCGGCGATCTTCGACCAGATCTCTTTGCGCTGCTCATCGACGAAGTACAACGTCCCACGCTCGGCATCGAGCTCCTTCGTGGCGACGCCGAGGATCGAGGTGAAGAGCGAGTCGGCTTCGATCGAGGAGTTGATCAGCTTCGAGGCCTCCACAATCGTCTTTAGACGCTCGACCTCTTCACGCGTTGCGATTGAGTCGATGACGCGTTGCAACTTTCCGGAGTCCGCGCCGAAGTTGAAGCTCAGGCCGGAGACGAAGCGCGATGCGTGCAGCTTCTCCGAATGCGCGACGGTGCAATCGACCGAGATTTCTTCGCCATCGAAGATCAGCGTCAGTCGTTCCGTGCCGTTGCCGACGATCGGTGCGTCGTGCTCGACGCGACTGCCGAGGAGTCCGATCTCATGAACGGCGACAGCGCGACCGTGCATTTGTCCGATCAGAGGTGGGGTCAGGAGAAGGCGCTCGGCGCGCCGGCGGTCATCGGAGATCTGCATGGGTGCGAGCGATTATAGGCGCTTGACCCAGCGTCTGCGCTACTTCCGCATCGCCCGCGGCGAGTTGCTCGTGCGGATGCGCGACGTAGTAACCCTGGATGAGGTCGATGCCGAGGTCGCGGCACGTCTCGTATTCCTCGACCGTCTCGATCCCTTCGGCGATCGTCTTCGCGTTAATCCGACCGGCGAGGTCGACGAGCATCCGGACGAGATCCTGTTTGATCGGCTCCGCCGCGAGCGTCGAGACGAGCGCCTTCGTCACCTTTAGGTAGTCGGGAGAGAGTGACGCAATCGCTTCCAGCGATGCGTAGCCGGAGCCGGCGTCGTCGATCGCCACCTCGATGCCCTTGTCGCGAAACTCGGTGAGGAATCCGCGGAACACGTTGTAGTCCTCGATGGCGGCGCGCTCGGTCAGCTCGAAGACGAAGTGGCCGCGATGCTCCGCGAAAAAGCTGACCATCTCGTGGATGCGGAACTCCGATTCGCCGAACATCTCCGCTTCGAGATTCAGGAGGAACTTCCGATCGAGCAGATCGATGTCGCGGAGACGCCTCAGCGCATTCTCGAGCGCGATCGCTTCGAGCGCCCAGGCCAGTTTCGCGTCCCGCGCGAACGAAAAGAGCATGTCGGAGTTTCGGAACGACGAGTTCGCGGATCCGCGCGTGAGGATCTCGTACCCGAAGATCGTCCCCTCTCTCGAGCGCACGATCGGCTGAAAGAGCGTGGTGATGCGCTTGCGGCGGATGATGTCGCGCAGCTCGCGCGTCAGTTGTTTCTTGCGCTGCTGCTCGGCATCGCGCACGGCATCGGCCGCGATCTGCATCCCTTGATAGATCTGCCGCTCGAGGCGGATCTGCGGCCGGTAATCGAGCCGCGTCGTCCCGACAAAGAAGCCGATCTGTCCCTGCTGCATCTGCGGGAAACGTTGGCGCAGCGCGTTCACCAGTCGCTCTCGCAGCTCGTTCGACGCGAGCTCGCCGGCGTTCTCCTGCGAGAGGTCGAGGCCGCGCGTCTCATAAAAGATATAGAAGCTCGAACCGCCGACGCGGCTCGAGCAGATGATCGCGTTCCGATAACGGTCGCGCGCCTCCTCGGCCAGAACCTCGCCGACCCGCCGGAGGAACTCATCGAAGAATGCCCATCCGTATTCGGCTTCGATACCCTCGAACTGCTCGATATCGACGAAGACGATGCCGATCTCCCCCTGCTCGATGAGCCTCTCCTTCACTTTGTCGAGAACCATCGGCACCGTCGGCAGGCCGGTGGCGCGATCGAGAAGGACGTTCTCCACGATGGCGCGGTTCACCTCGCCGGCCGGCGCGGGCTGGCTCCGCTTGCGGCCGAGGAGTGCCTGGATGCGCTTGATGACTTCGTCGCGATTGAAAGGCTTGACGAGATAGTCGTCGGCTCCCACCTGCAGGCCGGTGAGACGATCCTTTACATCGCCCCGCGCCGTCATCAGGATCACGGGAATGTGTGCGGTGCGCTGGACCCCTTTGAGGGCTTGACACACTTCCCAGCCGCTCCGCTTCGGCATCAGCACGTCGAGGAGGACGAGATCGGGCAGTCGAGCCTGCGCCACGGTCAGCGCCTCTTCGCCGTCCCTCGCCGCGAGGATCTCGCAATCCAGCGGACGAAGAAACGTCCGCATCAGCGCGACTACGTTTTCGTCGTCATCCGCGATCAGTACGACAGGCCGGTCGGACATCTGCGCCGCACAGTCTTGCTGAAAATAGGCCAGCGGGGGAGGAAAAGTCGTTAGTCCTTAGTCGTTAGTCCTTGGGAAGGCGACTTGCTTAACGACTAACGACCAAGGACTAAGGACCTAAAAGTCGTTAGTCCTTAGTCGTTAGTCCTTAGTCCCTGGGAAGGCGATTTGCTAACGACCAGGGACTAGGGACTAAGGACCGACGCTATGTTAACGTCCGCGGGAGATCGAATGATCAGGTTCGGTACATCGGGCTGGCGCGGCATCATCGGAGAGGACTTCACCTTCGAGAACGTCCGCGTCGCCACTCAGGGAGTGGCCAACTACCTCAAGAAAAGCGGTCAGAAAGGAAGCGGAGTCGTTGTCGCCTACGACACGCGGTTTCTTTCCGAGAAATTTGCATCCGAGGCGTCGAAGATCCTCGCGTTCAACGGGATTCAGGCGTTCCTCTGCACGCGCGACGTGCCCACGCCATGCGTCGCGTACGAGACCGTGCGGCGCCGCGCGATGGGCGCGATCAACTTCACGGCTTCGCACAATCCTCCCGAGTACAACGGCCTGAAGTTCTCGACCTCGAACGGCGCGCCGGCGCTTCCCGAGATCACGAAGCAGATCGAGAGCGAGATCCACGCGCTGCAGTTGAAGAACGAGCGGCTCGATGTCTACGAGAAGAGCGAGCTGATCGAGGAGATCGATCCGAAGGACCGTTACCTGAACGAACTGCGGCAGAAGGTCGACGTCGAGGCCATCGGCAAGAGCGGCCTGCGCATCGCCATCGACTCGCTCTACGGAACGTCGCGCGACTATCTCGATTACTTCCTGCTGGAGGCGGGGCTCGAGGTCAAGATCATTCACAACTTCCGCGACCCTTACTTCGGCGGTTTCTCCCCCGAATGCAACGAGAAGAACCTCGGCGAGCTCCGCAAGATCGTGGTCAGTGAAAAATTCGATCTCGGCCTCGCCACCGACGGCGACGCCGATCGCTTCGGAATCATCGACGATCGCAATCGCTTCGTGTCGCCGAATGTGATCCTCGCTCTCCTGGCCGTGTATCTGAAGCGCTACCGCAACATCCCCGGCGGCCTGGCGCGTTCGGTCGCGACCACCCATCTAATTGATGCCATCGCGCGGAAGCTCGGTGTGCAGTGTTACGAGACGCCGGTCGGATTCAAGTACATCGGTGAGCTGATCCTCGCCGACAAGATCGCCATGGGCGGCGAAGAGAGCGCCGGCATGTCGATGTACCGGCACCTGCCGGAGAAGGACGGGATCCTCGCCTGTCTGCTGGTCGCGGAGATGGTCGCGCGCACGGGCAAGAAGCTGAATCAGCTCATCGAAGAGATGTACGCCGAGTTCGGTTACTACTACAGCAAGCGCTCGGACATGAAGCTGACGCCGCAACTGAAGGAGACGCTGGCCTCGAAGCTCGCGAACCCGCCGAAAAAGCTCGACGGCTTCGAGGTCAAAGAGGTCAACAAGACTGACGGCGTGAAGCTCATCTTCGATCAGCAGACGTGGCTGCTGTTCCGTCTGTCGGGCACCGAGCCGGTGGCTCGCATTTACGCCGAGGCGTGCTCGCCGAAGGACCTCAAGAAGATCCTCGATGCGGGGAAGAAGTTTGTCGCCTGATGCAGGCCGCAATCCCGATCACGGACATCGGTCGGGTCATCCAGCTCTCCGTTGCGCCGGTCTTTCTCATCTCCGGTGTCGGCGCGCTGCTCGCGGTTCTGAGTGCGCGGCTGGGTAGAACGATCGATCGTGCGCGCGTTCTGGAATCTCTGATCTGTTTCGTCATCGTCTCCCTCTTCATCAGCGCCCTCGGGCACTTCCCGATCAGCATCATCGTCGGGACTCTATTCATCCTGGCAATGATCGCCCTGATCGCGGCGTTACTATCGTTTATGCGCGAGGCCTTCCTGGCGACACGCATTCTGCGCATCGGACCGCGATGAAATATCCGCTCAAGCACGTCCTCGTATGCATCGGGGACCGTTGCAACAACCCCGATCGTGGCACCGAGCGCGGCGAGTGCATTCAGGCGGAGCTGAAGGCTCACAACAAGCAGCTCGGCCGCAAGCCGACGGTGCGGGTCTGCAGGGTTTCGTGCCTCGATCTCTGCGACTACGGCCCGAACATGATCATTGAGGGGACCGTGTACTCGCATCTCGATCGCGAGAAGGCCCGCGCCGCGTATGACGGCGAGATGGGAGATGGGCCGCTCAGGCCGGATCTGGAGCTGCGGGAGGAAGAACTGAAGCGCGAGTAGTGGGTTGCGGCGGGGTTCCGGCCGGGTTTCGGCGGGGTTACGCGGTACAGCACCGCGCAACCACGCAACCCCGCCGGAACCTCGCCGCAACCTCCTTGGTCCTTGGTCGTTGGTCCTTGGTCCTTCGGTTTCTAACGACCAACGACGAACGACTAACGACTAGGAGGGCGCCAGCGGCAGCGTCACCGTGAACGTCGCTCCGCGCCCCGGCCCGTCGCTGGCGGCGGTGATCTCGCCGTGATGCAGCTCGACGATGTGACGCGCGATCGCCAGGCCCAGCCCCAGGCCGCTGCGCTTGGAGGCGCCTTCCGCCTGGCGCAGGCGCTCGAACACGTGCGGCAGAAACGACGGATCGATCCCCTCCCCCTGATCGCGCACGCTGATCTTCAGCTTGTGATTGACGCGCTCCAGACGCAGATCGACTTCTTTTCCCGGCGGCGTGAACTTGATGGCGTTGGACAGGATGTTTCCGATGACCTGTTGCATGCGCGCGGAATCCGCCTGCACGACCGAGTCGCGGCCGTTGAGCTCCGCCTTGAGCGTCACTTCGTGCTCCTCCGCCACTGGTCGCGCGTTCGTGAGCGCGGTCTCCACGATGTCGGAGATGCGCATCGGTTTCAGATCGACCTGGAACTTGCCGAGCACGATGCGCGAGACGTCGAGCATGTCGTCGATCAGACGCGCCTGCAGGCGCGCGCTCGTCTCGATCGTCTGCAGAGCCTCTTCGAGCTCCTCCAGCGAATACTCGCCGGTGCGGAGGAACTGCACCCAGCCGAGGATCGAGGTCATCGGCGTGCGCAGCTCGTGAGAGAGCGTGGCCAGGAAATTGTCCTTCGCACGATTCTGCGCTTCCGATTCGCGGTAGCGCCGCTCCGCCTCGGCCGCGAGCGCCGCCGCGCGCTTCTCGGTGATGTCGCGGAACGTGATGACCGAGCCACGCCGCGATCCGTCGTCTTCGACGATGCGCGAGATCGAACACTCGACCGGGAAACTCCTGCCGTCGGCGCGGAAGAAGGTCTCCTCGATGGCCCGATGCGACTCGGCATCGCGCAACGCACTGTAGAGCTCACAATCGGTGATGTTGCAGGTGATCACACCAGGAAAGATCGGATGGACGAGCGAATGAAGGTCCTGTCCGATGGCGTCCTGAGCGCGCCGACCCATCATGCGCTCGGACGCCGGGTTGACGAAGGTGATCGCGCCTTGGAGATCGAGACCGACCAATCCATCCGCGGCAGAGTCGAGGATGAGCTGGTTCTGCTTGATCAGGCGAGCGAGCTCATGCGCCTGCCGCTTGACCGCTTCGCGCCGGCGGAACAGCTCGACAAATACGTTGACCTTGGAGCGGAGGATCTCGGCATGAAACGGTTTGAAGATGTAATCGACGGCGCCGAGCTCGTATCCGCGGAATACATTGGTCTCACTCCGCGACAACGCGGTCAGAAAAATGATCGGCGTGTCACGCGACTTCTCCCGCTCGCGGATGAGCGTGGCGGTCTCGAACCCGTCCATCTCCGGCATCGCCACATCGAGAAGAATCACGGCAAAATCGTTTTCCAGAAGATGCCGCAGCGCGGCCCTTCCTGAGTGCGCTTTGACAAGGTTCTGACCGGTCTGAGCGAGGATCGCCTCGAGCGCCAGCAGATTGCTCGGCTGGTCGTCGACCAGGAGGATATTGATTCTGTCGTCGTTCGAAGTCATGCGGGTCCAGAGTGGGCGGCCACCGAGCTGCGGCACAGCTCGACCAGAAACGGTCCGATACGATCCAAAGGCAAGATCCGATCCACGCGAACGGCATCGATCGTCGCTTGCGGCATCGCTGCTGCTTCAGCCGTAGGCGGATCCTGAACGATCACGAAGCCGCCTCGGCCTTTGATCCGCTCTGCTCCCCGCGCGCCGTCCGCGTTCGCGCCCGTGAGCACGAGGCCGATCAGCCGATCGCGATACGCGTCGGCCGCCGACTCGAAGAGAACATCGATCGAAGGGCGGGAGTAAGCAACGGCGGCATCGACCGACAGATTGAACGCTCCATGCTCAACGAGCAGGTGATAGTCGGCCGGCGCGAGATACACGCATCCCGGCTTGATCCATTGTTTGTCTTCGACATCGACGACGCAAAGCTTCGTCGATCGGCGCAAATGCTCGGGAAGCGCTTCGCTGGAAGCCTTATGGCGATGCTGCGCAATCGCGATGGGAATGGAGAAGTCGTTCGACAGCGAGCGGAAGATCGTTTGCAGAGCATTCAGGCCGCCGAGGGAGCAGCCGATGACGATGAGCTCGAACTGCCTCATCGAATTCTCCGATAAATCTTCTCTTCCGCATCGACCTCTTCATAGTTGTCGGCGACGGCGGTGAAGCGGACGGATTCCTTCTTCCCCAGTCCGAGGATTCCGAACATCTCCATGGAGTCGAGGAAGAGCTGCTGCACGCGATCCTGCAGAACGTCGTTGAAGTAGATCAGCACGTTCCGGCACAAGATCGCGTTGAAGTGATTGAACGAGGCGTCGGTCACGAGGTTGTGTTGTGCGAAGACGACGTTCTCACGCAGTGACGGGCGGAAGATGGAGTGGTCGTATCGCGCCGTATAGTACTCGGAGAATGTGCCTGTGCCGCCGGCGGCGATGTAATTGGCCGTGTTCTCCTGCATCGTCGCGATCGGAAAGATCCCCGCTTTCGCTTTCTGCAGCACGGCTTCGTTGATGTCGGTCGCATAAATGCGGCAGCGTTCGTAGAGACCTTCCTCCTGAAGCAGGATGGCCATCGAATAGACCTCTTCGCCGGTCGAACAGCCGGCGTGCCAGATGCGCACGAACGGATACGTGCGCAGCACCGGCACGATCTTCTGCCGGAACGCGAGATAGAAGGACGGGTCGCGGAACATCGCCGTCGTGTTGATCGAGAGATCGAGCAGCAGCCGCTCCATACACGAGGAATCGTGCAGGACCTTCTCGATGAGGCCGGAGACGGTGCTCAGCCCTTCGGCGTAAATGCGCTTCCAGATGCGCCGCCGCATCGACGGAACCGAATAGTCGCGGAAATCGAACCCATAATGCCGGTAGATCCCCTCGGTCAGCAGTTGAATCTCGATCAGCTCTAGATCCAGCTTCTCGGGATCTTCGGCCTGTGGGAGAGGTTCAGTCATAAGAGTTCAGAGCCCTCTCCCACCGGGAGAGGGTGGCCGAAGGCCGGGTGAGGGGCGCCCCTCATCCGCCGCTTTGCGGCACTTTCTCCCGCAGGGAGAAGGCTATCGATAAAGCCAGACTCGCAACAGCGAGACGAGCTGCTGCGCATCGATGGGCTTGGTGATGTAATCCGATGCGCCCGCCTCCATACATTTCTCGCGATCGCCTTTCATCGCCTTCGCGGTCAGGGCGATCACCGGAAGGTTCTTGAATTCCTCCATCGACCGGATGCGGCGCATCGCTTCGTAGCCATCCATCTCCGGCATCATCACGTCCATCAGCACGACGTCGATGTTGCCGGCGTGCTTCTGCAACATCTCGATGCCTTCGCCGCCGCTCTCCGCGTACAGAACTTTCATCTTGTGGCGTTCCAGCAGGCTGGTGAGCGCGTAGATGTTGCGCATGTCGTCATCGACGATCAGCGCCGTCCGGCCGGCCAGCACCGGATCCGATTCGTGGAGCTGCTCGAGCATCTGCCGCTTGTGCTCCGGCAGATTCGCTTCCACGCGATGGAGGAAGAGCGCCGTCTCATCGAGCAGGCGATCGGGCGAGCTCACGTCCTTCACGATGATCGCTTCGGCGATGCGCTTCAGCTCCGTCTCCTCTTTGCGCGACAGCTCACGACCGGTATAGACGACGATGGGGATGTCATCGATGTGCAGCTCGCTCTTCATCCGATTGATGAATTCGAAGCCGGTCATGTCCGGCAGGCCGAGGTCGAGGACCATGCAGTCGAAATGGCGCTGGCGCAGAATCGTGAGTGCTTCTTCGCCGCTCGCAGCCGTTGTCACTTCGACGTCGCCTTCGCCGCCGATCAGCTCGGACATGGCGCTGCGCTGTGTCTCGTCATCTTCGACGATGAGCAGCGTCTTGTTCGGTCGCTCGACGAAGCCGCGGATCTTCGCGAATGCCTCATCGAGGCCTGCCCTGGTGACAGGCTTCTGCACGGTGGCGAAGGCGCCGAGGCGCAGACCGCGCGCCGTCTCTTCGCCGCCGGTGATGATGTGCACCGGGATGTGTCGCGTCGCTCGCTCGTGCTTCAGGCGATCGAGCACCGTCCATCCTTCCATATCCGGCAGCGCGATGTCGAGCGTGATCGCGTCGGGCCGATAGCGCTTCGCGAGATTGATCGCCGTCTCGCCACGCGTCGCCACGATCGCCTTGAACCCCTTGTCGCGCGCCATGTCGAGAAGAACGCGCGCGAAGCTGATGTCATCTTCGACGATCAATACCGTGCGATCGCCCGCCTGGATCGAATCGCGATCGTCGGGGATTTGCTCTTCGATGATGACGAGGGGTTGTTCGACGGTTTGATCGATCTCGTGTGCCGCCGCCGATCTCGGCGGCGTCGCCGGCGTGATCGCCGGCGCCACACTTGCACGCAGCGCGCGCTCCAGACTCGAGGTCGCTGCACGTCGGGCGGCGACGTCGGTCGATGACTCTTCACTTCGATCTGGTGCGATGTAGCTCTGCGGCAGATACAAGGTGAAGGTCGAGCCGAGACCCGTCTTGCTCTCCACCTTGATCTCGCCGCCGAGGAGTCGCGCGCTCTCGCGGCTGATCGAGAGGCCGAGGCCCGTGCCCCCGTACCTGCGCGTCGTCGATTGATCGGCCTGTTGGAACGCCTCGAAGATGACCTTCTGCTTCTCGTCCGAGATGCCGATGCCGGTGTCCTCGACGCGGAAGGCGATGACGTTGCCGGCGCGATCGAGCACTTCGTGTCCAGGCGTCCAGCCGCTACCGACCGGTTCGATGCGCAGCGTGACGCCGCCTCTGTCGGTGAACTTGAACGCGTTGCCGAGGAGATTCTTCAGAACCTGCTGGAGGCGTGTCGGGTCGGTGTGAATCGATTGCGGGAGATTCTGGTCAAGCGCAACTTCGAATGACAGACCCTTGTCGCTGGCGATCTGACGGAACGTCCGCTCCATCAAATCATTCAGCTCCTTGAAGCTGAAGTCGCTGAGGTTGACGTTCATCATCCCCGATTCGATCTTCGAGAGATCGAGAATGTCGTTGATGAGAGTCAGCAGATCGACGCCGGACGAGTGAATCGTCTTCGCGAACTCGATCTGCTTCTCGCTGAGGTTGTTGTCGTTGTTGTCCGCGAGCAGCTTCGCGAGGATGAGCAATGAGTTGAGCGGCGTGCGCAGCTCGTGCGACATGTTCGCCAGGAACTCGCTCTTGTACTTCGACGTCAGCGCGAGTTGGCGGGCTTTCTCTTCGAGCTGACGCTTGGCCTGCTCGACCTCGCGATTCTTCCGCTCGACCTCTTCGTTCTGCGACTGCAGCAGCCGCGCTTTTTCTTCCAGCTCTTCGTTGGTCTGTTGCAGCTCTTCCTGCTGAGTCTTGAGCAGTTCCTCTGACGCTTGCAGTGACTTGGCCTGCTGTTCGAGGCGCTTGTTTGTCTCGGTGAGCTCTTCCTGCTGCGCCTGCAGTTCCTCAGCGAGTGACTGCGACTGCACCAGCAGCTCCTCGGTCCTCATGTTCGCCTGGATGGTGTTGATCACGACGCCGATCGAATCGGTGAGCTGATCGAGGAGCGAGATGTATGTCTCGGTGAATCGAGTGAACGATGCCAGCTCCATCACGGCCAGCACCTGGCCTTCGAAGACGATCGGCAGTACGACGATGTTCAGCGGCTTTGCTTCGCCGAGGCCGGAGTTGATCTGGATGTAGTCTTCGGGAGCATCGGTGATGAGGATGCGCTGTTTCTCGAACGCGGCCTGACCGACGAGACCTTCGCCGACGCGGAACTCCTTGTTGAGATGCTTGCGCTCGCGGTACGCGTACGACGCGGCGAGTCCGAGATGCGGCTCGACGCCTTCCTTCCCGTTATCCATGATGTAGAAGACGCCGTGCGCCGCGCTGACCACCGGCGCGAGCTCGGACAAAATCATCTGTGAGACGGCCTGCAGGTTCTTCTGTCCCTGCATCATCCGCGTGAACTTGGCGAGGTTGGTCTTCAGCCAGTCCTGCTCCGCATTGCGCGACGTGGTCTCGCGCAGGTTGCGGATCATCTCGTTGATGTTGTCCTTCAGCGAGGCCACTTCGCCTTCAGCGTGGACGGTGATGCTGCGCGTGAGGTCGCCCTTGGTGACCGCTGTGGCGACATCCGCAATCGCGCGCACCTGCGTGGTGAGGTTCGCGGCGAGCTGATTGACGTTGTCGGTCAGATCGCGCCAGGTGCCCGCTGCGCCGGGGACGTTCGCCTGGCCGCCGAGTTTCCCCACGACGCCGACTTCGCGCGCCACCGACGTGACCTGATCGGCAAGCGTCGCCAGCGTGTCGATCATGTCGTTGATCGTGTTTTCCAGCTCGGAAATTTCGCCCTTGGCGGCAACGGAAAGGCGTTGCTTCAAGTCGCCGTTGGCGACGCCGGTGACCACCTTGGCGATGCCGCGCACCTGCGCCGTCAGGTTCGACGCCATCGAGTTCACGTTGTCGGTGAGGTCCTCCCAGATCCCGGCCACGCCCTTCACCACCGCCTGCCCGCCCAATTTCCCCTCGGTGCCCACCTCGCGCGCCACGCGCGTCACCTCGCCCGAGAAGGTGTTCAGGTTGTCGACCATCTTGTTGATGGTCTGCTTGAGCTCGAGGATCTCGCCGCGCACATCCACC
>DASYUK010000261.1:0-1972 GCA_036001325.1 Thermoanaerobaculia bacterium
ATTCTTCCTCTGCCTTGGCTCTTTCTCCCGGTACGCGTCTCGGGCCGTACGAGATCGTCGAGCCCATCGGCGCCGGCGGCATGGGTGAGGTCTATCGCGCGCGCGACACACGGCTCAATCGCAGCGTAGCGGTCAAAATTCTGCCGGCCGAATTCGCGCAAAACGTACAGTTGCGGCTCCGATTCGAGCGCGAAGCGAAAACGATCTCCCAGCTCAGCCATCCGAATATCTGCACGCTCTATGACGTCGGCGACAACTACCTGGTCATGGAGCTGCTCGATGGAGAGACGCTGGCCGATCGCCTGGCACGCGGCGCCTTGCCGCTCGCCGAGGCGTTGCGCGTCGCCATCCAGATCGCGGATGCGCTCGATAAGGCGCATCGCCAGTCGATCATTCATCGCGATCTCAAACCGGGAAACATCATGCTCACGCGCGGCGGAGCAAAGTTGCTCGACTTCGGTCTCGCTCGCGTCGGCAACGTCGTTCTCACCGGTGCTCCTGTGGATGCCACACAACAAAAACCGATCACTCAGGAAGGAACGATCGTCGGCACGTTCAACTACATGGCTCCCGAGCAGCTCGAGGGAGAGGAAGCCGATGAGCGCACGGACCTCTTCGCCTTCGGCGCCGTTCTTTACGAGATGGTCACCGGCAGGCGCGCGTTCACTGGATCGACCCGCACCAGTCTCATCGCCGCGATCGTCTCGGGCGAGCCGCGACTGCTCTCCGAGTTGCAACCGGTGGCGCCGCCTTCGGTCGACAAACTCGTTGCACGCTGTCTGGCGAAAGATCCGGACACGCGCTGGCAGTGCGCCGCCGATCTGAAGTGGGAGCTGCACCGCATCGAGGATGAGGTAAATCATCCCGCTGCCGCGGCGCGGAGGAAGCGAAGTTACGTGGCTGCTGCAATCGCCGCGGCGATCGCGCTCCTCTTCGCCGCGCTCTTCGTCGCAGAGCGCGCTCGTCGCCCTCGGCCTGAGCCGCCAATCCGATTCACAGTGTCGCCGCCGAGCGGCTGGATTTTTCCGGTCGGAAACAACATCGGCCCGCCAGCCTTTGCACCCGACGGCCGGAAGTTCGCTGTCGCCGGGATCGACCTCTCATCGGGAAAGAGCATGTTGTGGATTCGAGATCTCGCTGAAGCCGAACCAAAGCTGCTCGCCGGCACAGAGGGCGCCGGTTTTCCCTTCTGGTCCCCTGATTCAAACGCCCTCGGGTTTTTCGCGGGCGGAAGACTCAATCGCATCGATGTCAACGGCGGTTCTCTGCAGACGCTGTGCGACGTGAGCTTCCCGCGCGGTGGAACCTGGTCGTCGAACGGAGAGATCATCTTCTGTCCTTTGCCGTCGAATTCGCTTTTTGCCGTTTCCGCCAACGGCGGCGTTCCCCGTCCGTTAACAACGCTCGATGCAAAACAGAAGGAGACATCGCATCGATGGCCTTCGATGCTTCCGGACGGTCGCCATTACCTTTTTCTGGTTCGCAGGCCGAACATCGGAGATGCCATTTACGTGGGGAGCATCGATTCTCGAGAGAAGAAGCTCTTGACAGCGGCGTCGTCCAACGCCATGTACGTGGAACCGGGGTATGTCCTCTTCGTGCGCAATCGTACTTTGTATGCGCGGCGATTCGACCTCAAGACCCTGTCCTTCACGGCGGCCGAGTTTCCCATCGCGCACGCGATTCAATCGCATGGAAGCGGGTTCGCGCTCTTCAGCGCCGCCAGGAACGTCCTCGTATACGAAGGCGGGACGTTGGCCTCTTCGCTGGAAGTGATCGGCCGGGATAGTCGACTCCAGGGCACACTCGGAGAGGCCAGCGACTACTTCTCCGTCAACATCACCTCCGATGGGCAGCATGTCGTCTATTCGCTGCTCGACCCGGTGACCGGAACCTCCGATATCTGGCTCTATGATCGCCGACGGCGTGTCGCACGCCGGCAGACCTTCGATCCCGCGAGTGACTTCTATGG
>DASYUK010000262.1:0-10587 GCA_036001325.1 Thermoanaerobaculia bacterium
CGCGGACCGGCGGTGAAACGACCGGCGGACCGGCTGTGGCGCCGCATTGCGTTCCATAGAGAACCGCATCGCGCTGAGGCTCGTCGATGACGCCGAACGGTTTGAGATTCGCTTCGCTGTTGAGAATCTGCACCTGCCGGCGTCCGATCAGACGTGACAAGCCGAAGCGATCCGTGGCGCGAACTTCGAGAAGATGGACGCCGTCCTGCACGCGCGTCGTGTCGACGTTGGCGATGAACCCGGAAAAGAGTGCGCCGGGAAAATCGGGAAACGTCGCGCCGACATCGGGACGGTTGTCCCCGTACATCGCCGACTGAATATTGCCGCCGTCGATGACAACCTCGACGCGGCTGATGCCATCGGCATCAGCGGCCCAGCCGACGACCGGAAACGATCCGCTGGTGTTGTACATCGGACCCGCGCCGGGTTGATCGACCGACCCGAACGGTGTCTGATTGATCGTGTTGTCGACATTGATCGTCCGGCGGCCGAGCTCCTCGACACGACCGTCAGCGAGATAGACGCGCACGAACACCGTGTGCGGTCCGTTCGAGAAGCGATTCGAGAGGAATCCGGTCGTGAATCCCGGAGCAGTGCCGTGAATCCCTGGATAGTTCGGGTATGCCTCGACGATGTCGATGCGCGGCAGACCCGTCACCGCGCGGTGCTGAAACTGATCATCCACGTACAACTCGATCCTCGTGATTTGCGTGGGATCGAGCGCGAATCCTCGTACGAGGACGACGCCACTCTGGACGAACGCCGGATCAGGAAGATCGAGCGCTCCGATAAAAGGGGCCGGCTGTGCAAGCAATGCCGGCGCGAGAAGCGCCGACGCAAAGGCGAGAACCAGGCCGCGGGTAACCCATCTCCACATATCCCCAACCTCCAACCCGAAGATGACCTTGGTACGTTATGGCGTCAGCCGACGATACTCCGCTGCTTGTGAAAAATCAAATAATCGGCAAGGTGTCGGCGCCGATCCACTTGTTTTGCACGAGTTTATACTACCGCGGGTGACATCTCAAAACGAGCCGGCCGCGGCGGAATCGGTCGTAGGCATCGACCAGATTCGCGCGGCTGCCGGACGCATCCGGCCCCACATCCATCGCACGCCTCTCCTCCCCAGTCGGTCGCTTTCGGAACGCGCGGGAGTGGAAATCCGCCTCAAATGCGAAAACCTGCAACGCGCCGGGTCGTTCAAGATCCGCGGCGCGATGAACGCTCTGCTGCAACTGAGCCCTGAGCAGCGCAAGCGCGGCGTCGTGGCGTTCTCCTCCGGCAATCATGCGCAAGGCGTCGCGCTCGCCGCGAAGATCCTCGGCATCAAGGCGACGATCGTCATGCCTGAGAACTCAGTCAAGACAAAGGTCGAGGCGACGAAAGGCTATGGCGCGGAAGTCGTGCAAGGCGGGGTGACGGCGGCGACGCGCGATACGGTGGCGCGCGAGATCGCCGATCGCACCGGCGCAGCAGTCATTCCACCGTTCGACGACGAGAGGATTATCGCCGGAGCGGGCACCGTCGGGCTCGAGATCGTCGACGAGTGGCCCGAAGTCTCCTCGATCATCGTTCCGATGGGCGGCGGCGGATTGACGGCCGGCATCGCGATGGCGGCGACTTCGATCAAACCCGATGTCGCTGTCTATGCCGTCGAGCCCGCAGCGGGGAACGACGGCGAACAATCCTTTCGCAGTGGACGTATCGTGACGATCGATCCGCCGAACACGATCGCTGATGGCGCGCGGACGCTCGCCATCGGCCAGCGCAACTTCGTGATCATCCGCGAGCGCGTGAAGGACGTCGCCAGCGTCGCCGACGACATCCTCCTCGACACCGTGAAGTTCGCGATGGTTCGCACGAAACTAGTGATCGAGCCGACCGGCGCTTTGGGACTGGCGGCACTGTTTGCGGGGAAGATTCGCGCGCGTGGGCCCGTGGCGGTTGTGATATCCGGAGGCAACCTCGATTTCAGTTTGCTCTGCAGATGAATTTCGAAATCCAAAATCCAAATCCAAAATCCAATGTCCACCGGCAATCTCTTCGGCGACGACGAAATCCGCGACGCGCCAACAAAGACTCGCGAAGACACTCCTCTAGCTGAGCGTCTCAGGCCGAAAACCCTCGAGGAGGTCGTCGGCCTCGAAGAGCTCCTCGCGACGGGTCGCTTCCTTCGAACCGCGATCGAGACCGATCGCATCCCCTCGATGATCTTCTGGGGTCCACCCGGTTCGGGGAAGACGACGCTGGCGCGCATCATCGCCAAGACGACGCGCGCGCGTTTTGTCCCGTTCTCGGCGACGAGCACTTCGATCAAGGACATCAAGTTGCTCATGGAAGAAGCGCGGAAGGCGCGCCAGCTCCGCGGATCGAAGACGATCGTCTTCATCGATGAGATTCATCGCTTCAATAAAGCGCAGCAGGACGCGTTTCTGTCATACGTCGAGTCGGGCGACATCATCCTCATCGGAGCGACGACCGAGAATCCATCGTTCGAAGTGAACTCCGCGCTGCTCTCGCGCTGCAAAGTCGTCGTCATTCCACCACTCGAGCGCGAACAGGTGATCACGATCCTCGAGCGCGCGGTGAATGATCCGAGCGTTCAGCGTTACGGCATCGAAGTGTCGCCTGATGCGCTCGACTTCATGGCTGCGACATCGGCCGGCGACGCGCGACAGGCACTCAACAGTCTGCAGCTCGTCATCGAGACCGCGTCGAAGGATGACAGCCCGATCGATGCCACAAAAGTGAAGACGATCCTGCAGCGCCGGTCGCTGATGTACGACAAGTCGGGCGAGGAGCACTACAACATCATTTCCGCGCTGCACAAGTCGGTGCGCAATGGCGACGCGGACGCCGCGGTGTACTGGCTCGTGCGCATGCTCGAAGGCGGCGAGGATCCGCTCTACATCGCGCGGCGCATGGTGCGCGCCGCATCAGAAGACGTCGGTAACGCCGATCCGCAGGCGCTCGTCCTGGCCATTGCCGTACAGCAGACCGTTCATTTTGTCGGGATGCCCGAAGCAGGCGTTGCGCTCGCACAACTCGTCACCTATCTCGCCGCCGCGCCGAAGTCGAACGCCACGTATGCCGGCTACAGCGAAGCGGTCACGGAAGTGCGACAGGGCGACAACCCACCGGTCCCCCTGCACATTCGCAATGCACCGACGCCGTTGATGAAAGACCTCGGATACGGACGCGGATACAAGTACGCGCATGACTACGAGGATCAGACCACACCCATGGAGTGTCTGCCTGATGCCTTACGCGGTCGTCGCTTCTATGAACCTAAGGATGTAGGGTTTGAACGTGAGATACGCGAGAGGCTGGAGAAGATGCGGAAGGCACGGAAAGAGGGATGAGGGATGAGGGATGAAGATGTTCGCTAGTTTCATCCCTCATCCCTCATCCGTCATCCCTCATCCCTCCGAATACGCGTTCGCGCGACGAACAATCGGCTTCGGCCGACGGTCCTCCCCAATATTCACGTACACGACGTGCGCCTCGGTGACCATGACCCGCTGAGAGGGGTCCTGTCCGCGAATGGCTTCACACACGACCTTGATCGTGATCGAGGTCGTGCCGATGCGGACGGTCTCGGTCCAGAAGCTGATGAGGTCACCGACGAAGACCGGTTCGTGAAACACGACCTTGTCCATCGATACGGTGACCAGGAACTGGAGGCCTTGGCGGCGCGCTTCGATCGCGCCGGCCTGGTCGATGTAGGAGAGGATCACGCCGCCGAAGATCGTGCCGTGCGCATTCGTATCGCGCGGCATCATGAGCACGCGGATCGCGGGCTCATTCCACTTCGGCGCGATATCGTCCAACTACGCGCCCTGCTGCGATGACTTCGTCTTCGACTGCATCGCCTGCTCGTTGATGTCGACTTTTGCTTCCTTGCGCAGTCGCTGCAGCAGCACCGTCCGCAGACTCCGCGCCTGCTGTGAGCGAATCATGTCGATGTACGAAGCCTCGTTGTCCTTCATCTCTTTGTCGGTGACTCTCTTCTGCTCGGTCACCTGAAAGACAATGGCGCCGTCGCCGGCCGTAATCGGCCCCTTGAGCTGACCGACAGGAGAAGTGAGCGCGACGCCGACGAGCTGTGACGTATCGCCGCTGATCCCGCCGATGAAGCCCTGGCGATTGACTGTCGTATTGGCGGCCGGCAAGCCGACTTTCGCTGCCACGGCGTCGACCGACGTCGCACCGACGACGGCTTTCGCCAACGCCTCGCGCGCGAGATCGCGCGCCTTCGCCATCTTCGCGTCCTGCGTGACACGGTCGCGGATCTCGTTGAGCGCGGTCACGCCCGCCGGACGGATGCCGTAGAGGTACGGGATCACGATACCGCGCTGCGTGCCGATCATCTCGCCGGTGTCGCCCTGCTTCGCAGTGAACGCCCAACCCGACAACGCCGGATTGACGCCGAGGCCCGGAATGGGATCGTTTTTCTGGAACCACTGCGTGTCGTTGGAGCTGATCTTCTGATTCGCCAGGGCCGCGAACTGCTCGGGCGTCTTCGGCTTGTTCTGCCGGATCTGCGCGGCGATGCGCGTCATCTCCTCGCGCGCCTGGTCCTTGGCCACCTGCTCCGCGACCGACGCGGCCAGCTCCGGTTTGACTTCTTCAAATGACTTGTATGACGCAGGACGCCGCTCGAGCACCTTGACGATGTGATAGCCGTACTCCTGCGAGCGAATCGGATCGCTGACGGTATTGAGCGGTATCGAAAACGCGGCTGCGTCGAACGCCGCGACGGTCTGTCCGCGCTCGACCCAACCCATGTCGCCCCCTTTGCCCGATGACGACGGATCAGCGGAGCTCTGCTTCGCCAGCGTCGCGAAGTCAGCGCCCGCGCGGAGTTGCTTCACCAGCGATTCTGCCTTCGCGCGCGCCGCGTCATTCACCTCTTTCGCGGAGGTCGGATCCACCTTGATCAGAATATGAAGGACGTGCGCCGCCTCGGCGTTCCTGTAGCTCTCCCGCGATGCGTCGTAGCGCTTCTTGAGCTCGACGTCGCTCGGGATGATCTGCGATCGAAGACGATTGAAATCGGCGATGAGGTACTTCACATCACGCTGCTCGCCGTGCGAGTACTTCGCCTGATTCGCCTTGTAGAAGGCGTCAACTTCCACGGGCGTGACAACGACCGTCGCCACTTCGCGGCTCGCCGGATACAGGATGTATCGGATCTTGGCGTTCTCGCTGATGCGGCGGAACTCGGCGTCAGCCATCTTCGGTGAGACCATCACCGACGACGCCAGCGCGCTCTCCATCTTCTGAAGGGTGATCTCGCGCGCGAGCTCGTCCTCGAATTCAGACGGCGTCTGATAGCCCATCTGACCAGTCACGTATCGCGTGTAGAGCTCCGGGCCGACAAACTTGCCGTCGGGATTCAGAATCGGGATCTCCAGGATTTTCTTGCGGACCTCTGCGGGCGTAGCGCTGAGGTGCAGGCGACCCGCTTCCTGCAGCAGCAGGCGCTGATCGATCAGCGAGTCGAGCACCTGGCGAGGAAGACCCATCGACTCGAGCATCTCCGGCGTCAACTGCGCGCCGTACATCCTCTTATAGTTCTCCTCGGTGTAGTAGAGCGCGCGATCGTAGTCGCGGAACGTGATCGTCTCGCCGTTCACGCGAGCGGCATAAGCGCGGTCAGTCGCCGCGCCGCGAGCGCCACCGGCGCCCCAATCGACGAAGATGAAGAGGATGAAGGTGGCGACGATCGCGACAAGAATCCACTTGAGCTGCTGGAAGCTGTCACGCATTAACTTGAGCATGGAGAACGACCTTTCCCGATCAAACCTGTGAGAAAAAACGCGGCAGTTTACCTATTCCCTGAGGGGGTCGCAAATGGTTCGGTGTGCTATAACGGATCGTGCCCCCGATGGCGAAGAAACGCAGAGCCGCAGGTGCCGATGTCGATTGGTACCTCATATCAATCGACCGCTTAAAACAGGTCGGTCTCGTCGTCCTGATCCTCCTGCTCGGCACCGCCGGTTACTGGTTCTGGCAGAAAGAGAAGGGCAATCCCCGCAGCAACGCCGAATCGGCGATTTCCGAGGCGCGGCAGGCGCTCAACGCCCTCGCGTCGTCAAAAGACTTCAGCGTCCACCGTACCGAGTTCGACCGTGCGCAACACAAGCTCGATGAGGCCAATACGCTATTCGGCGGCGCGAAATTCGCGGAGGCGCAGGGGGCGGCGGTCGAATCACAGACCATCAGCCGCACGGCGATCAGCGGCGGCGGCGCCGATCGAGAGAACGACGCCCAGTTCCTCAATGTGGAAGGCGACGTGAAGTATCAAAAAGGTTCGTCCGGCGATTGGAAGAATGCCGACACCCGTGCGCCGCTGTTCAACGGTGACTGGGTGAAGACCGGAGATCACTCGTCAGCCGAGCTGATCTTCTCGAACAACTCGATCTACACGGTCGGCTCGAATGCGCTCCTCGAGATCTACTCGCAGATCAACCCCGCCACGAGGAAGAAGACCAACGAAGTGAAGATGCAGGTGGGTTCGGTCGAAGTGGCGACGACCGACGATCAGTCGACTGTACGCACGCCCGGCACGCGCGTCGTCATCGATTCCGAGTCGACGACGCAGGTCGGCGTCGATCGCAGTCAGGGCACCGCCGTCGTGACGACAAAAGGAGCAGCGTCGGTGACTTCAACCGCCGGCGGCGAGGCGATCAAGCTGGCGACGGGCGAGAAAGTCAGCGCCACACCCGGAGGCAGCATCTCGCCGGTGAAGAAGCTTCTCATGCCTCCTGCGATTCTCTCGCCCTCCGACAATCAGGTGTTTCAGATGACGAACGATCTGCGCGTGCAATTCGCCTGGGACAACCAGCCGAACGCGACCGGATACGTGCTTCAGGTGTCCCGCTCGCGGCTCTTCTCGACTCTCGAGATCAATTCGAAGCGGCAGAACACGGGCGCGAGAGCCAAAGTGACGTCAGAAGGATCGTTCTATTGGCGCGTGGCGTCTGTCGGACCCGATGCTGATACCGGCCCGTTCTCGTCATTCCGGCGCTTCCGCGTCAGCGGCGGCCAGCGCGCGGGAACGACAGCAGCCATCGCCGATCGAGAGCCGCCGAAGCTGCAACTGAACAAGCCGTACTCGATCGGCGGTCCATTCTTCATGATCGAAGGGACGACCGAGCCGGGGGCGACGGTCTTCATCAATGATGAAGAGGTCGACGTCGAGTCGAACGGCCACTTCAAGAAGCTGGTGAGCTTCAACAAGACCGGGGCGAACGCGGTCGTCATCAAAGCGATCGATCCGGCCGGCAATCAGACTGTAAAATCCGAGACTGTTTTCGTGGAGGAGTAGACCCGGTCCTCAAAAGCAATGGCCCTCAAATCTCTCCTGTCCATGTTCTCGAACGATCTCGCGATCGATCTCGGGACCGCCAACACCCTCGTCTACGCCAAGAACAAAGGCATCGTCGTCCGCGAGCCGTCGATCGTCGCGGTGAACAAGATCAACAACAACGTCGAAGCCGTCGGCAAAGAAGCGAAGGAGATGCTCGGCCGCACGCCGGGCAACATCGTCGCCATCCGTCCGATGAAGGACGGCGTCATCGCCGACTTCGAAGTCACCGAGAAGATGATCAAGTACTTCATCGAGAAAGCGCATGGACGACGCTTTCTCGTGAAGCCGCGCATCGTCATCTCGGTTCCGTCGGAGATCACGCAGGTCGAGAAGCGCGCGGTCAAAGACTCCGCGCTCCGCGCCGGTGCGACGGAGGTCTATTTGATCGAGCAGGCGATGGCGGCGGCGATCGGCGCCGGACTGCCGATCACCGATCCGACCGGAAACATGATTGTCGACATCGGCGGCGGGACCACCGACGTCGCGGTGATCTCGCTGGCGGGCATCGTCTACTCGCGATCCGTGCGTGTCGCCGGCAATGAGATGGACGACGCGATCATTCAGTACATCAAGCGCAAGTACAACCTGCTCATCGGTGAGCGCACCGCCGAGCAGGTGAAGATGGAAATCGGATCGGCCTTCCCGCTCGACGAAGAGATGACCATGGAGATCAAAGGTCGCGATCTCGTCGAAGGTGTTCCCAAGACGCTCGTCGTCTCCGACGAAGAGATCCGCGAAGCTCTTTCCGAAACGGTGGCGACGATCGTCGAGGCCGTGCGCGTCGCACTCGAGCGCACGCCGCCTGAGCTCTCCGCCGACATCATGGATAAGGGCATCATCATCGCCGGCGGCGGTTCGATGCTGAAGAACCTCGACAAGCGCCTGCGCGAGGAAACCGGCCTCCCCGTCACGCTGGCCGAGGATCCCCTGGCGTGTGTGGCCCTCGGGACGGGACCAATGTTGACCGACTTCAATCTGTTGCGGAAGATATCGATCGAATAGCCGTGGAGTGCGGCGGCTTGCCGCCGCTTTCGAAGGCGGTGCCAAGGCACCGCACTCCAAGGCCACTGGCGTAAATTCTGCTCAGCGCGGTAGGTAGTCATGGCGGTTCCCTCAGACGTAATCCCGCGGCGTCCGACGCTGCTCTTCATCGTCGTCCTCTCGCTGCTGTTCATCCTGATGAGCTTCAGCAGCCGGACGCGCTACATCGGTGAGACGCGCACGCTGTTCGAGCGGACGGTGATGACACTGTTCTCACCCGTCCCGAAGATGGTGAACTGGATCGGCAGCGCGGCCTCGGACATGTTCCACGGCTATCTCGACATGCGCCGCGCCGTGAACGAGAACCTCGAGCTTCACCGAAAGGTCGCTGCGCTGACAACAGAGAACCTCAAGCTCCGCCAATCCGCCACCGATCTCCGCCGTCTCCGCAGTCTCCTCGGCTACGCCGATCAAGTGAACCTCGACACGTCGATGGCGCAGGCGATCATGCTCGACACGTCGGGCCGCTTCAAATCGATCATCATCGATCACGGCTCGGCGGCCGGACTCGAAGTCAATGACGCCGTGGTCAACGCCAACGGTCTGATCGGCCGCGTCGTCCTGACGACGAAAGATATGGCCAAGGTGCAGCTCGTCACCGACAGCAACTCGTCAGTTGGTGCGCTCATCGAGCGCACGCGGCGCCAGGGCGTCGTTCGCGGCGACGGCAGAGGCGGCGCGGAGATGAACGATGTGCCGGCATTGGCAGATGTCGTTCCCGGCGATCGCGTCCTGACCGCAGGCATCGACGGCGTCTATCCGAAAGGGATTCCCCTCGGGGTCGTCGTCAAGGCGGATCAGGGACCGAACCTCTTCAAGAACATCCTCGTCAAACCGTCGGTCGATTTCGGATCGATCGAAGAAGTGATCGTGATTCACACGCGCAAAATCCCGTCGGAAGTCGTGAGGTACGCCCCTTGAGATGGTTGCGCTTCGCGATCGGACTATTGATCGCGCTGACCTTGCATTCGCTGCTCGACAGCTTCTTCCCCAACGCGCTGGCGTTCTTCAATCCGTATGTGATTCTGGTCGCCTATTACTCGATGGGCGGCAACGTTTTCGGTGCGATCATCGCGGGCGTGATCGCCGGTCTCGTGCAGGACGCGTTCTCGTCATCGATCTTCGGCCTGCACGCATTCTCGCTCACGGTCTGCGCTTACATCATCGCGTACATCAACTCGCGGCTCGTGCTCCGCGGCACCTTCGCGTTCGGAGCGTGTCTCGGCGGCGCGGTCGTCGTCAACGAGCTCGTCATCTACATTCTCGTGAACATTCTTCTCAAGCAGCGCATCGAGATGTTCGAGCAGGGCCTGCTCGTCAAGACGATCTTCACGCTCATCTTCGGCATGTTTGTCTATCAATTATTGATGCTGTTCCTGCGCGAGGAGCCGATCGAGGCGACCAAGCGCGCCACCGGCTGGTGATCCCATGCGAGTCTATCGAGACGACCAGAAGTTCCTGCAATTCCGCATCAACGCCGTCATGTGGGGAATCGTGGCCATCTTCGTCTTTCTGGCCGGATCGTTCTGGTTCGTCCAGGGGGTTCAAGCGGAGAAGTACCGCGGGCTCTCCGAAGCGAATGCGCTTCGAGAGACTGTGATCCCCGCCAAGCGCGGGCTGATCATGGACCGCAACGGAAAGATCCTCGCCGACAATCAGCCTGCCTATACGCTGACGGTCGATCGCGTGGTGATGCGGCCGCTCGTGCGAAGCGATCCGAATCATCGCGCGAAGCTCATCACGTTTCTCTCCGGCGTGTTGAGCCTGCCGCCGGAGGAGATCGAGGCGCGGTTCGAGAAAGGCAAAGAAGTTCCCATCGCCCGGCCGCTCCCCATCGGTGAGGACCTGTCGATGGAGCAGGTCGCGTCGACACAAGCGCAATCGGTCCTCTTCCCCGAGCTGAACGTCACTCCCATCCAGCGTCGTAACTATCCGTACGGCACGATGGCTGCCCATGCCATGGGCTTCATCGGTGAGGTCAATGAGCGAGAGCTCGCGCAGCACAAGGACCTGCGCCAGGGCGACCTGATCGGCAAGCGCGGCGTGGAGCTGATGTACGACAACTATCTGCGCGGGAAGGATGGCGCCGAATATTGGGAGTACGACACCCATGGTCGCCGTCTCAGCGAATACATCCCCGCGCGCAAACAGGCGATCGCCGGCGACAACGT
>DASYUK010000263.1:0-6140 GCA_036001325.1 Thermoanaerobaculia bacterium
ACCGGCAAGCTGAAGATGCCGCCCGCGCGCGTGATGTCGGAGACGCCGAGGAGCGGGGTGAGGACGCGGGCATCGCCGACGAAGGCGGCGGCAGGAACGCGCACGGATCCCGTGGCGAATGCAATCGGCGTATTCGCAGCGAGCAGTAAGTAACGTCCATCGTGGATCACGCCGTCGAGCGGGATCACGCTTCGATCGATGCCCTTCGTGGTCAGTCTTCCGCCTTCGAGCGGGACCATCTGCGCGGCCAGGCGGTAAATGCGTCCGTACGGCGTCGCGTCGATGACTTCGACGAGGATGTTCTGTGCACTCGCGTTGACGCCGGAGAACGTCACGCGTGCGGGCGTCAGAAGCTGCGGTGTTGACGAAGTCGCATTGTTGGCGCGCTGCAGACTGAGCGTGAAGCCGCCAACGATGTTGAACCCGGCGATCGAGCCGAACGCACCGAAGTCCGTGATCGTCGTCGACGTTGCCTTCAGCGCTTCGGACGCCGATCCGGCCGGCACATCGATCGCCACTCGCCCATCGCCCGGCACGCGACCACCTTCCGGTCCGATGAGCGTTCCGCGATCGACGCGACCGGGATACGGAAGGATGCGAATGTTCTCGAAGCCGACGCGCAGCACGACTTCGGCAGCCTTCGAGCTCGGCGCGAGTTGTAACTGCGCGACTCCGGCATCGCCGGCGAGATTGCGATACAGAAGCAGATCGATCGCGAACGGCGGATCGGAGATGCGCGATCCATCGGCGAGCTGCAGCTCTTCGTCAACATAGGCCTGAACCGCGGTGCCGGACGGGAAGATCGCCGGCGGCGATCCGACAATCTTCAGCGTCGCGACGGAGCGACCGGTCGGAAGAACGACCGGCGGATCGATCACGAATGACTGTGCGGTCAGAGCTGGGCAAGTGCCGGTCGCGCACGGATCGACAACTCCCTGCAATGTTGCGCCGGTAATCGGCGGAGGCGGTGAAACGAGTCCCGGAGCGCGATCGGCGTAGACGAGCGCATACGTTCCCGCGGCGCTGATCGGCAGCGTCGCCTTTCCGTCGGAACCGACATTGACCGTCGGAGTGAGGATCTGCCATTCGTCGCGATCGTCGTGATATTGCGCAGCGACGATTGTCTGCGCTGCGCTTGTGATCTCTGCCGCCGCGACGGTGAATGTGAGCTGCGCGCCGGCGAGCGTGGTCGCGTCCGTTTCGATGACCGCGCAACCGAGCGGCGACCATGCGAGTGGCAATAATCCCGGCAGCGATTGGGCGCCGAGCGATGTCACGGTCACGGTCTTCCCCGAGGGGACGACGCCGGTTGGAATGCGCAACTCGACGGGAGCAAGGCCGATGAGTCCGGAAGCGCCGTTCGAGACGACGAGATCGCCTGAAGAAACTGCTTGAGAGGTCGACCGGCGCGCAAGACGAACGTCGATCGGAATCACACCCGATCCGGCGGCGACGATGATTTGCCGCCACACGGTGATGTATCCGCTCGCGGAGACGCGGATCGTGTGCGCTCCTTCGGGGAGTTGCGCGGCGTAGCGGCCGCGCGCGTCAGTCGTGGCCGTGATCGCCGGCTGCGATGGAATGTCGATCGTAACCGTTGCGCCGGCGAGCGGGCGACCCGTGTTGCCGTCGAACACTTCGCCGGAGATGAAGCCGAGGCCGTTATTCGACGACGGCGGCTGATTGCTGTCGAAGTTGAAGGCCTGCGTGAACGCAAACGAGAGTTTCGCTCCGGTCGTATCTTCCGCGTTGGTGGTGACGCTGAGCGTGAAGCTCTTCTGCGCCAGGTCCTCTGACGGAACGACTGTCGCGGTGTTCGCCTGCACCGTCGCGGTGCCGGTGGAGAAATGTCCGTCATCGAGCTGCAGAAGAACAGTTCCGCTCTGCCCCACCGTCAGCGTCGACGCGTTCATCGCTTTCGAGAATGTGATCGACAGTCGATTCGTCGCGCGATCGAATGTCGCGCCGACGACTTGCGGACCGTTGCAGTCGACCTGGAAGCGGACTTCGGTCGCGGGCGAGAGCGAGCCGTCGCTGCCGACGGTGCGCACGCGCGCGATCTGGCACCCTGATTGACCTGAAAGCGGCAACTGGAACGTGAATGCACCGGTGCCGTTTGCAGTCGTGCTGAGCGAGATCGCGCCGTAATCGAGACGCAAACGCGAACCGGCCGGCGCCGTGCCGTGAATCTCCTGCTGCTGCGCGCAGACGCCGGCGCTGATCGGCGTGACGGCCGGCGGCGTCGAAGGCGCGCTCGAAGCGATCGTGAAGCTGCTCGTGTATTCGCTCGCGAGCGCGTTGCCGGCGATGTCGCGCGCCGTGGCCGTGACTCGAATCGTGTAACTTCCGCCGCTGCTCAGAAGTGCCGCCGGCGCGAATGTCAGCACTTCGCGGTCGAGGCGCAGCGTGCCGGTGATCAGCGCACCGGCAGAGGTCTCGAGCCGGAACGCCGAAGCGACCGCGGCGCGATCCATCGGCGAGGAGAAGAGGACGAGCGGAAGGGCGCCGGGATCGATCTCGATCGCGCTCGCCGCGGGGAACGCGTCGACGATCCGTGGCGCGACGCCGATCTTCTGTACGCGGATCGTGTCGATCGAAGCACTCCCCGATGGCTCCGTCACGCGGGCGATCACGGGCGTGATGCCGCTCGGCTGCGTCGAGAAAGGTACATCCGCGCTGAATGAAGAGCCGTTGATCGTTGCGGCCACGCCGCCGACGTCGACCGTCGCGCCGGGCGCACCGGTGAACGTTCCGCTGACGGTAAACGTCGCCGGCGCGGTCGCGGCGAAGAGCGCGTTGTCCGATGGCGTCGTGATCGAGATCGACGGCGAGCTCACGACAAGAGTGACCTGAATGGATGCCGATGCCGAGCGGCCGAGGACGTCGCGAGCGGTGACGGTGAGAGTTTGCTGACCGGCGGTCAGTGAAACATCGCGCGCGACGAACGTACCGTCGGTGTCGCTGAGCGAAGTCGTCTGCACGGTCGCACCGGCAATCGCGATGGTCGACGGATCGAGATTGCTCCAGGCGCCCGTCACGTCGATGCGCGAAGCGCCCGTGGAAAGCGACGTAGCTGGTGATGTGATCGCCAGTGCCGGAGCGTCTTTGAGATACGTGATGCGGCGCGACGCCGCTGTTGCCCGGCCGGCGGCATTGCGTGCGTGCGCGACCACGATATTGAGGCCGCCGGCGAGGCGCACGCCTGTCGCACTGAATGATGTTCCACTGATCGTCGCGGCGGCGCCGTTCACATCGACGCTGGTTACGCCATCGCCGACGGTGCCGGCGACGCTGATCACATCGGTCCCGACGACTGCGCCTTCAGCCGGCGCGGTGATCGTGACCGATGGCTCTCCGGTCGCGCGACGAAGGACGAGCGTGACCGGCGTGCCTGTCGCATTGCCGCTCGCATCGGTGCAGACGATCGAAACGGAGTTCTCGCCTTCGTTCGGGAGCTCGACTGTTCCGCAGAACGAGCCGTTCGCGACAAACGCGGCGTTGCCGTTGATCTTCACGGCCGCCGCCCCACCCGACCGCCCGGCGACGGTGATGGTGTTCGACGTCACGACGGAGCCGGTGGGCGGATCGAAGCTTTCGAGCGCACAACCCGACGCGCCGGCGCCGACAAAAATCGTTCGTTCGACGCGCGTCTCGTTTCCGGCGACATCGCGCGCCACGGCGATGATCGTGTGCCCGCCCGCCGCGGTGATCGTCAACGGCTGCGAGACCGCCGCGCCATCGACCGTCAATTGCGGCGTGATCGGTTGATTGTTGTCCGTCGCGTCGGCGGTGATGATCGCGCGATCGGGGAAGTGAGCGCTGTCGGCCAGCGGCTGACCCGATTCGAGGAGACGCACTCGCGGCGGCGTGCGATCGGCGATGACGCGCACCGAGACCTGGTTCGTCTCGCCGCTCGGCGTCTGCACCGACGCGACGATGATGTTCTCCCCTTCGGCGAGAGCGAGATCGGTTTTTCGGAACGCCCCACTCGCATCAACCGGCACTTCGGCACCCGCGATCATGACCTTCGCATCGGTCGATGCGGTGAGCACCTGCCCGGCCACGATCGTCGTGGTGCGGTTCGTGATCATCTGATCGGGCGGCGATGTGAGGATGAGCCCGCGAGGTCCGGCGGTGCGCACGAGATCGACACGATCGGAAGCGACGTTGCCGGCGCGATCACGCGCGATGGCAGCGATGTCGTTCGGCCCGGTGTCGAGTGTGATCGTGATGACGAACGCGCCGTTGCTGACCGGCGCGTTGATGCCATTCACTGAAACGAACATCGCGTCCGGGCTGGCGGTGCCGCGAACTTCGACCGTATCGCTCGTGAATGTCGAGCCTGAGACCGGCGCGACGATCTTCACCTGCGGCGGTGTCGTGTCGATCGTGAACGTGACCGTCGCCTGCGACGAATGGCCGACCGAGTCGGTCACCGTCGCGACGAGCGTGTAGCTGCCGTCAGTCGCGATCGCCGTCCCGGAAGTGAACGGTGCACCGTTCAGCGTGCCGGCGATCGTGGCGCTTGGATCTGATGACCGCAGCACAGGCGTGACCGATCGATTGAAGAGAGCGCCGCTGCTGATGGCCGATCCGTTTTCGGCAATCTCGACCTGCGGAGCGATCGATTGCAATGTGATGGTATATGGCGTCTGCGACGTGTTGCCGGCGCGATCGACGAGCGTGATCGTCAGCGCGTTCGCTCCTTCGGCGAGCGGCACGTCGGTCACGCTGAAGGTGCCGTTCGCGACCATAGCATTCAAGCCGGGCGGATCAATCGTGATGCTCGCTGTGTCCGGCGATGCGGTCCCTGTAATCGCGGAGCGGCTGCCGATCGTGGCTCCCGTCTGTGGAGCGATCGATATGAGCTGCGGCGGCGTGCGATCGATCGTGAAGCGGACGACTTTCTGCGCGATGTGCCCGGCGCAATCCGCCGCCACCAACTTCAACTCATGATCCCCCTCGGTCGACACAGGCGTTCCAGCGGTGTAGGCGGCGCCGTCAAGCGTCGCCGTCATCGAGGTTCTCGCGTCGGCATCGGTGACGCGCGTGAGAAGCGATAGTGTGCGGTTGGTGATGGCACCATCAAACGGCAGGCCCGACTCGGTCACCTCGATCTGCGGCGGCGTGCGATCGATCGTGACGGCGGCGACCGACACCGTCGAATGACCGAGCGTGTCGGTCGCTTCGATCGTCATCGTGTACGTCAGCTCGTTCGGCGCGGGGACGATGACCGACCATGTACCGTCCGCCGCAACCGTTGCGTCGAGCGACATCACTTTCACCGACTTGAGGGCGGGATCGATGGCGCGGCCGCGCACTTCGATCGATGTCGCGTCGATGCAGGCATTCGCTGCCGGCGATGTGACCGACAGCTCGGGGGCGCGCGTATCGACGACGAGAGACAGCGACGCCGTCGCGGTGTTGCCCGCGGCATCGGTGGCGACCGCGGTCAACGTGTTCGGTCCTTCGAGCAGATCGAGAGGCACGGTGAATGTCCTCGCAGTCGTGTCGATCTCCGCCGCGATGCCGTTCACACTCACCGATGCGGCGTTGTCGAATGTTCCTGTGGCGATGATGTGCGCGACGCCGAGGATCTGACTTGCGGACGGCGAGGTAAAGGCGATCGCCGGACCTGAGGTCGCGCGACGAATCGTGAACGTGAGCGTCGCTTCGCTTCGGTTCCCGTAGGCATCGACCGCGATCACATGAAGTGAGTGCGTACCTTCAGTCGCGATCGTGGCGAGCGATGTGTACGGCGAGCCATCGAGGATCGACGTGACAGTGAACGGCGACTCGTCCTCGACACGGATCTCGATGGCGACATCGCGCACGAACGTCGGCGACGAAGACGGATCGATGCGCGTGCCGCTCTCATAGAACGCGATGGTCGGTGGCTTCGAATCGATCGGTCCTGAGGGTTGCGAGGAGCGAGCGATGAGATCATCGACATACGCGCCGCCACCGACGGCGGACCACACACCGATGCGACCGGCGATCAGGCGTTTCGAATCGGCATCGGTGGCGATGATCGAATCGCCGGCCGGCTCTTCGGTGCCGTCACGCCAGAAGCGCGCGCGAATGGAAGTCTCGCGACTCTGCGCATCGACAACGACGCGGAAGCGATACCAGACATTCGG
>DASYUK010000264.1:0-14325 GCA_036001325.1 Thermoanaerobaculia bacterium
GTCTTGAGCGCGGTGTCGGCAAGACCCTTGCGCGCCCCGTGTGTGGAGATGAAGTACTGCAGCACCGAGAGACCTTCGCGGAAGTTCGCCGTGATCGGCGTCTCGATGACTTCGCCCGACGGCTTGGACATCAGACCGCGCATGCCGGCGAGCTGACGGACCTGCTCTTTCGATCCGCGCGCGCCCGAGTCGGCCATCATGAAGATCGGATTGAACTCCTGACGCTTCTCCTCCGTGCGCTTCATCTCGGCGAACATCTCGTCGGACACCTGCTCGGTGGCGCGGTGCCAGATGTCGATGATCTTGTTGTGACGCTCGCCGGCCGTGATGGCGCCGTCGAGACGCTGGCGCTCGACTTCGAGCACCGACTTGCGCGCGCCCTCGACGATCTCGCCCTTCTTCGACGGGATGACCATGTCATCGACGCCGATGGAGATGCCGGCCTTCGTCGCGTAGAGGAAGCCGAGGTCCTTGAGACCGTCGAGAAGCTCCACGGTGAGGTCGTTGCCGTAATTGATGAACGCGTAGTTGACCAGCTCCTGCAGACCCTTCTTCTTCATGAGACCGTTGATGTACGGGATCTCTTCAGGAAGCGAGAGGTTGAAGATGACGCGGCCGACGGTCGTGTCGACGAGCTGACGGTCGAGCTCCTGGATCTCGGCGTGCGTGACGTCCTGATCGTTGAAGTGCTTCGTCAGATCGATGAAGCGGCCGCTGATGCGGACCTTGATCGGCGTGAGCAGCTCCACTTCGCCAGCCTGCAGCGCGAGCTGCACTTCGTCTTCGTTGGCAAAGCGCTTGCCCTCGCCCTTCGCGCCCTTCTTCTCCTTCGTCAGGTAGTAGCAGCCGAGGACGAGGTCCTGTGAGGGAACCGCGAGCGGCTTGCCGTTGGCCGGCGAGAGGATGTTGTTCGACGCGAGCATGAGCACCTGCGACTCGACCTGCGCCTTCGGCGACAGCGGCACGTGCACGGCCATCTGGTCGCCGTCGAAGTCGGCGTTGAACGCCGTGCAGACGAGCGGATGAATCTTGATCGCTTTGCCTTCGACGAGGATCGGCTCGAACGCCTGGATGCCGAGGCGATGGAGCGTCGGGGCGCGGTTGAGAAGAACAGGATGCTCTTTGATGACTTCCTCGAGCGCGTCCCAGACTTCGGTCTGCTGCAACTCGACCATTTCCTTCGCCGCTTTGATCGTGCCGACGAGACCCTTCTGCTCGAGCCGGTTGTAGATGAACGGCTTGAACAGCTCGAGCGCCATCTTCTTCGGCAGACCACACTGATGGAGTTTCAGCTCGGGGCCGACGACGATGACCGAACGGCCGGAGTAGTCGACGCGCTTGCCGAGCAGGTTCTGGCGGAATCGGCCCTGTTTGCCCTTGAGCGTGTCGGACAGCGACTTCAGCGGACGGTTGTTCGAGCCTTTGAGGACACGACCACGACGTCCGTTATCGAACAGAGCGTCGACCGCTTCCTGCAGCATGCGCTTTTCGTTGCGCACGATGACATCGGGCGCGCGCAGCTCGAGGAGCTTTTTCAGACGATTGTTGCGATTGATGACGCGGCGATAGAGATCGTTGAGATCCGACGTCGCGAAGCGGCCGCCGTCGAGTGGAACGAGCGGACGCAGCTCGGGCGGAATGACGGGGATGACATCGAGGATCATCCACTCGGGACGATGGCCGGACTTGCGGAAGGCGTCGACGACTTTGAGCCGCTTGGCCGCCTTCAGCTTTTTGATCTGTGACGTCTCGGTGCGCATGATCAGGCGCAGCTCGTCGGAGAGCTCTTCCACGTTGACGTGCTTGAGCAGCTCCTTGATCGCTTCCGCGCCCATCTTGGCGACGAACACTTCGCCGTACTGGCCACGGAGCTCGCGGTACTTCTCTTCCGTCAGCAGCTCTTTCTCGCTGAGCGTCCCTTCGAGGTCGCCGGCGTCGATGACGACGTACGACTCGAAGTAGAGGATGCGCTCGAGATCGCGCAGGGAGATGTCGAGCAGGTGACCGATGCGCGACGGCAGTCCCTTGAAGAACCACACGTGCGATACCGGCGAGGCCAGCTCGATGTGACCCATGCGCTCGCGGCGCACTTTCGATTTCGTGACTTCGACACCGCATTTGTCGCAGATGACTCCGCGGTGCTTCATCCGTTTGTACTTACCGCACAGGCACTCCCAGTCGGTGATCGGGCCGAAGATCTTCGCGCAGAACAGACCATCGCGCTCCGGCTTGAAGGTGCGGTAGTTGATCGTCTCCGGCTTGGTGACTTCGCCGTACGACCACGACCGGATCTTCTCCGGAGAGGCGAGGCTGATCTTGATGGCGTTGAAATCGTTGATCGCCTGACTCTTGGCCGGTGTAAACAGTGCGTTAAATGATTCCATCTAGCTCTTCTCCTCAGTTCCCTCTCCCTCCTGGGAGAGGGTGGCGCGCAGCGCCGGGTGAGGGGCAGCCCCTCATCCGGCCTTCGGCCACCTTCTCCCGCGGGGAGAAGGCTCTGAATGTCATTCCTTCATCAACTCCACATCCAAGCAGAGAGACTGCAACTCACGAACGAGTACGTTGAACGACTCGGGCAGACCCGGAACCTCGGGCACCTCGCCCTTGACGATTGCTTCGTAGATCTTGCTGCGACCTTCCACATCGTCGGATTTGGAGGTCAAAAGCTCCTGCAGCGTGTACGCGGCGCCGTATGCTTCGAGAGCCCACACTTCCATCTCTCCGAAGCGCTGGCCGCCGAACTGCGCCTTGCCGCCGAGAGGCTGCTGGGTGATGAGTGAGTACGGTCCGATCGAACGAGCGTGAATCTTGTCGTCGACCAGATGCGACAGCTTGAGCATGTAGATGAAGCCGACGCAAACCCTCTGCTCGAACTTCTCGCCGGTCATGCCGTCAAAGAGATCCGTCTTGCCGTCGTCGGGAAGACCGGCGGCCTTGAGCTGCGACTTGATCTCCGACTCCATCGCGCCGTCGAACACCGGCGTCGAGAAGTAGAGACCCAAGCTGCGCGCGGCCCATCCGAGGTGCGTTTCGAGGATCTGACCGACGTTCATGCGCGAGGGGACGCCGAGGGGATTGAGAACGATCTCCACCGGCGTGCCATCCGGCATGTACGGCATGTCCTCCTCGGGCAGGATGCGCGAGATGACACCCTTGTTGCCGTGGCGTCCGGCCATCTTGTCGCCGACACTCAGCTTGCGCTTCATGGCGACGTAGACCTTGATCATCTTGATGACGCCCGGAGGCAGCTCATCGCCCTTCTGCAGATCTTCGCGGCGCTCTTCGGCCTTCTGCTCGAGGACGCGTACGCGATTCTCGGCACGCTCGACGAACATGCGGACCGTCTCGCGCACCTCTTCTTCGACCGGCAGCGCGAGAAGCTCGCGGCGCGACAGACGATTGATCGTTTCGCGATCGACGCTGTCGCCCTTCTTGACGAGCACATCGCCCGTCTTGAAGTCCACAACATCGCGCTGCAGCTTCTGATCGCTGAGCGCGTCAGCGATGCGCTTGTTGCGCGCATCGGTGATGATGCGGATCTCGTCCTGGATGTTGCGGTTCATCCGCTCGATCTCGCCCTCTTCGATGGCCTTGGCGCGCATGTCCTTCTCCACGCCCTTGCGCGAGAAGATCTTCACGTCGACGACCGTGCCTTCGATGCCGGGAGGCGTCTTGAGCGAGGCGTCGCGGACGTCGCCGGCCTTCTCACCGAAGATCGCGCGGAGCAGCTTCTCTTCGGGAGTGAGCTGTGTCTCGCCCTTCGGCGTGACTTTGCCGACGAGGATGTCGCCCTGCTTCACGGTGGCGCCGATGCGCACGATGCCCGACTCATCGAGATCGCGCAGTGCGGACTCGCTGACGTTCGGGATGTCGCGGGTGATTTCTTCGGGACCGAGCTTGGTATCGCGCGCTTCGATCTCGAACTCCTCGATGTGGATCGAGGTGTAGTAGTCCTCTTTCACCAGCTTCTCCGAGACGAGGATCGCGTCTTCGAAGTTGTTGCCGCGCCATGGCATGAAGGCGACGAGGATGTTGCGTCCGAGAGCCAGCTCGCCGGCATCGGTGCAGGGGCCGTCGGCGAGGACCTGGCCCTTGCGGACCCGCTGTCCTTCGCGAACGATCGGCTTCTGCGTGATGCAGGTGTTCTGGTTCGAGCGCTTGAACTTGATGAGCTGATAGATGTCGGCGCCGAACTCTTTCGTCTCGCCGGTCTCCTGATCTTCCGCTTCGACGCGAACGATGATGCGGTTGCTGTCGACGAGGTCGACCACGCCGCCGCGCTTGCACAGGATCACTGCCCCTGAGTCGCGGGCGACGATGTTCTCCATCCCCGTGCCGATCAGCGGGGAATCGGTGCGAAGCAGCGGAACCGACTGCCGCTGCATGTTCGCCCCCATCAGCGCGCGGTTCGCGTCGTCGTTCTCGAGGAACGGAACGAGCGACGCCGCAACGGAGACGAGCTGCTTCGGCGAGACGTCGATGAAGTCGACCTTCTCCTTCTCGATGGAGACGAATTCACCGGCCTGCCGGGCGATGACGCGGTCGTGAACGAGATTGCCTTCCTCGTCCATGATCACATTCGCCTGCGCGATCGTGTAGCGCTCCTCATCCCACGCGGAGAGGTAGAACGCATACGGCTCCGCTTCGGCGAGCTGCAGCATCCCCTTCTTCTTCGTCGTGCCGGCGTTCTCCTTGGCGATGCGGTTGTTCTCTTTCTGGAGCTCGCGCTTCTCGACGATCTGACCGAGAGTGAAGCTGCTGTCGGCGGTCTTGGCCACTCGGTAGTGATCGAGGACGCGACCACCCGCGACCTTCTTGTACGGCGACTCGATGAAGCCGTACTCGTTGATGCGCGCATAGCACGCGAGCGACGAGATCAGACCGATGTTCGGACCTTCCGGCGTCTCGATCGGGCAGATGCGGCCGTAGTGCGTCGGATGGACATCGCGGACTTCGAATCCGGCTCTTTCACGAGAGAGTCCGCCTGGGCCGAGCGCCGACAGACGGCGCTTGTGCGTGACTTCGCTCAGAGGATTCGTCTGATCCATGAACTGCGAGAGCTGCGATGATCCGAAGAACTCCTTGATCGCCGCGATGACCGGCTTGGAGTTGATCAGGTCGTGCGGCATCGCCGAGTCGATGTCCTGATGCACCGACATCTTCTCTTTGATCGCGCGCTCCATGCGCACCAGCCCGATGCGGAACTGGTTCTCGAGCAGCTCGCCCACCGCGCGCACGCGGCGGTTGCCGAGGTTGTCGATGTCGTCGACCCGGCCGACGTCCTTGCGGAGGCGGAGCAGATAGTTGATGACGACGAAGAAGTCTTCGGCCGACATCGTCTTCTGCGAGACCGGCGACTGCAGATCGAGCTTGATGTTGAACTTGAAGCGGCCCACGCGTGAGAAGTCGTACTTGCGCGCATCGAAGAACATGCCTTCGAAGAGCGCTTTCGCCGACTCGAGCGTCGGAGGATCGCCCGGGCGCATGCGGCGGTAGATCTCGATGATCGCCGCCTCGAACGACTTGGAGGTGTCTTTGCGAACGGTGTTGAGCAGGATGTCGGACACGAGATCCCACTCGGGGAAGATCACGTCGATCTCTTCGACCTTGTGCTCGCGCATCGTCTCGGCCCAGTCGGCCGGAACGCTCTCGGAAGCCTCGAAGAGGACCTCGCCTGTCGCCGTGTCGACGACATCGCCGAGAAATACGGCCTTCTCGAGCGCGCTGAAGTCGACTTTGGCGGTGGCGCTGTTGTTCTTCACCAGCGCATCCGCCATCTTCTGGTCGAGCTTCACGCCACCGAAGACCGTACGGACAGTACGGCGGCCGCGGATCGAGTGACGCTCCTTCGCCTCTTCCTGATCGAGGACGCGGCGATCGAACGTGAGCTCCGCATCATTCTTTCCGACGCGCACTTTGATCGGCGTGTAGAACTGCCTCAGGATTTCCTCGTCCGTGGTGAGACCCAACGCGCGAAGGAAAACTGATCCGAGAAACTTGCGCTTGCGGTCGATGCGGACGTAGAGGATGTTTTTCTGGTCGTATTCGAACTCCACCCATGATCCGCGGTACGGAATGATCTTCGCCAGGAAGGTGTGTGCGGATTCCTTGGTGAAAAACACGCCGGGGCTGCGGTGGAGCTGGCTGACGATGACGCGCTCGGTGCCGTTGATGATGAACGTACCGTTGTCGGTCATCAGCGGGAGGTCGCCGAAGAAGACTTCCTCTTCCTTGGCATCGCGCATGTGCTTCACGCCCGTGTCGGGATCCTTGTCGTAGACGAACAGGCGGAAGGTCACCTTCAGCGGGACGCTGTAGGTCATGCCGCGCTCCTGGCACTCCTCGACGGAGTACTTCATCTGCAGGTCGACGGGGTTGCCGCAGATGTCGCAGACCTCGACGCGATTCTTGTTGATCACGCCGCAGGTGGGGCAGTTGACCGTCTCTTCATGCGGGTGATCGGTGATGATCTTGTTCCCGCAGTTCGCGCAGGTCATGCGCAGATGCTCGAGCCCTTTGAGCTGTCCGCACTTGCACTCCCAGTTGCCGATGGCGAAGCGGACGAAGTCGAGCGAGCAGGTCTCGCGGAAGTCCGAGAAGGGGAAGACGGACGTGAACACTGACTGCAGTCCCGTGTCCTCGCGCTCCTCGGGGAGAAGGTTCATCTGAAGAAAGCGCTCGTACGACTTGCGCTGCACGTCGATGAGATTCGGCAGCGCCATGTACGAACGAATCTTCGAGAAGTCGTGACGAACCGGCTCCTGTTTAGGCATTGCACCGTTCATTCGGATGACTCCTTGAATTGTGGTGGTACTGCGTGGCGAGACCTCTGCGCAGGCGACGCGAGAGGCTGAATCGCAGGTTTTGGGTCAATTGCTGGGAAGGCCGCTCCCCCCTTCCCATGACCCGGAGGAATGCTGAATGTTGAATGTCAACATTCACCATTTCAAACAAATAGCTATTCCGGGCGGCGAATTCCACACCGCCCGGAATGATGCAACGAACTACTTGATCGTGACTTTGGCTCCGGCCCCCTCGAAGACCCTCTTGATCTTCTCGGCCTCTTCCTTCGACACGCCTTCCTTCACGGTCTGCGGAGCGCCCTCGACGAGGTCCTTTGCCTCCTTCAGGCCGAGCGAAGTGACCTCGCGGACGGCCTTGATGACGTTGATCTTCTTCTCGCCCACTTCGCTGAGCATGACGGTGAACTCCGTCTGCTCCTCGACTGGAGCCGCAGCGGCGGCACCCGCGCCGGCGCCCGCAACCGCCATCGGCACAGCGGCCGCGGCAGCAGAGACACCGAAGCGCTCTTCCAGCGCCTTGACGAGGTTGGAGAGATCAAGGACCGACATCGACTCGACCTGTTTCACGAAATCCTGGGTTGAAATTGCCATTTTATGCCTCCAATATCCTTACTGGACAGGCGTGGGCGCCTGTCCTCCACTTTGTTGTTTTGCGATTTGATCGAGAACGACCGCAAGGTTGCGGATGTTCGCGTTGAGAACCGTGACGAGTCCGCGGATCGGCGACTGCAGGATGAACAGCAGCTTCGTGACGACCTCCTCGCGGGACGGCAGGTTGGCGATGTTCTGAATCTCGCTGGCCGGAACGATCTGGCCGTCGAGCATCGCGCCCTTGAACTGGACCGTCGGAACGTCTTTCGCGAATTTGGTCAGCGCCTTCGCCAGCGCGACCGCGTCGGTCGTGTTGTACGCGACCGCGGTCATGCCGGAGAACTGCTTCTCGAGCGTTTTCAGCGGCGAGTCCTTCACCGCGATCAGCGCCAGGGTGTTCTTGACGACAATGTACTCGGAGCCGGTCTCGCGAACCTGCTTGCGCAGCTCGGTGACCTGCGGAACGGTAATGCCTTTGAAGTCGATCAGGAACGCATTCGTCGCCTTGCCGATCGTCTCGTTGAATTCAGAAATGGCCTGTGCTTTATCTTCACGCTTCATGGCTATTTCTCTTCCTTCACTTCGGCCACGGCGGAGTCGAGTTGAATCGACGGGCTCATGGTCGATGAGACGTAGATGGTGCGAACGTACTTGCCCTTCGCCGCGGGCGGTTTTGCTTTGCGAACGGCGTTGATGATCGCCGACGCGTTGTCGCGAAGCTGCTCAGCGGTGAATGCGATCTTTCCAACCGGAACGTGGATGATCGACGTCTTGTCGACGCGGAACTCCACCTTGCCCGCCTTGATCTCCTGAAGCGCCTTCGCGACGTCGAAGGTGACCGTGCCCGTCTTCGGATTCGGCATCAGTCCGCGAGGACCGAGGACCTTTCCGAGCTTACCGACCGAGCGCATCATGTCCGGCGTGGCGATGACGGCGTCGAAATCCACCCACCCTTCCTGGATCTTCTGGACCATGTCGTCGCCGCCGACGAAGTCAGCGCCCGCTTCCTGAGCTTCGCGCTGTTTGTCGCCCTGGGCGATGACGAGCACCCGCTTCGTCTGTCCGGTTCCGTGCGGTAGCACGGTGGTGCCGCGGACCATCTGATCGGCGTGCTTCGGATCGACGCCGAGGAGCATCGAGAGCTCGACGGTTTCGTTGAACTTAGCGTAGGTGATCTGCTTCAGAAGCTGGAACGCCTCGTCCAACTGATACGGTCGCTGCTCGACCCTCTCGGCCGCCGCGCGATACTTCTTGCCGTGTTTGGCCATTAACCCTCCGTAGTGTTAACGGTTCGCTTTGTTCGCGAACCTCCTACTTGATGTTTGCCGCAGCTACGCGCTGTGGCGCCTTACCACCGGTTCCGAGGTTACGCGGTTGCGGGGTTACGCGGTGATGCACTGCGCAACCTCGTAACCGCGTAACCGCGCAACCTATCCCTGAATCTCAATCCCCATGGACCGCGCCGTACCCTCAACCGTCTTAATCGCGGCTTCGAGCGATGCCGCATTCAGATCCGGCATCTTGGTCTTGGCGATCTCCTCGACCTGCTTCTTCGTGACCTTGCCGACTTTGTTCTTGTTCGGAACTCCCGACCCCTTCTGCAGGCCCGCGGCGCGGAGAAGGAGGATCGACGCCGGCGGCGTCTTCGTCACGAACGTGAACGAGCGATCCGTGTACACCGTGATCACGACCGGGATGATGAGACCCTGATCCTTCGCGGTGCGCGCGTTGAATGTCTTGCAGAACTCCATGATGTTCACGCCGTGCTGACCGAGCGCCGGTCCGACAGGCGGGGCGGGAGTCGCCTGACCGGCGGGGATCTGGAGTTTGATATAGCCTGATACTTTTTTCGCCATGGTTTACTTTCTTAAAAGCGGAATGTTCATCTTTTCTTATCCGCCCCTCCGCCCGGTGTCTCATCACTCGCGTCGTATCGATTGACCTGCAGAAAGTCCAACTCCACGGGAGTGGATCGGCCGAAGATCGTGACCATAACCTTCAGCGTGTTGCGATCGAGGTTCACTTCCTCGACCACGCCGGTGAAGTTCGTGAACGGACCATCGATGATCCGCACATGCTCGCCGTGCTCGTAAACGTGCTTGGGTTTCGGCTTCTCCTTCGTCGTGACGACCTGGGTGAGGATCTGCTCGACTTCTTCCTGCGTCAGCGGCGTCGGCTTCTTGCCGGTCCCGACGAAGCCGGTCACCTTCGGCGTGTTCTTGACGAGGTGCCAGGCGTCGTCTGACATCTCCATCTCCACGAGGATGTAGCCGGGGAAGAACTTGCGCTGCACTTCGCGCTTCTTGCCCGCCTTCATCTCCACCAGCGTTTCGGTCGGGATCTTGATGTCGCCGAACTTGTCGCGCATGCCGAGGGCGTCGACGCGCTGCTGGAGATTCTCCTTCACCCGCTCCTCGAAGCCGGAGTAGGTGTGGACGATGTACCACTGCCTCTGGCCGGTTGCTGTTTCGACCATACTTAAGTGCTCACTCCGAATCGCGTGAAAAGGAAATCGATCGCCTTGTAGAAGAGTACGTCACAGCCCCACAGGTAGACGGCGAAGACGAGCGTCGCCACGAGGACGACGACCGTCGTGCCGACGACCTCATTGCGGGTCGGCCACGTGACCTTCTTCATCTCCGAATTGACGTCCCGCGAGAATTCGCGCGTGATCGTCCACCACTGCTTCGGTTTTTCTACGACCGCGATTGGTTCCATTGATTCCTACGCTGGCAGGCCAAGAGGGACTCGAACCCCCAACCTGCGGTTTTGGAGACCGCTGCTCTGCCAATTGAGCTATTGGCCTGTGCAGTTGCCGCAAAAGGCTGAGAAAACACAGCCTTATCTGCTTATTCCCTCACTTCACTTCCCGATGAATCGTGTGCTTGCGCTCGTGACGGCAGAACTTCTTCAGCTCCACCTTCTCCGTCATCGTCTTTTTGTTCTTCGTGGTGGTGTAGTTCCGATTCTTACACTCACTGCACTGAAGCGTGATGATCTCTCTACCCTGGCGCGCCATTGCTTTTCAACTCCGAAAAATTTGTCTGGAGCCCTCGACGAGATTTGAACTCGTGACCCCGTCCTTACCAAGGACGTGCTCTACCCCTGAGCTACGAGGGCCAATTTGTAGTTAGTAGTTGGTAGCTGGTTGAAGGTGCTTCAAGGCGAAAGGCACCTTCAACTAACTACCAACTACGTTTTGGAGCGGGAGACGGGATTCGAACCCGCGACCAACAGCTTGGAAGGCTGTGACTCTACCCCTGAGTTACTCCCGCACCGAGTTGCCATGATGGTGGAGAGAGGAGGATTCGAACCTCCGTAGGGCAAGGCCCGGCAGATTTACAGTCTGCTGCTTTTGACCGCTCAGCCATCTCTCCCGATGAGCTGCATGCTGGAGCTGGCGACGGGACTCGAACCCGCGACCTGCTGATTACAAATCAGCTGCTCTACCAACTGAGCTATGCCAGCTAAGTTACTGAATTTCAAAGACACAAAAGCCTACGACGACTTGGAGCATGGCTAGAGCTTGCGCGCCGGAGGCCAGAGGAACTGCGGGTTATAACAAAACAGGTCAACGGGATGCAAGAGGGGGTTATTTCCCCGACGTCACGCGTCATCTTCAGCGTTTCATATACTCCAAATGAGTGTCGATCGAGCGCGGACGGTACGCGAACCCGCAGTACGAGATCTTTTATCCGTTCACGTGGCTGAACCTGCTCCCCAACTTCGATCTCGGCTTCCGGCTCTGTGTCGTGGTCCATTACTACATTGCCGCGTTGGCGATGTATGCGTTTCTCCGGTCGTGCTCGCTGCGGCCTTCCTCCTCCGCCCTTGGCGCCATCTCGTGGGGCGTTGGCGGACCTCTTCTTTCGCTGTCGAACCTCATCACGATTCTGTTTTCCGCGGCGTGGATTCCTGCGCTCGCTCTCTCCGTGCGCCGCTTCTATCGCCTCCGCCGACCACGCGATTTCGCAGCCGCTGCCCTTCGCCCTCGGATTGATTCCGCTGTGCGCCGAGCAATCGGCCATCTTCACGCGGGCATTCTCATGGCGATCTATGGTCTCGCGCGCGTAATCGCCGGCCGGGATCGGATTCGCGAGACCAGACGCGCCGTCGTCATCACCGCGGCGCTTGCCTTGACAGCAACGCTGATCGCCTGTCCCGGCGTTCGATCTTCAGCGCGATACACCGCGCGCCGATGTCATGACCCGCAAGGAAATCATGGCCTGGAGTATGGCTCCCGCTCGGCCACTGGAGCTCCGTTCGCAAATATCTTCGGGCGCTTCACCGCTGGAGCGCCGTTCGACTGGTCGCGAGTGATCGGGGTGAAACCGTCGCGACCAGGTAACTGAGCACAACGATCCCGACGCTGATCCCCAACCTCGAACTCGCGAGATCCCTCCGGCGATGAACAGCGCGGTCACGAAGAGTCCGGGATAGAAGTTGAGGGTGTATCCTGTTTTTCCGGTCCTGTACTCGCTCGGCTTTCGCATCATTCGCTATCCGGAAAAGTTCTGGGTCATAGCGGTCTTCGCGATCACGGTTCACACCGCGTTCGCGTTCGACCAGATCGAATCGATCCGCCGGCCTCTGACGATCTGCTCTCGACGTGATCGTGTGTGTGTGGGTCTCGCTGCCGTCGGTGATCATCGTCGCCGCAATTGCCTGCGGACCTCGTAGCACAACACCGCCGCTGCACTCGCTACGTTGAATGAGTCGACGTGTCCCTGCATCGGAATCGTGACGATGCGGTCGCAGTGCTCGAGCACGTTGCGCCGGATCCCTTTTCCTTCGCTGCCGACGACCAGCGCAACTTTGCCGGTGAAGTCAATCTCGTCGGGACGGTCGCCGTCCGCCGCGGCGGCGTAGATCCAGTAGCTCTCTTCTTTCAGTGTCTCGATCGTGCGGGCGAGGTTCGTCACCTGCGCGACGGACACCCACTGCGACGCGCCCGCGCTCGCCTTCACCGCCGCCGGCGTCAGACCGACGCTCTCGTGCTGCGGAATCACGACGAGATCGACGCCGAAGCCGTCGGCGACGCGAAGGATCGCACCGAAGTTCTGGGGATCGGTGATGCCGTCGAGGATGAGGATGAAATTGGTCGTCTCACGGCCGAGCACCTCCTCGAAGTCCGCATACGCGGCCTCGGAGATGTCAGCGACGATCCCGTTGTGCACGCCGCGTCCCGCCAGATGATCGATCTGTTCCGCGCTCAGTTGCCGCACGGGAACACGCGCCTTCTTCGCCTCGGTGATCGCGCGCTGCAGCTTGCCGCCGTGCTCGCGCGATACACCGATGTAGCGAATGAGCCCGGGATGCGAGCGGATCGCCTCGATCACGGGATTGAGGCCGTAGATGATCACAGCGCGCGCGCCAGCCGCCGCGGCAGCGACGGCCCTTCGTAGACGAACGACGTGTAGACCTGCACGAGATCCGCTCCCGCAATCATCTTCGATCGAACATCTTCAGATGTGAAAATGCCGCCGACGCCGATCAGCGGATAGGCACTTCCGACGCGTTCGCGCACTTTGCGCAACACGTCGGTCGATTTGTGCATGAGCGGCGCACCGGAAAGACCTCCTGTCTCGTTTGTGCCCGGTAATCGATCGATCGTCGTATTCGTACAGATCATTCCGTCGGCGAGCTTGACACAGACATCGCAGATTTCTTCGATCTGGGAGTTGTCGAGATCGGGAGCGATTTTGACGAGGATCGGTCCGCGCTTTGGAATTGACTGCAGCAGGTTCTGCAGCTGCTCGGGTTTTTGGAGATCACGCAGGCCTGGCGTGTTTGGAGAAGAGACATTGATCACAACGGCGTCGGCGTGCGGCGCGACTTTTTCGTAGCAGGCAGCGTAGTTGTCCTCGTCGCGGTTCTTGCCGATGTTGACGAAGATCGGCGCGCTGAAGCGCGCCGCTACACGGAGACGTTCCACGATTGTCTCCGCGCCGTCGTTGTTGAATCCCATGCGGTTGATCAGCGCGCGCTCTCGCGGATAACGAAACAAACGCGGCCGCGGATTGCCGGACTGCGGGCGCAGTGTCACCGTGCCGACCTCGATGAATCCGAATCCGAGGGCGGCGAGCATCGGGACCATGAGGGCGTTCTTGTCGAAGCCGGCGGCGATGCCGATCGGCGACCGGAATTTCAGTCCGAACAGTTCTCGTGCTGCGGTCCTGGGCGGCCGGCAGATCCGCTCGATGATCCGCAGCGCGATCGGGATCTGCTGTAGTGCGATCATTTGCTCGGTCGTCCACTCGTGCGCCGCTTCGGCGTCGAGCCGGAAGAGCAGGCTGCGGATCAGCGGATACATCGTTCGACGCGCTGCAACGGCGAGAGCACGGTCGGATCGACCTCGCTCGCATGTTGCAGCAGCGGAATCGTGCGCACCAGCTCCGGCCCGTGATCGGAGCCGGTGATCGCCAGGCGCAGCGGCATGAAGAGCGCCTTTCCTTTGAGGCCGGTCGAGGTCTTCAGCCGCTCCACCATCGCTTTGTAGCTCGCTTCGTCGCGCGGCGTTCCATTCGTGCCCAGCTCGTTCGCGAGCGCCTCGGCAAAGGAGCGGTCGACTGGCGCGGGAGTGTATTCGCGCACGAAACGGAGAGCGTCGGCAAATTGCGTCAATCGGTGCACGCTCGTCTTCACGACATCGATGCCTTCGTCGAGCCACGGCGCGTCGAAGAATCTCGCGACGAGTGGACGCAGCTCCGCTGCACTCATCGAATGAATGTACTGGCCGTTCAGCCACTCGAGCTTCTGATGATCGAAGACCGCCGGTGCAGGATTGACGCGATCGAGCGAGAACTTCTCGATAATCTCCGGGCGAGGCATCAGCTCATGGCCGTCGGGTGATGACCACCCCAGCAGCGTGAGGTAGTTGAACATCGCCTCCGCCAAAAACCCATCCTCGGCGTACTGCGACACCGATGTC
>DASYUK010000265.1:0-25677 GCA_036001325.1 Thermoanaerobaculia bacterium
GGCCAACTTCACGAGCGGTCATCGCGACCGGCTCGTCGCCGTCGGTTCGGTCAACCCGTTGCACGAGATCGACACGCGCCACGAGATCGCGCGCGTTCTGGATCTCGGCATCGGCATGATCAAGATCCATCCGCCCCATCAGCTCTTCTCCCCGAATGAGTACCGAGACGACCTGCCACAGCTCGCGGACATCTATCGCGAGTGCGAGAATCGCGGCGTCCCGGTCATGTTCCACACCGGCACGTCGATTTTCCCGAGGGCCCGGAATGTCTACGCCGATCCGATGCCGATCGACGATGTGGCAATCGATTTTCCGAATCTCACCATCATCCTCGCCCACGCCGGGAGGCCGCTGCACGGCGAGACAGCCGCATTTCTCGCGCGCAGGCATCCGAACGTGCACATCGATGTGTCGGGCATTCCGCCGAAATCGTTGTTGAAGTATCTTCCGCGGCTCACCGAGTTCGCCGATAAAGCTCTTTGGGGGACGGATTGGCCCTCGCCTGGTGTGGTCTCGATGAAGAAGAACGTCGAAGAGTTCCGCACCCTCGCACTCGGCGCGGACGTCGAGCGAAAGATTCTGTGGGACAACGCGGCGACGATCTTCAGACTTGAACGCCAACGCGCCTGAGCGCCTCGAATGACCCAACATCCGACCAGCCGAACTCGCCACGCACGGTGGCCACGTTGCGCGCCTTCTCCATGAGGGCGTAGTCGATCGAGATCGAGGGCATGCCGTTGTAGTTCTCCTCAGTGACGAAAGAGATCTCGGGCGCGACGCGCTCGAGCTCACGGCGAAAGACGCTGGTGCGCCAGACAAAGATCCCTCCGTTCCAGGCATAGTTTCCGGCGCGCAGAAACTCCTCGGCGCGCTCGCGCGTCGGCTTCTCCGTAAACCGACGCAGGCGGAGGACTCCGGGCGCGATCTCTTCGCCGAGCTCGAGATAGCCGAAGCCGGTGTTCGGCTCCGTCGGCTCGATCCCGATCGTCACGAGATCGTCGGTCCGTTCGGCATGCTCGAACGCTCGGACCAGAACTCTCGCAAACTCCCCCTCATCGCCGATGTAATGGTCGGAGGGGAGGAATGCGACCACCGATTCACCGATGCGCGATTCGATCGTAAAGGTGCAGAGCGCGATCGCCGGTCCGGTGTTGCGCCGCGCCGGCTCGGTGATCACATTCTCAGGCTCGACGAGTGGAAGCTGCTCGATGCACTTCTGCCGATACCGTTCGATCGTCGAAACGTAGATGTCGGCCACCACGCGACTCAGACGCGCGAATGTCTTCTGCAGGAGCGATTGACCGTCGAAGAGTTTTAGAAACTGCTTCGGATTGTCTTCGGTGCTGAGAGGATGGAGTCGTGTCCCCCCTCCGCCGGCGAGGATGACCGCGCCGCGCTTCATACGACCGCGGCCTCGGCTTGCTGCGCAGCAGCGCGCGCTACGCCGGTCGCCCGTTTTCTCCCCACCGCGATCAAACTCAACCCGCTCGACGGATTCTCTCCCTCCACCGCACGCAGCAGAGGAACGAGGTAATCGAAGATACGTGACTGCCCCGAAGGAAGAGCGGTACGTCCGAGGAGTTTGGAGTTGATGATCCAGGCGAGCTTTGCGAATTGATTCTGATACGACGAGTGCTCGACCTCGAATCCGGCGCGCGTCATCTTGTCGACCAGTTCGTCGCGCTCGTAACGCCGCTGATGACCGATACCCCGATCAAGACTGCCGTACAACTTTTTTCCCGCGGGAACGAAGATGATGATACGGCCGCCAGGGACGAGGAGCTGATTGACGCGGCGAAGCGCCGCATCGTCGTCGCTGCTGTGCTCCAGCACGTTGATCAAGGTCGCCGTATCGAATGAATATCGCGACAGATCGAGCGCATCGTCGGAATCGAGATCGAGACGCTCGACGATGATTCCCGGCCTGCGCCGGAACGCATTGCGAAGCCGATCGAGATACGGCGTCTCCTTGTCGGTGGCGACGATCAGCTCGCGCCCATAGAGCAATCGCGTCATCGCTCCCGAACCCGCGCCCACCTCGAGGACGCGCTGCCCGACAAACGGCTTCATGCGCTGCCAGATCCACTCGTTGTAACGCTTCAGGCGCCCGCGCCGCCGGATCGTCGTGAACGTCGGCGGCTCGCTCTTCGGATCCCAGAGAAGTCCGTAGCGAAGGATCGTCCAGATGGCGCTGAAGCCATCCTTCCAGTTGATCTTCTTTCCTTCCCAGTAATCGCGACCGTAGTAGGAGATCGGAACTTCGAAGATTCGATAGCCGCGCTTGGCGACTTTCGCGGTGATCTCCGGCTCGAAGCCGAAGCGATCGGAGCGGATGGGAATCGACTGAATGACCTCGCGGCGGAAGGCCTTGTAGCAGGTCTCCATGTCGGTGAGGTCGAGGTTCGTCGTCATGTTCGACAGGAACGTCAGAAACGTGTTTCCGAGGCGGTGCCAGTAGAGCATGACGCGGCGGGGGTAGCCTTCGAAGCGCGATCCGTAGACGACGTCGGCGTGTCCATTGAGAATCGGCTGCACGAGCTTCGGATACTCCTCCGGGTCGTATTCGAGGTCGGCGTCCTGGATGAGCACGATGTCGCCGCGCGCTTCGGCAATACCGCGGCGAATGGCGGCCCCTTTCCCTTGATTGACGCCCTGCAGGAGATGGCGGATCTCCGGCCACTGCTGCGCGAGTGAGGCGACGACATCGCGTGAGCCGTCCGTCGACGCATCGTCGACGACGATGATCTCCTTATCGATCGGAACTTCTTTCACACGGCGCAGAAGCTCCGCCACGGTCGCCCGCTCGTTGTAACAGGGGACAATGACGGAAAGGAGGGGCGCACGGCTGGAGTCGGACATCGCTGGAAAGTATTGTAAGCAGCAGATGTCGCATCAACCGAACGAAACTCTACGCCAGTCCCTCCATATCGCCTTCGGTCTGTTCGCTTTCGCGCTGAAATGGCTGCCGTGGTGGTTGGCGGCAATCGTGGCCGCGTGCGCGATCGTGGGCAACTTCATCGTGCTGCACCGGATCGTGGGCCCCGGCGTCGCCCGTCACGTGCGCGGGTGGGATGCGGGCATCGTGCTCTATCCGATGGCCGTCCTCGCGCTGATTCTCGTGTTCCGGCATCACCTCCAGATCGGGGCAGCAGCGTGGGTGATCCTGGCATTCGGCGACGGCTTTGCGACGCTCATCGGCAGGCGCGCGCGTATCGCGTCGTTGCCATGGAATCGCGACAAGAGTTGGGGTGGTCTTCTCGCCTTCGTCATCGCGGCGTGCGCCGCAGGCGCGGCGATCGCAATTTGGATGGGCGGGCTCGAGCTCACCGACGTCCTCGCGGCCGTGATCGTCGGCGCGATCGTCGAATCGCTGCCGCTGCGCGTCGACGATAACGTGACCGTACCGTTCGGCGCGGCGGTGACACTGACCCTCCTTTCGATTCCGTTCGTCGGTTACCTCGTCTGGCCGCGCACGAAAGTCTGGCTCGTGATTCATACGGCCCTCGCGCTGGCCGGCTGGTTACTTCGCACTGTTGACCTGTCGGGGTTCATCGGCGGATGGATTCTCGGGGCCATCATTCTTCTCGGGGCGGGTTGGCCGTTGTACGTCACCCTCCTGACGTTCTTTGTCATCGGCACGCTGGCGACGAAGATCGGGTTCGCCAGGAAGAAACGACTCGGGCTGGCGCAGGAGAAGGAAGGCAGGCGAGGATTCGTGCACGCGTTCTCGAACGTCGGTGTGGCGGCGATCTGCGCGATCGCCGTGACGCGTCTCGCCGGCCATCCACTGGCGATCGTTGCGCTCTTCATGGCGATTGCGTCGCTCGCAACCGCTGCCGCGGACACGGCCGCATCCGAGATCGGACCACTCGTCGGACGGCGAACGTTTCTGCCACTCTCCGGTCGTCCTGTTGAGCCGGGAACCGAAGGGGCGATCTCGCTCGAAGGCACGCTGGTGGGGCTGCTGGCCGGCACGATCGTCGCGATGGTCGGGACCACGGCGGCATCGATGTTGTGGCCGATTCCGTTCCGCACGCGCGTCATCATCCTGGTTACTCTGTGTGCGCTCGTCGGCTCGTACCTTGAAAGCATCGCCGGAAGCTGGAACAGGCGCGCGGGATCGCCGGTGCCGAATGGAGTGCTCAACTTCTTCAATACGGTCGCCGGCGCGCTGCTGCTCTACTTCACATGGCCGCTCACTGCGTAGCCGTGCGGATTTCCATCCAGTGCGCGGCCCTCACCGGCGTCGCGCCCGCTGTGATCACCGAATCGGTGTAACTCATCGGCGAAAAACCGAGTCCCTGGCGTGCTTCGTCGAGCGCGTTGCGCAACTCGATGAGATGAAGTCTCTTGATGACAACCTCGGCGAGAGAACCATCGGTGAACGTCGAGGTCGGCCGGTTGGCGGAGGCGCGCACCGCGTTTACGGCAGTGCGCAGGCGCTCCATGTCTTCGGCTTTGATCGTGACTCCAGCGAGGGCCGAATCGATGTACGTGACCGTCGTCGCGAGATCGATGTTGCTGAACGCAGTTCGACCTTCCGATCCGATTGCCTGTACCTTGTAGAGGTACGTCACGCCCGATGAGACGGTGGTATCGGTCATCGAAGTGTTCGTCGTCATCGGCAGCGGATCAAACATCGCAACGATGGAGGGACTGCGGTGGACTTCGTAGGATGTGGCGCCGTTGACGGGCAGCCAGCTCAGCGAAACGCTCGTCGTACTCGTGGCGGTCGCTGAGAATCCTGTCGGTGGGCCGAAAGCAGTACCGACGTTTTGCGTGAGTACCGGCGACGTGCTCGTGTTGAAGTTCGCGTCGCCTTCGTAGACGGCGGTGATCGAATGTGATCCGGCGCTGAGTTCTGAGGTCGTGAATGTTGCCGGACTGCTGAGCGTGCCCGTTCCGATCGTCGTCGACCCGTCTTTGAACGTCACGGTTCCTGTGATCGTCCCGACTGTCGATGAAGTGACCGTTGCCGTGAACGTGACGCTCTCCCCGATGACCGATGGGTTCGCTGAGGACGTGAGCGCGGTCGTCGTATTGCCGCGGACGACAACGATCGCCGTTGATGCGAGGGTTCCGTTCGCTGTATCGGAGACGGTGATGGACCTGCTTCCCGCTGTGTTCAGTGTGATCGCAAAGGTGTGCGCGCCGTTGTCGTTCGCCGTAAATGTGTAATCGGCGGGAAGTGCCGCTGCTGTGTCGCTGCTGCTGAAATGAACGGTGCCGCGGTAACCTGTGAACGGGTTTCCGGTCCCATCTCGCGCCGTTACCGTGACATCGAACGGCTCTCCGCCGGTAGCAGTCGAAGGTGACGATAGAGTGAGGCTCGCCGCTCCGGGCGCCGTGTAGGTGACGGTGAGGCGTGGCCGGACACTTGTGCTTGCATTTTCCTTCGAGTCGAACCGTCGAGCCGTCATCGTCGGTGATTCGTTACTATTGCGGAGCAGCCATCCAAAGTTTGTCGCTGGGTTATCGAGCCAACCCTGGTCATCAGCCACCATTTGAGATGTCGAATCCCACCGATAGTCGGTCACAGTCGTCCCGACCAATTTGCTGGCGGTTATAGTGGGTGAGAAGTCGCCACCGGCCGTGGTCCACAGCGACGTGTTGTAGAAACGGTGTGTCCAGGTTGCAGAGTTTGCAGTCGCCGGAGCGCCCTGTCCTTCTTCGCTAGTAGCGTTTTCCGCGCCTTCGCCCCAGTTTGCAAGGACGCGATAAAGGGAGAACGTCTGCGAAGTCGCACCACTTGGGACGCGGGACTGGTGGAGATCGAGAGTGACAGCGGTGATCGTGCTGCCCGTCGGAATCGTCGAAAGATCAAACTTGATTAACGCTCGGCGCGTGGCTCCGGTGGAGGTTTTGCCTGCGAAAAAATAGGAACCGGCCCCGTTGCTGAGCGTGCCGTTCTCACTGTACATCGTGTTGTCGGCACTCGGGTTCAGCGTGACGGTCGCCGCAACGGCATTGACTGCAAAACACGTCGTAACCGCGAGAATGATCGGAACACGCATGCGATGATCATCCCATGGCCGATCGCCGTTTGAAACGCGTGGTGATCGTCGGACGGCCGAACGTCGGCAAGTCGACGCTCTTCAATCGCCTCGCCGGCAAGCGCCGCGCTCTGACTCACGACTTGCCGGGAATGACGCGCGATCGCCTCACGGAAATCGTCTCGCTTGATGATGGCCGTCGGTACGAGTTGACGGACACGGGGGGTCTCGAGTACGGCGACTCGCCGATGTCCGCGTATGCCGATGAGATTCGCGCGCAGTCGAGGCGCGCGCTGCATGAGGCGGACTTCATCATCTTTGTCGTGGATGGTGCGGTCGGAGTCTTGCCAGAGGATCGCGACATCGCCAACGACCTGCGTCCCGAAGCCGGCAAGACCGTCTTGGTCGTCAATAAAGTTGATCGCAAAGACGCGGCGGAGAACGTCCCGGAGTTCTACGAGCTCGGACTGGAGAACGTGCTTCCGATCTCGGCCGAGCATGGCGAAGGGGTCGATGAGCTGGTAGACATGATTTCAAGCCTTCTCCCGGCGGGAGAAGGTGGCCGAAGGCCGGATGAGGGGCTCCCGGAGGGAGAGGGGACTGAGGCGATTCGCGTCGCCATCATCGGGCGGCCGAACGTCGGCAAATCATCGCTGCTGAATCGTCTGACGAACGAGGAGCGCGCCGTCGTCTCACCGATCTCCGGCACGACGCGCGACGCGATCGACTCCGAGATCGAGCGCGATGGAAAGCGCTACCTGATCATCGACACGGCCGGTATCCGGCGCAAAGGAAAGACAACAGACGAGGCAGAGAAGCTCGCCGTCATCTCCGCGCGAAAAGCGATCGAGAGATGCGAGATCGGGCTGGTGATGATCGACGCCGTCGAAGGGGTAACCGGGCAGGACGCGACGGTGGCCGGTTATGCCGAAGACGCCGGAAAGGCGGCGATGCTCCTCGTGAACAAATGGGACCGCGCTGAACACGCGCAGGACGATGCGAAGAAGTTCGAGGATCAGATCCGGTTCAAGCTGAAGTTTCTCGCGTATGCGCCGATCGAATTCATCTCCGCAAAGACCGGTCGCCGCGTCGAGAAGATCTTTCCGACGATCGATCGGATCATCGCTGGATACCGGAAACGCTTCCGCACATCGGAACTCAACGAGATTCTCGAGGCGGCGATCCGGGGCCATCAACCGCCGAGCGCGCGCGGACGACCGCGCCGCTTCTACTACGCGACGCAGCTCAAGACCGGGCCACCCACGATCGCGCTCTTCTCGAATGTCGACGAGCCTTTGCACTTCTCGTATCGCCGATACCTCGAGAATCAATTTCGAGAGGCGCTGGGGCTCGTGGGATCGCCGATTCACTTTGTGTTACGGGCGCGCAAAGGGATGAAGCGCGATCGTGACTAACCATTGCTCTCCTCGTCCGTATCATTGAAGAAATGCCGATCGCTGCCGGCACTCTCTTCGGCCGCTACCGAGTCGAACGCCTCCTCGGGGCGGGAGGGATGGGGGAGGTCTACGCCGCGACCGACACGCAGCTCGGCCGAGTCGTCGCGCTCAAAGTCCTTCCGGAGGAACGCGCCAGCGACGCGTCGCGCGTGCAGCGATTCGTTCGGGAAGCGCAGCTCGCGTCATCGCTGAACCACCCCGCGATCGTCGCCATCTACGACTCCGGCCCGCGCTATCTGGCCATGGAGCTGATCGCTGGCCAGCCGCTGACGTCGTGGCTCCGCGGCACACGCGATCAGCGAAAGGTCGTCGAGCTGCTGGCCCAGGTCGCTGATGGACTGGCGCGCGCCCACGCCGGCGGCATCGTCCATCGCGATCTCAAGCCGGCCAACATCATGGTCACGAGCGACGGCCATCCGAAGATTCTCGATTTCGGCGTCGCCAAGCTGACGGAGCCTGAGCCTGGAAGCGGCATCGCCACCGACACCGCGCCGTCGCACGCGCTCGGAACCGGCGCTTACATGTCGCCCGAGCAGGTCGAAGGAATGGCGGTCGAATACCGCGCCGACATCTTCGCGTTCGGTGCGCTCCTCTACGAAGCGTTGACCGGCCGCGCCGCGTTCGCGCGCGCGACTGTTGTCGAGTCGATGCACGCCGTTCTGCACGATGAGCCGGCGCAGCCCGATGTCTCGCCGGAGCTGGCGCGCATCGTTCGCAAGTGCCTGATCAAGGATCGCGACGAACGCTATCAGTCGATCAAAGATGTGGCCATCGATTTGCGGGAAGCGGCGCGCCAGAGCACCGTCGGAATTCGCACACGCAAGCGCGCACTGCCGGCAACCATCGCGGCGCTGGTTGCGGCGATCATCATCATCGTCGCCATCGGCCTCACACGCGATCGCCGTACGGACACTACTGCGCTAGCCGCACCTCCAACGCTGCCGCAGCCGGTGATGCTGCGCGTGACGAACAGCGGAAACATCGTCGCCGGTGCCGTGTCGCCCGATGGCAATTACATCGTGCACGCGACGTTCGAGGGCGAGAATCAGACCGTATGGGTGAAACAGGTCGCGACCGGGACGAATGTCCGCATCATTCCTCCCGAGCCCGTCTATTACCTCGATTTTCGCGTCTCGTCCGATGGCAACTACGTCTTTTACGGCGTAGCGAAACGCTCCGAGCCGAACATCACCGATCTTCGCCGCATCCCGATTCTCGGCGGTGAATCGCGGCTCGTGGCTCCCGACATGGAAGGCATCTTCACCGTCTCTCCCGATGCTACGAAGGTCGCCTTCGTCCGCTTCAATGCCTTCGAACGTCTGTACCGCGTCACGATCGCCGAAGTCGAGACCGGTGCAGAGAGCACGCTGCTGGCGCGGCCCTACCCGGGATTCTTCGGAACGATGGCCTGGGCGCCCGACGGTAAGAGCCTCACCTTCATCGGTGCCGTCGAGGAAAAATCGAAACCGATGAAGCCGGGTCTCTTCAGCATCGACATCGCTACGCGCCGCATCACGCGCATCCCCGCTCCTGATTGGCCGGGGATGGGCGGTCTGGCCTGGCTTCCTGATGGCAGCGGACTGCTCGTCACCGTGTCCGACAAGCAGCAACCGCGACAGATCTGGTTTCTCCCGCACAACAGCGCCGCTGCGAGGAAGATCACCTCCGACATCAGCATGTACGGCTTGCTCACGGTCACGGCGGACTCGCGGAGCATCGTCGCGCATCGCGCCGACGTCACCGCGAATCTATTCATCATCGATACGCAGCAGCCGGCCAAACCGCGCGCGTTGACGACAGGCCTCGGCAATTGCTTCGGCACCGCAGGCGTGCGCTGGATGCCCGACGGCAAGATCCTTTACACCGTCTGCGGCCAGACGCCGTCGCTCAATGTGATCGATCCTTCGACCGGTGACACGCGCCAGCTCGTGCGCGGTTGCGCGTATTGGAATCCGGCGCTCTCACCAGATGGTCAAAAAATCGCGGCGGTGACCGATAAGTCTGGTGCCGAGGAAATCTGGATCGGCGACGCGAAGGGCACAGAGTTCAAACAACTCACGCATCAGGGCCCCGTCTCGTTTCCTTCATGGTCGCCTGACGGACAGTCGATTTACTACATCACGCGCGGGAGCGAACAGCATCTGTGGCGTATGACGCTCGACGGTCAACGAGAGCGTGTGATCTCGCGGCCGACTTTTTCGCCCGATCTCTCGCCGAACGGAAAGCTGCTGTTGTGCAGACTGCGCTCGACGGATCCGAAGACGCCGTTGTGGCGAACAGCGGTTGTACCGGTGAAGTCGCCGGCCGAACCGAAGTTCCTGCCGGTCCCCCGCAGCGGTGGTCCGCCCCGCCCACAGTGGGTCAACGACAGCAGCTTTGCCTATCTCGATTACCTCGGCGGTGTCGGCAACGTATGGGTCGAAGATCTGCATCGTGGCGAGGCGCGGCAGATCACGCGATTCGATTCCGGCGAGATCTGCGCGTACGACTTCTCGGCGGACGGTCGTTCCATCGCCATGTCGCATGGCGAGCGCGTGACCGACATCGTATTGATTCGCGATTTTCGGTAAGGAGAGCCGGGCGTCTCGCCCGCAGCGCTTGCGCGTCTCGCGCGAGCGCCGACGGTCGCCGAGCGAGACGCTCGGCGACTGCGGCCGGGACGGCCGGCTCTCCACTACGGTGTCGCCGTGATCGTGACGTCGGTTCTCGCCAGACGCACGACCGCGCGCGTGCGGCCGAGGACGATCTCGTCGCCGTCGTGAAGCGTGGCTGACTCGACACGCTGGCCGCCCACCCACGTCCCGTTCTTGCTGCCGAGGTCCTCGATGTCAAGGACGTCGCCGCGGACGCTGATACGCGCGTGACGGCGGGAGACATCGGGCGAGCCGATCGTATCGCGGCCGACGACGTTGTCGCCGCTGCGGAGTGGAATCTCGCGTGAGCCGATGATCAGATACGCCGCCGTGTCTTCCGTCGACACTTCGGCAGCGAGTGCGTATCCGAAGCGATGAACCGTGCGGATGATCTGGCGATGATCGTCGCCGACGGCGTCGCGCAATTCGGCGATCAGCGTGTGCAGGTTTCCGATCTCGACGAATGTGCCCGGCCAGAGCTGCTCGTAAAGCCCTTCCTTCGAGATCGCCGACGGATGAGCGTTGATCAGCGCCTGCAGCAACGCGAATGTCTTCGGCGTCAGGTCGACCGGCGTTCCGTCGCGCAGAAGCTCGTGCCTCTCGGAGTCGAAGACGCAGTCGGCGAAGCGGGCCCGCACAGGGCGAATTGTAAATCGGAGAATTTGCCCAGAATTCTCGAAGTACTTAGAGAGCCTCACGAACCGACCGTGGGTCCATGCTCAAGTGGGCCTTCGCCGCGATTCTGTGCGCCGGTTGCGCTTCGGCTCCTCCTCTGCAGACGATCACGCTCCCGACCGTTGCGTATCCGTTCGGCGTGGCGACGTTGATGCGTGACGACGTCGCCGCATGCTCCGAGACGATCCTCAGCCGAGGATGGGGAGGGCGCGCGAACTTCGAACGCGCGGCGTTTCTACATCTGAGCGACGACGGAGCGTTTCGTTGCGACGTGTGGCCGGCCGACTTCCAGTTTCATCGTGCGCAGTGGTGGGGCGCCACGCCCGATGGAACCGCGGCGCTCATCCACTCCCATCCGCGGACTCTGCCGGAACCGTCGGAGCAGGATGTTCGAGAGGCGCAGCGCCTCGGCGTGCCGGTCATCGTCGTCACGCCGGAGTCGATCGCCATGGTCATGCCGCGAGACGGCCAGATCGTGCGCGTGCCGCGCGTGGCGGCAGTTGCCGTCGCGCATCGGTATTGAGGCTCGCGGATCTATCCGCCGTCCAATCAGTCCTCCGTGATCTCATGACGACTGATCGTCACGGTGCGGCTATCCACCCATGCGATGAACGCGAGGGTGGACGCGTCAGGAGTTAGATTGGTACTGCCGTCCGCATCGTAGAAGTTAAAACGTGCGACAGACAAACGCAGATCGCCCCTCTGGTGGAAGACGATCTTGAAGCCGCCGGAATCAACTTTATCCTTGTAGTCGAGGTTGATCAGGTCGCCGATCCCGACCCAGGTGAGGTCGAGGGCAGTATCAAAGCAGACCAAGCCATCCGCGTTGCACATCCTGATTGGCCCTCTGACCGTCGCCACAGTGAGCTGGCGATCGAATTGAAACAGAACGTCTTGCGTAAACCCGATTGCACTGCGCTCGCTTGCGTTGCATTGGTCTATCTGTGAAAGCGTGACGTATGCGCCGATGCTGTTGCTTTTCTGTGGACTGATCGTCGAGTCCTTCGTCATATCCTCTCCGACTTCGACGTGGACCGCCGTTGTGACGCATCCGGTCGAATCCACGCTTGAAAAATCGGCGGTCGCCGTCCCGGCTTTGATGCTGAGCACAGCCGTGTCGCTCGCTGACGCCGTGCTCGGGACGATTACGGCTGCCAAACCACTGACTACGAGCGCGACCAAGCGCGCGAGTAAGTACGAAGAGTCTCTCTGTTTCATAACGCTCTCCATTCAACTCGATATCTGGAGAGCAACTTAGCCGGCGCGACGTGGCGAGTCTTCAGTGACATCTAAAGATGCGCTGAGGAATCTGTGAACGCGAAAACCTCGTCGCCGCGGATAGAATCTGCGCGGGAACACGGTCGTGCCTGATTCCTACCTCTTCGGTCCATTTCAACTCGACCTTCGCGGCGGTGAAGTGCGAAGAGGCAATGAGAGAGTCGCTCTCGAGCCGAAGGTTTTCGCTCTCCTCTCCTATCTCATTGCCCATCGTGGCCGGCTTGTGGCGCGGCAGGAACTGATCGATGCACTCTGGCCCGATGCACACGTCACGGACGCCAGTCTGAGTCAGGCGATCGCTTCTTTACGGACCGCGCTCGGTGACCATCCTCGCAATCCTCAATATCTCGAGACGCTTCCCCGACGGGGGTACAAGTTTGTCGCAGAGGTCAAGGAGGAGACGGAAGGCGCTCCGGCCGCCGCGTTTTCCTATCACCTCATTTTTGGCTTACAGGACTTCGTGCTCGGGCCCGGCGAGCATGTCATCGGCCGAGCGGGTGATGCAGCCGTGCGCATCAAGTCGGGGCAGGTGTCACGTTATCACGCAAGGATCGTGATCTCCCCGAGCGGCGTGACCATCGAAGATCTCGGCAGCATGAACGGTACGGTCGTTTCAGGCGAGCGGTTGGTGGACCGACACGAACTATGCGATGGAGACGAGATTCAACTCGGCACGATCGTCCTCACGTTCTACAGTCCTGGCGGTTCCAGATCGAGTATTACAACGCCTGTCGGAAGCTAGTTCGGGGCGGCCCCAACGAAGCAGGACCGTGGACCCGATGCGATACTTTCGCGATCCCCCAGCGGTATATCCTTATCTACCTCCGTGTCCATTGCTGCCGGAATCCGGCTCGGTCCCTACGAGATCCTTGGCCTCATCGGAGTGGGCGGGATGGGGGAGGTCTATCGCGCGCGCGATCCACGGATCGGCCGCGATGTCGCCATCAAAGTTTTGCCGGCCGCCTTTTCGGCCGATGAGGTAAGGCTCGAACGCTTCCAGCAGGAGGCTCGAGCCGCAGGACTCCTGAACCACCCGAACCTCCTCACCATTTACGAGCTCGGCACCCATGAGGGAGTGCCCTACATCGTCTCGGAATTGTTGGAAGGGGAGACACTGCGCGATCGATTGCGGGGCGGCGCATTGACGCCCCGCCGGACGGTCGATTACGGCATTCAGATCGCGCGCGGCCTGGCGGTCGCACACGGGAGAGGAATCGTCCACCGCGACATCAAGCCGGAGAACCTTTTCATTACCAAAGACGGGCGGGTGAAGATCCTCGACTTCGGTCTTGCCAAGCTTCGCCTGCCGAACGAGCGCGTTTCAGAAGAACACACCCTGGCCAGACAAACCGACCCGGGAGCAGTGATGGGGACGGCAGGCTACATGTCGCCGGAGCAGGTAAGGGGCGATGTGGTCGATCAACGCTCCGACATCTTTTCACTCGGCACGGTGCTCCACGAGGCTCTGACTGGTGAGGCGCCGTTCAAGCGTAACTCGTCTGTCGAGACGATGAACGCAATCCTGAGGGGGGATCCATCGGAGATCACGGTGAGGAACCCGCAGGTCAACTCCGCGGTAGCAAAAGTGGTGAGCCGTTGCCTGGAAAAGCACCCGGAGGCGCGCTACCAATCGGCCGCCGATCTGGCGTATCACCTTGAGGACCTCAGCGACATCTCGGCGCCTGCGCCCGGGAACCGCGGAGTCGGTCGGCATCTGTTCCGCGGCGGAGAAAGCGCTGCCAAACGCAAACCGTGGCCGGCGGTCGTCGTGCCGGTGATGCTTCTCCTCCTGATCGTCGTTGCAGTCGTCGCATACCGTCGTCTTCGCCCACCTGCCCACACCGCCACGATGCGCATTACGCGTTTGACCAACAGCGGCAACGTCGCGTACGGTGCCATTTCGCCGGACGGCAAGTACGTCGTGTATACGACGGCGGAGCGGGGTGGGTGGACTCTCTGGCTCAGACAGGTCGCCAGTGGCACGACAGTCCGCCTTCGAGCGCCGGGCGGCGGTATCTATTCGCAGATCGGTTTCTCGCCGGATAGCAACTACGTGTATTACATGGCCGGTCCTTCACTGAACGAGCTGCCCATTCTCGGCGGAGAACCCAGGCAGATTGCGGCGAGAGGCGACCGCTTCGCGATCTCACCGGACGGAAAATCGGTCGTCATCCGGCGGGAGAATCCAGCGCTGAGCGAGTACACCCTGACCATCGCTTCGATGGAGCACGGTTCGGAACGCGTCGTACTGCGCCGCCGCTATCCCGACGTCATCGGAACAGGGCTGTCGTGGTCATCGGTCCGTGTGGTGGATTTTTTTGAGGCAAACGTCGACCGCGATGACCGGCCGTTCTTGTCGGAGCTCGACCTGACGACAAATCAGGTGCGGCCCATTTCGAAGATCGACTGGCCCGGACGTCATTGGTTCCGTGCGACGACTTCTCTCGTTGCGCTTCCAGACGGGAGCGGCTGGATCATCTCGAATGTCGATGTCATACAACCGCCGCAGGTCTGGCTCATTGCGCGGGATGGAGCGCCGCGCCAGATCACGTCGGATCTCGCCAGTTACACCGGACTGACAATGACTGCTGACGGCAGTACGATCGCGGCCCGACGCTCCGATCCGTCGACGAATCTCTGGATCGTGCCTTCAGACGGATCGACGGCAGAGCGTGCGCTGACGACCGGCGTCGGCAATGCGTACGGCGCCGGCGGAGCGCGCTGGATGTCGGATGCGGAAGTGCTGTTCAGCGATGTCTCCGACGGAAAGGTGCTGCTGCGCGCGCTCAACATCGCCGCCGGCACGATGCGAGAGCTGACGACCGATGTTATGACATGGCGCTTCGCGGTCTCATCCGATCGAAACAGGCTTGCCTTCATCTCCGACGCGACTGGCTTCACGGAGGTCTGGACTTCGCGGATCGACGGCAAGCAGGCGAGGCAGTTGACTCACGAGCTCGTTCAGCCGACCGCTCCGTCGTGGTTCCCGGACAACCGCACTCTGGCGTACGCGAGTGCAGGAAGAGTGTCGGCGGTCTGGAAACGCACCATCGACCAACCGAAGGCAATCCGACTGACCGATGTTCCGGCAACGATTCCCGAGATCGCTCCAGACGGGAAGTCATTCCTGTGTCGTGTCCGCACCGCGGAATCGGGAGTCTGGAAGACGGCGCTACTCGACCTCGCCGGAAATGCTCCGCCGCGCTACTTTGATATTCCCGTCTCCAACGTGCCGTCGGGACTCCGGTGGATGCGCGATGAGACGGCATACGTTTGCGCGGAGACACTGGACGGCGCGCCCAACATCTTCGTGCAGCCTATCCGCGGTGGCGAGCCGCGTCAGATTACGCACTTTCAGAGAGGGATCATCTTCGACTACGACGTCTCGCGCGACGGGAAGTCGATCGTCTTGTCGCATCGCGAGCCCGCCGACGACATGGTACTCATGCGCGACTTTCACTGACGCTGTGGCCAATTTCCTGTTCATAGAATCCTCAGCGAATCTTTAGATGTCGTTGAAGACCGGCCGCCTCACGCCCACTAAGTTGCTCTCCAGAGATCGAATCGAAGGAGAGCGCCATGAAAAACAGAAGTCCACGGGGTCTGATGCTCCTTCCGCTCCTCTTCGCCGGCTGTGCGGCGACCCAAAGCATTGCTCCCCGCGATCCGTTGAATGTGGAGGTCATGAGCACGCCCGAAGTCATCACCGCGTTTGCGCGGCTCGTGCAGTTGGCCGGTTACGGCTGGTGGTCCCAGGAGCGCGGCGCCTTTCTCGTTCGCAGCAACGACAACACCCTTCATCTGATCGTCTGGCCGCCGACTTGTGCTTTTCACACCGAGGTGTGGCGCGGCGTCTTCCCCGCGGGGACCATCGCGATCGTGCACACCCACCCCGCCCGCGATCCGGAGCCGTCGTTTCAGGACGAGAAGGAAGCGCAACGAATCGGTCTGCCGAGCTTCGTCCTGACTCCCGCGTTGGTCGTAGCGGTCAGCCCGCGCAACGGCACAACCGAGATTCTCGCGCGACGTGGGTGGCTCGCTCAGAAGTAGCCGCGCGGTCGTGCGACGATTTCACTAGAATGAGCAGCAGCTCGAGCAGTGTTACAGAGAGCGATGAGACCACCTTCAATCGTTCGTCTCACTCCCGGCAAGCGCGTTCTCTTCCTCGCCAAAGATCCTGAACTCATCCGCAGGCAACTGCGCGGCGAGCTCGACCTGCAGATGAAGGATCTGAGAGTCGAAGACCTCCTCGATGACATCAACACCGACGCGATGACGCCGGCGTGGGTCTGTTTCGATTACAAGCCGGAAGACCTCGCGCGCAACGCCTACGCCGGACTGATCGTGAATGGCGAACGGATCTTCCCGACCGACGCGCTCCGCGACGGCAACTTCGAAGTCATCGTCAGCGGCTTGCGCAAAGGCGTCGGCAGCTCGCGGGAGCAAGCTACGCAATCGGAAGTCTTCAGCGGCATCCGCATCGCCATCGCCGCTTCGTTCGCTCCGATCCATGCCGGCAACGACATCAATCAGGGTCTGCTCATCGGCGATCACGCGATGCTCATGCGGCTGCAGGCCGGCGAGGGGATCCCGCTCTCCGAGTTCTACGAAAAACACGACCCGATCACGCAGCTCATCATCCGCGAGGGCGGGCTCTTTCCGTTCGCGAAAGCGCTCGAGCGCGGAGAGATTCAATTGCCCGTTCCGAACACAGCGCGGCGGCCGATGACGATGGGGGAGAAGATCCTGGCGCGACACATGCGCGGCGGCGGGAAATACGTGAAACCGGGCGACGCGATCATCGTCGACGTCGATGGCGGTTACACACATGAGTTCACGACAGCGCAGGTGCACTACTTCCTCGAGCAGGAGTACGGTCCCGATTACACGATCAAAAATCCGCAGAAGTTCGCAGTGTTCGAGGATCATCTCATTTACGCCGATGACGTGCCGCGCATGCGGCCGTTCCTGCCGAAGATCGAGACACTGCGCGCGATGCAGCACGAATTTCAGCGCCACACCGACTGTCGCGACTTCTCCGCGCAGGACAACGTCTCGCCCGGCATCTGCCACGAAGTGGCACGCGAGTTCATCATCGATCCCGGCGATTTCATCCAGGCCACCGACAGCCACACGTGCATGGGCGGCGTGAACAACGCGTTGGCCTGGGGAGTCGGTTCGACCGAGTACGCGAATCTCGTGCATTCCGGTTTCACCACCATCAAAGTGACCGAATCGATCCGCTTCGAGCTCGTCGGCGCGCTCGCGCCAAACGTCACGGCGAAGGATGTGATGCTCTACATCCTTCTGAAGTACGCGAAGCTGCAACTGACGCTCGATCGGATCATCGAGTTCACCGGCCCCGGCGTGCGATCTCTTTCGCTCGACGAGCGCGCGACGCTGGCGAACATGGCGACGGAGTGCTCCGCGCGCACGGCGATCGTCGAGGCCGATGAGAAGACGCTCGAGTGGATCGCATCGATGCGCCCCGACGTAGACGTGGCGCGGTTGCGCAGCCGTGCGGTCGCGCCCGATCCCGGAGCTGAATATGCGGGCGGAGTCCACACGATCAACCTCTCCGAGATTCGACCGATGGTCGCGCATCCGGGAGATCCCGATCGCGGCGTGCCATCCGATCCGACCAATGGCGCGTTCATCGACGACATCGGCGATGTGAAGATCGACATCGCCTACGCCGGCAGTTGCACGGCGGGAAAGATCGACGATCTGATCTTCTATCACCAGGTAGCAAAGGAAGCGGTCGACGCCGGAATGAAAGTGGCCGAAGGGGTGAAGTTCTACATCCAGTTCGGATCGCAGGCAGTGGAGAAGTTCGCGCGCGACAACGGCCTTGTCGACACATTCGAGCGCGCCGGCGCCGTCGTCCTCGATCCCGGTTGCGGTGCCTGCATCGGTTGTGGTCCCGGCGTTTCGGAGACGGGCGAGCAGGTGACGATCAGCGCGATCAACCGCAACTACAAAGGACGCTCCGGCCCCGGCAAACTGTGGCTGGCGTCGCCGCTGTCGGTGGCTGCTTCGGCCTTCACGGGCTACATCACGGCATACACGCCGGGGATGTTCAGCCGGAGACTGGTCGAAACTCGATCCGTCTGAGCGGCGTTTGACCCGCCGCGCTGGCCCATGCGCTGACCCAGATCGTAGTAAGAAACCTTTGCTCAATGACTTAGTTCTTGGCTACAGTTCTGCTCTTCTGCGGCTCGCAACTTCAACTTGAAGGAGACGGAATGAAGCGGACGCTACTCATCTGCCTGGCGGTCCTCCTCGCGCTCCCGGCATTTGGCGCTGGGAAGAAAGACATCGTCAAAGCAAAGAAGAACAAGGTCAAGGATCAGTACATCATCGTCTTCGAAGATCGCGTCGCCGATGTCGACGCCGTCGCCGACGATCTGGTCAAGGGCCACAACGGCCACAAGGACCACGTCTACACGAAGGCGATCAAAGGATTCTCGGCGAACTTTTCCGAGAAAGATGCGGAGGACATCGCGAACGATCCGCGCGTGAAGTACGTCGAGGAAGACTCGATCGTCTCGCTCGACACGACGCAGAGCGGCGCGACGTGGGGTCTCGACCGCATCGATCAGCGCAATCTTCCGCTCGACGGCAATTACACGTACAACACGACCGGATCGGGGGTGAAGGCGTACATCGTCGACACCGGGATCAACACCGCGCACAACGAGTTCGGTGGCCGGGCGATCGGCGGTGTCGATGAGATCGACGGCTCGCTTCCCGCTGCCGATTGCAACGGCCACGGCACGCACGTCTCCGGCACGGTCGGCGGCGCGACGTATGGCGTAGCCAAGGGCGTGACGCTCGTCGCGGTCCGCGTCCTCGACTGCAACGGCTCCGGCACGAACTCCGGCGTCATCGCCGGCGTGAACTGGGTCACCTCAGATCACGCCGCCGGTGCTCCCGCTGTCGCCAACATGTCGCTGGGCGGCGGCGCATCGCAGGCGCTCGATGACGCGGTCAACGGCGCGGTCGCCGACGGCGTCGTCTTCTGCGTTGCGGCCGGCAATGGCGATCAGTTCGGCAATCCGCAGGACGCGTGCACGACCTCGCCGGCGCGCGCGGCGAACGCGATCACTGTCAGCGCGACCGACAGCACCGACACGAAAGCATCGTGGACGAACTACGGCACCTGCGTCGACATCTTCGCCCCCGGCGTCAACATCACCTCGGCCTGGTACTCGAGCAATACCGCGACGAATACGATCAGCGGGACGTCGATGGCCACGCCGCATGTCTGCGGCGCGGCCGCGCTCTATGTCGCCGCGAATCCCGGCTCGACACCGGCGCAGGTTGCGAGCGCACTAACGTCGAACGCGACGAGCGGAGTCGTGAAGAGTCCCGGCACCGGCTCGCCGAATCGCTTGTTGTACGAGCTCTTCATCGGTGGGGGAGGCGGAACACCGCCGCCGACGATCAGCGGATTCTCGCCCACCAGTGGGGGAGTCGGAAGCAGCGTGACGATCACCGGCACGAATTTCACCGGCGCGACCAGCGTGAAGTTCAACGGTCAGTCGGCCTCGTTCAGCGTCATCAGCTCTACACAGATCAACGCCACCGTCCCGAATTGCTCGTCGAGCGGTGTCATCTCCGTGACGACCGCCGGCGGCACCGCGAACAGCTCCGGCTCGTTCACCGTCACCGGATGCGGTGGTGGCTCGCAGCAGCTCCTGTTGAATCCCGGCTTCGAGTCGGGCAACAACGGCGCGTGGACGACGACCACGGCCGTCATCGACAACTCCGCGAGCCCGGCGCCGCACAGCGGCTCATGGAAGGCGTGGCTCGATGGATACGGGACGACGCACACCGACTACGCGTATCAGCAGGTGACGATCCCGTCGTCGGCCACGTCGGCGACGCTCACGTTCTGGCTGCGCATCACCACGTCGGAGACCACGACATCGATCGCGTACGACACGCTGCGGGTGCAGGTTCTCAACTCATCAGGCAGCGTGCTGGCGACGCTGGCGACATACTCGAACCTCAACGCCAGCTCTTCGTACTCGCAGAAGTCGTTCAACCTGAACGCGTACATCGGCCAGACGATCCGCGTCCGTTTCTACGGCACCGAGGACTTCTCGCTGCAGACGTCGTTCCTCGTCGACGACACCGCGCTCACCACACAGTAGGTCTCTCAGTGGAGCGCCGGTGTCCTCACCGGCGCTCCAAACTTCTTCACGCGCACCCCCATGAAAACCGAATGGACGTTGAGTCCCGGATTGCGTCCCGCAAACCCGCCATTCGAGATGTGCGAGTAGCGATAGCCGAGGCGAAGGGGAGCGCGGGAGCTCGGAAACGCGACGACGCCGAGGGCGATCTGCGAATCGAAGTTGAGGCGCGAGGTCGCCGCGGGGATTCGCCGGTTCGACCACATCGGTCCGGTCGCGAGCTCGACGTAGGTGTGATGCCAAATCTCGCGTCGAATGAACGCGCAGATCGATTCCGCTCGCACGTGGTCGTCAGGATCGCCGTACGTGTAGCCGAACCAGCTCCGCGCCTGACGCACTTTGCTGTAGGTGACGATCGTTCCGATTTCCGCCGAGCGGAACGGACGCGCAAGCTCCAAGTGAATCGATCGGAAGACGGAGTGGCCGTGACTGTTCATCCGATTCGCGCCGGCGCTGAAATAGACGTTCAGAAGAATGGCCGCAAGCATCTGCAAATCGTAAATCAGGCCACTGACGCCCGACCGCGCGGCACGAGCAGCCCGGCGAGATCGCGCGCGAAACGCGCGGCGTCTTTCGGCTCGAGCGAGGCGATCGTGACGCGAATCGCTGGCGGTGCTTCGAGGCGATATCGCTCGCCGGCATTCACCGCCCAGCCTCGATCGAACAGGCCGCGGACGATGCTGCTCTCGTCGGCGACGGGGATCCAGACATTGAGCCCCGATGCGCCATGGGCCTCGATGCCATGGCACGCCAGTGCATCGATGAGGGCCGCCCGGCGCGCGGCATAGGTATCGGCGGCGTGATGGAGAAGGCGAGTCGTCGTCGCATGCTTCCACAGCGTGACGACGAGCCGCTGTAGAACGTGGCTGACCCAGCGGATGCCGAGGGTCTGGCGGCCCTCGACGCGGGCGATGGTCAGCGGATCGGCGGCGAGAAGCGAGACGCGGAGATCGGGTCCGAGCGATTTCGAAACGGAGCAGACGACGATCCACCGCCGATGCGATGGTGTTAGGAGCGTGTTGTAGGGCGCTCCGGCGACGACGCCGGCGTGATCGTCTTCGATGAGCAGCAGATCGGGATGCGGGCGCAGAAGCGAGCGCAGTTGTCGCGCGCGTCGCGCTGAGATCGCCGCGCCGGTCGGATTCTGTGCTCGCGGCGTCACGATCAGCGCTGCCGCCGGCCGCATGAGCGCGCGGCGCAGCGCATCGAAACGAAGCCCTTCGTCATCGACGGCGACCGGCACCGGCGTGAGCGCCAGCGACGCGAGGATGTCGGCGATGCCGGTGAAGCAGGGATCTTCGACGAGGACGCGATCGCCGGGGCGGAGATGTTCGCGCAGGACGCGCTCGATGCCGTCGAGCGCTCCGCTCATCACGGCGACATCGCCGGGCGGGACACCGTCGGCATCGAACTGCGCGCGGGCTTGCGCGAGAAGCTCGGGATCATTCAGCGCGCCGCCGTAGAGGCGCTGTCGCGGCCGGAGCGTTCCCAGCTTCGGCAGCAACTTTGGGTCGGGATTGCCGGTGGCGAGATCGCGGACGCCCGCGGGAAGGGGGGCGGAGGGCGTGACGATCGGCGTGGCTTCGCGGATGCGCGTTCCGCGCCGGCCGTCGGCGATGACGACGCCGCGGTCGCGCAGGAGGCGATAGGCGGCGGCGACGGTGGCCGGGCTGACGCCGAGGGAGCGGGCGGTGGCGCGGACGGGCGGGAGGGGGTCGCCGGCGGCGGCGCGGCCGGTGGAGAGGGCCCGCTCGACGGAGGCGGCGATCTTGACACTGGTCTGGCCGCCGATGTAGTTTCGTTCTAGCACTGACTAATGATTGTACTAGAACGTATGAGCACACTGCAAACGGAGCGGACCACGGTCAAGCGGCTGGCCAAACGCGGAAACTACGATCGCCAGACGATCCACTCCATCCTCGATGAGGCGTTGATCTGCCACGTCGGCTTCGTCGTCGAAGGCGCGCCGGTCGTGATCCCTACGATTCACGCTCGGATCGGCGACATGCTCTACGTCCACGGCTCGGCGGCCAGCCGCATGCTTCGCTCATTGCGCGAAGGCGTCGACGCCTGCGTGTGCGTGACGCTGCTCGACGGCCTCGTCCTGGCGCGATCGGCGTTTCATCATTCGATGAACTACCGCTCCGTCGTCGTCTTCGGCAAGGCGAAGGAGGTCGTCGATCGTGAGGAGAAGATCCGTGTTCTCACCGCGCTCGTCGAGCACGTCGTGGCCGGACGCTCGCGCGATGCGCGCGGGCCGAACGAAGTCGAGTTGAAACAGACGCTCGTCCTGTCGCTGGCGATCGAGGAAGCGTCGGCGAAGATCCGGACCGGCGGCCCGCTCGACGATGAAGACGACTACGCGATGCCGATCTGGGCGGGTGTGCTGCCGATGCGATTGACACCGCAGGAGCCGATCGCCGATGAACGACTGGAGAAGCGAATCGCCGTCCCTGACTACGTCGTGCGCTACACGCGCTGACGCCGAAGCGATCTCGCGGCTGCTCGTACGCAGAGCCCTCTCCCATTGGGAGAGGGCGGCGCGAAGCGCCGGGTGAGGGGCGAGCAATCATGCCCGTCATCCGGCCTTCGGCCACCTTCTCCCCGCGCCGCGCGGAGAAGGCACTGGTTGCGGCCGATCGCGATCTCGTCCTGAGCACGACGCCGTTTCTCGATCGCGCCATCGCGCTCTACGAGCGCTGCGGTTTTCGGAGGACCGACGAGCCGCCGCACGATCGCTTCGGCACGCCGCTGTTCACGATGCGCAAGAAACCTCAGCGCGACCACGGAGGCGCGACGCCGTTCATGCGCGCGTAGGCGATCGACTGGCCGAGGTGCTCGTGCAGGTGGTTGAGCATCGTGGTGAAGACGTAGCGATGCGTGGCCGGCTTGCCGAACATGTTCACGCTCTTGTCGAGATCGGCGTCGCTCTCGTTCGCGATGACACGGCGAACGTGGTCGAATGATTTCTTCAGCTCCGCGATGACCGTCGCTTTGACGTCGATCGTCTCGATGTCCTTCGGCATATCCGGGGGCGGCTGCTGACCGACAAAGGTCGGCAGAAAGTAGTTCCCGCCGGCGATGTGCATGTAGACCTCGCTCACGGAGCGAATGCCCGCTGCCGGCCGCCATCCATACTTTCCGGCGGGTACCGCGGCGGCGAGCTTTTCGATCTTCTCCTGCACCTCATCGAGGTCGGCGATGAACTCGGCGCGGAAGCCGGTGAGGCGCGGCGCCGCCACGGCCTGCTGTCGTGCGACGGCAGGCAAAGCGACAGCGAGAAAGAGAATTGCAACAATCGGAGCACGCATGGACGCCGGAATTGTAAGCTAGGGTTGAGGTGCCGAATGGATTTCCGTCTGACCGACGAGCAGAAGCAGATCAAGCAGATGGTGAAGGAATTCGCCGAGAGCGAGATCAAGCCGCACGTCATGGAGTGGGACGAGGCGCAGAAGTTTCCGCTCGACACCGTAAAGAAACTGGGGGAGCTGGGCGTGCTCGGCGCGATCTTCCCCGAAGAGTACGGCGGCGCGGGACTCTCATACGTCGACTACGTGAACATCATCGAGGAGCTCGGGGTCGTCGACAGCGGCATCGGCCTCACCGTCGCGGCGCACAATTCTTTGGGCAGTGGCCACATCTATCTCGCCGGCACCGAGGAGCAGAAGAAGAAGTGGCTGCCGAAGCTGACTTCCGGCGAGTGGCTCGGAGCGTGGGGCCTGACCGAGCCTGGCTCGGGAAGCGATGCCTCCGGTATGCGCACCAGCGCGGTGAAAGATGGCAGCGGGTGGGTGCTCAACGGCACGAAGAACTTCATCACCAACGCGCGCTACGCAGACATCTCCGTCGTGCTCGCGGTCACCGATCGCAAAGATCAGAAGCACGGCATCAGTGCCTTCGCCATCGAGATGGATCGCCAGGGCATTCGTCCCGGCAAGAAAGAGAACAAGCTCGGGATGCGCACTTCCGACACTTCGGAGATCGTCCTCGAAGATTGCCGTGTCGGCAACGAGAACCTCCTCGGGATAGTCGGCTACGGCTTCATCGATGCGATGAAGGTGCTCGACGGCGGGCGTATCTCCATCGGCGCACTGGCGGTGGGCATCGCCCGCGGCGCGTATGAAGCAGCCCGCGACTATTCACTGCAGCGGACCGCCTTCGGGAAACCGATCTCCGAATTTCAGGCGATTCAGTTCATGCTCGCCGACATGGCCACGGAGATCGAAGCGGCACGTTTGCTGTGCTATCGCGCCGCGACCGTGAAAGACGCCGGCGAGAAAGTGACGATGGCGTCGGCCATGGCGAAGCTGTATGCCTCGGAGGTGGCCGTGCGCGCGACCGAGCGCGGCGTGCAGATCTTCGGCGGCTACGGCTTCATCAAGGATTTTCCGGCGGAGAAGTACTATCGCGACGTGAAGCTTTGCACGATCGGCGAGGGGACGAGCGAGATCCAGCGGATGGTGATCGCGCGGCACGTGCTCTCGCACACGCACGCGACCATCTGATGACCGATCTTTCTGCACTCGCCGAGGGGATTCGCCGCGGCCAGTATCGCGCGCTCGCGCAGGCCATCTCGCTCGTCGAGCGCGACGATCCCCAAACTGATCGCCTGCTCGCGGACATCTATCCGCTCACCGGCCGCGCGCGGATCATCGGCGTCACCGGATCGCCCGGCTCGGGGAAGTCGACGCTCGTCGCCGCGATGGCGAAGCATTCCCGGCGTCAGGAGAAGCGCGTCGGCATCGTCGCCGTCGATCCGACATCACCATTCACGGGCGGCGCGATCCTCGGTGATCGCATCCGCATGGCCGATCTCTATACCGATCGCGGCGTCTTCATCCGATCAATGGCCACGCGCGGATTCCTGGGGGGACTGGCCAAGGCGACGAACGATGTGGTCGATCTCCTCGATGCCTCCGGCTTCGACATCGTGCTGGTCGAGACCGTCGGCGTCGGCCAGGATGAAATCGAAGTCGTGCGCACGGTGCAGACGAACATCGTCGTGCTCGTTCCCGGGATGGGGGACGATATCCAGGCGATCAAGGCGGGCATCATGGAGATCGGCGATATCTTCGTCGTGAACAAGGCCGATCGCCCCGGCGCCGACAAGACCGTGACCGAAGTGACGATGATGATGTCGCTCGTCGAAGAACATGGCGACTGGGTCGCGCCGATCGTGAAGACGGTGGCCTTGAAATCGGAAGGCATCGAGGAGCTCGACGCCGCCATCGCGAAGCATCACGAGTATCTGGAGGGATCCGGTGAGCTCATCCGCCGCAATCGCGAGCGCGTCCGCATCCGCATCGAGACGCAGCTCAAGGAAAAGTTCATGGATCGCCTGATCGGCGGCACGATCGCCCGCGCCGACTACGATCAGATCCTCGACGACGTCCTCGGCAAGCGCAACAACCCCCACGATGCGGCGGAAGGTGTTTTGCGGCG
>DASYUK010000266.1:0-1953 GCA_036001325.1 Thermoanaerobaculia bacterium
GAGATCGAGCAAAGGGAGTCGTCGCTTGATCTCATCGAGTTCGGCTTTCGGATCGAGTGGATTGTCTTTGAAGTGCGGGGAGTTGCGGCGCTCGGCTGCTTTGCGTCGCGCGTTCAGCTCGTGCGCGATCGTTGCGATCTGCGCTTTCAGGAATGCGATCGAGCCTTCGGCATGCGACAGCCCGTCATCGCGATCCTGCTCGGCGATCGCCAGCGACCAGCGATAGCCCTCGATTGATGTATGCAGCGCGTCTTGTGTCGCGAATCGAAGCTCAGCCGCGCGCCACTCGATCGGCTGTTTGAGCCAGTCGAGTAGCGCGCGCTGTATGCGCTCGTGCTTTTCGATCTCCTGTGCTGTCTCGCGGGCAAGTTCTTGGGCTGACGGCGCATCCATAGCGCTACTGCGCGCCGGCGGTCGCCTCAGCGATCACCCGCGATCCGGCAGCGATCGCATCCACGAGACGGTTCGAGAATTCCATCGCTGCGACGAGCGGCAGTTCGAACGTTGCCACGTCGGACGAGTGATGATCGTAGACGAGAAACAGAATCGCGCCGGTTTGAAATATGTCCGGCACGGTTTTGGGGTTCAAGACGGTCATCGTCATCATCGATTGCCCGCCGCACGATTCGCAGATCGCGCCCTGAACGAGCTGTTGATACTCGCACTTGAAGCCAAGTCGTCGCCATTTAGCCGCGAGACCGGCAATCTCGTCGCTCGGGTTCATTGAGCGTGACTCCTTTCGAGCGCTCGCCATCGAGCGCCCGACGCTGATTGCTAGGCTGCCGCTTGCGCTTTCAGTGCTTTGCCGCGTGCGACGTAGGCATCGAACAGCATGCGATGTGTATTGCCGGTGATGCCGGCCTCTTTCATCGCGTAGCCGACTTTGTCTTTCAGATCATCGAGCGTCGTCGCGTCTTCGATCTCGGCGAAGTAGTCGCGAGCCTGTTCGCCGAACTCGAAATCGTCGATCGTCTCGACGATTTTCTGCAGCTCTTGTGTCTGCTTGACGGTCAGCGTGAGCGGCGATCGATTCTCGGGGAATTTGAAATAGGTGAGCGCGTTCAGTTCGGTGTCGCTGATCATGCGAGCGGCCGCCAGTTTGCGCAGCTTCTGAGTTTCCGGCCCTTCGGCGGTCGATGTCGACGCCGGGCCGGAATCGTCTTCCGGCCGCGGCGCATCTTTTGCCTTCGCTTTGGCGGTCGCTTTTTGCGGCGGCGGCCCTGTTTCGACGACGTGCCCCTCACCCTCGATGACGTCGCTGAGAATTTCGCCGGTGTCTTTGTCGACGTTGATGCGGCGCGCTCGCGGGACCGTGTCCAATTCGCTTTCATCGATGAACGGCAGCCCGACCGCCGAGAGCGTGGCGCGACGCTTCGCCTTCGTCTCGGCCTTCATGATCGCATTCGCGTATTCGAGCGGCCCGAGCGGGATCAGCTTCCCGTTTTTCTTGAAAAAGTTTTTGCCGTTGTTGTTCTCCCAGGTGCCATCCTCTTTGACGAGCGGCACAACGCCGGTCGCTTCGTCGCTGCGACCGTCCGGCAGCGTCACGCGCACCGACACCGCGTAGACGTCGCCAATCACTTCGCGATTCACAACCGTTGAGGTGATCGAGTAGATGTTCCGCAATTGATCGGTCGCGCCCTTCGCCACGTAGAGAGTGAGCTTTTTGTCGAGTTCGAGATAGAGAAACGGCATCGACATCGGGTTGAGTCGAAGTGATTGACAGAGTCCGAGATAGAGATCGACGCGCTGTTGCGGTTCGAGCTGCGCCAGATCGCCCTTCGTGATGATCGCCTCCATGAGCTTGCCGACATCCGGCAGCGCGAGGGCGTTCGGGTTATCGGCAGCATAGAGCGAATTAGTTGAACTCTTCTTGGCGACGACTGAATCCGACATGATGAGAGCACTCCTTTGATGAGCGATGACGAGACCGCGATTAGGGCAAGAACGCCC
>DASYUK010000267.1:0-19829 GCA_036001325.1 Thermoanaerobaculia bacterium
GTGGAGATCGAGCGTTTCGAGACCTCGCATTCGGCATAATCAGAGGCGTTCCAGAAACGCGAGCAGTTGATCCGTCGGGCGGTACCGACCGGGCTTCACATCGGCCGGAGTCATGCGCGCCAGCGCTTGCTCTTTGAGTCGCATGTCTGCATGGAGATACATCTGCGTCGTGTCCACCGATTCATGACCGAGCCAGAGGGCAATGACCGCGCGGTCTACCCCATGCCCCAGGAGTTCCATGGCCGTCGTGTGCCGCAAGACATGCGGAGTGACCCGTTTGCTTTTGAGCGACGGACACTGACCCTGCGCGGCCTTCGCATGACGTGCGACTAACCGCTCGACCGCATCGCGGCTCAGCGTGTTTCCGCGCACAGTGGCGAAGAGAGGGTCAGAGGGCTGCCCATTTCGCTCGCGCAGCCATGCCGTGATCAGCCCGACCGTCTCCCGCTGCAGCGGCGTGCAGCGTTGCTTTCGGCCCTTGCCTTCGCAGCGGAGATGTGCACCGGTACCCAGCGCCACGTCTCCGCATCGGAGATGAATGAGCTCGGACACCCGAAGCCCGGTTTGGATGGCGAGCAGCAGCAGTGCGCGATCCCGTCGGCCGATCCACGTGGAGATGTCAGGCGCGGCGAGCACCGCGTCGATTTCGTCCCGCGTCAGATACGCGATCGGACGTCGTTCGTGCCGCTTGACCGGGATGGCCAGAATCCGGCGGCAGCGATCGACATGAGCCGGTTCGCCGATCGCCACGTACCGAAAGAAAGCGTGGATCGCGGCGAGACGGAGATTGCGCGTGCGCGCCGTGTTTCGACGTTGCTGCTCGACATGATCCAGAAACGCACTAACAAATGATGCGTCGAGATCATCGAGGACGAGCGCGGATGGTGCTTTGCCGAACCGCTCCTGCGCAAAACGTAGGAGCAGCCGAAACGCATCGCGATACGACGCGATGGTATGCGGGCTCGCTCGATGCTGTCGGACGAGCCGGTCCGTAAAGAAGCGTTGCAGGAGGCTCGCGAATGCCGCCGAGGTAGTCATGGCGCGACCGCCTTTCCGGCGTCGACGAGTCGCTCCGTCGCCAGCTGCAGCAGCTCGGGGACGGCCTCCAGATACCAGTACGTGTCGTGGACATGCACGTGGCCGAGATACGTGGCCAGCACGGGAAGGAGCGGGTCGACGGTGAGGCCGGCACGATACCAGTCGACGAGCGTGCGGATCGCGAAGCGATGTCGCAAGTCGTGCAAGCGAGGACCGTGTCCCAATCGATGGGCACGAACAGGCGGTCGCAAGCCGATCTGGGCCGACACCCGCGCAAACGTATATTCGGCGGCCCATTGTGTAATGCGCACCCCGAGTTCGGAGATGAAGAGGGCGTCTGAGCGTCGTTGCGGGACCAGACGATTGCGGACGCGTTGGTAGGACGTCAGGGCATCTATGGTGGAGGCGTGCAGGGGCACGAGCCGAGACTTGCCGAATTTGGTTCGGCGGATCAACAGCGTAGCCTCTCCGCAATCGATGTCGGCGTCGTCGACGGCTACCACCTCGGAACTTCGCAGTCCCGTGACGACGAGCAGCCCAAACAGCGTGGCGTAGGTTTTCCCACGCAGGCCCTTCGACGACGGCAGGTCTCGCGCGGCCTTGAGCAGCCGCGGAATGTCTTCCTCGCGATAGAGGCGGGGTGGTTGTCGTCGATATCGGCCCGGGAGCAGGTCGACCGGCGGGACTTCCGTAAGCGCATCGGTGAGCTGCCGCCACTGAGCAAAGCGCCGGATGATCTGCAAGCGGCCGTTGACGGTCGCGGGCGTGATGCTCGTGAGGTGCGAGGCCCAGCGGAGCACGAGATCGGTCGTCACGTGCGCGGCGCCTTCACGTTGGGCGTACGCGGCAAATGCTGCGAGGACGCGCCCTGTCTCATGCAGCGTGACACCGAGCCGGCGGCGCAACGTGAGGTACTCCTCGATCGCACAGTGGAGCGGCGTCATTGTCCACCTCCTGAAGGCCATGCTTGAGCGAGGAGACGCAGACGGTTGACGTCGACTTTGGCGTAGATCTCGGTCGTCTGTGGTTGCTGGTGCCGAAGCACGTCACCGATATCCGCGAGCGACGCGCCGCGCCGGAGCAGCTCGGTCGCCAGCGAATGTCGCAGGAGGTGCGCGCCTTTCATGGGCGCGCTCACCCCCGCCCTAGTAAGCGCCACGCGGACGAGCGTGCTGACGGTGCTCGGATGGGCGAAGCCCCGATGCGGGGCTCGCATGCAGACAAAGACGCGACGCGTGCCGCAGCGGGGGCGGTCGCGACGCAGATACGTCGCCAAGGCCTCACCCACATCGCATGGCAGCGGCAGCCGACTGCGGACCGACCCTTTGCCGTGCACCGTGAGCTCGCCCGCGTGCCAATCGATGTCATCGAGCTCGAGCTGAGCGACTTCACCGCCGCGCAGGCCGAGACGCGCCAGCAGCAGCAAGATGGCGTAGTCGCGACGGCCGACGGGCGACGTGCGATCACAGGCGTTCAGCAGACGCGTGACGTCGCCCGGCGTCAGGTATTTCGGCACGTCGACAAGACGCCACCGGCGGACCGGCGGAATGGCCGCCGCCAGATCGCACTCGATTTCCCCCGTCTGCAAGAGAAACCGGAGAAAGGAGCGGAGCGTCGAGGCCTGTAGTTGCGCGTTGGCCGGCGAGCGGCCGGGAAGCTGCTGGAGGACATATCGCGTGACGTCGTCTGCCGTCAGACTGCGCGGGTCGATCGGGCCATCGCCGAAGCGCTCTTTGAGAAAGCGCCCGAGCACAAACCAGTGGCGACACCCGGTGAGAGGCGAGAGGCCGCGGTCGTGCCGAAGGTGAGCCTCGTACCGCGCTTTGAGCTGAGAGATCGGCGTCGAGCGACTCGGTGGCGACGCTGGAATGATGGCCGCCGCCTCGAGATGATCGAGGAACAGACGGAGTGTGGCCGCATCACCGCGACGAAGAAGTCTTCTCGGCGTTCGACGCGTCAGGAAGGCAGCGGCGATGTTGCTTCGGAGATCCGTGATCGGCAGCCGACGTCGCTTCAGCCATTTTCCAAATGCGACGAGTGTCCACAACCGATCACGAATGGATGATCGCGCATACCCAAGCTGCGACAGACGCGCGGCGAATGAATCGAGCTGTGACCCCAATGGCGACTCGCGCATGCGCTGCACCGCCAAACCATCGTTGAGGAATTGATCGAGCATGTCCCTCTCCCTTCTTGGCCAAGGTTGGCTTAGGAGAGGAGACCCCGATCATGCCGCGTTCACAAACCCCACTTGCGTTACTGCCAGTCACAAGGAGGACACAGGCCGAACTCACCATCGGCATGATCCGGCAGTCGGCATGATGCCGGTTATGCCGCGCGCGGCATAACCGCCACTCATTTGCGACGCATCTGCTCGAGCGCGGCCACGACATCCGGACGGTGCAGGAGCTTCTCGGTCACCGCGATGTGTCGACGACGATGATTTACACGCACGTTCTCCGTCACGGTGCCCGCGGCGTACGCAGTCCTCTGGATCCGGTGTGACGCCGGATAATCCTGGCGGCCATCTTCGCCATTTCCATTTGTTAGATCGCAGATCCCGATGCTAACGTGCTCTCGATTTCAAGTTAGCCAGACGCAATTTCACTTTTGCTAGAATCGTTCTGGTGCTGGAATGACGAAGCTTGAGACACTCGAAGAGGAGATCAAGAAGCTGTCACCTGAAGAACTGGCACAGCTTCGGGAATGGCTCCTTGAACGAGACGCTGAAGAGTGGGACCGAGAGATCGAGCGGGATGCCGCCTCCGGTAAGCTCGATAAGCTCTTCGAGAAGTCCCTAGCAGATCATCGCGCGGGAAAGACCCGCGAAATTTGAAGCACTTCACCAGCCCCGATTTTTGGGCTCTCTTCAACGACCTCCCACCGGAAATTCAGAAACTTGCTCGGGCCAACTACGAACTGCTCAAGGCCAATCCGCGTCATCCGTCGCTTCACTTCAAAAAAGCCCGGGTCTACTGGTCTGTTCGAATTGGCCGCAACTACCGTGCACTCGGTAAGCAACTCGACAACGGCATTCTGTGGGGTTGGATCGGGTCACATGCAGAATACGAGAAGGTCCTTGCTTCGTTATAGACCGCTGGCTAACTCCACGCAGCAGCTGACGCGGCCCGGCTTCGGCGCGGCGCTTCCGCGCCTCGTCCTTTGCGAGTAGCATGTTCAACGCCTTCGGCACGCGGAACTGGCCGCGCAGCTGAGCGTGAGATACGTTAGCCGGACCAACCTGCGCATGGATTCGTTGGATGCTGTTTCCTCACTCCTGCCGAAAGACATCGACGAGACAGCCGTTTCGATCGTGGTCGACGAAGATACTCACAAGGCGCTCGGGACAGGCTTCTACTTTCTTCAGCCCGAATTCTTCGTAACCGCGAAACATGTCGTGGAAGATCGCGACACGGGCGGTGTTCGCCGTAACCTCGTCTTGATGCAGAACGGGCCAAACTTTCCGCGCGCTGAAGTGCACTTTCGGCATCCCTCGCTTGACTTGGCTGTCCTCAAGATCGAAAGGCCGGGATGCACCGTTCCGCTGTACCCGAGCGATCAACGCATCATTGGTCAACACGGCCTCCGATATTGGGGCTACGCACCTTCGCTGAGTGATCACGTCGCGCAGAAATACCTCGTAGCTGTGGTTGAAATACCCGAGTACGAGTGCGAAGCACCTCGTGAGCGTGACGGCTGCATCGAGTGGGTTCTTCGTTTCAACACGGATCTTTCTGAAGGTGGCCATTCAGGCGGTCCAGTGTTAGCAACCGGTGGTGGAGTTGTCGCCATTATCACAGAGGGTCATAACGGTTGGGTTCGCGCTACGGAGATCCGAGCGCTCCTCCCGTACGTCACGTTCCAGTTCCCATCGGCCGGCTAACTCGTCGCTGCACCGGACGCGAACCGGCGCGCTGCAGCGTGCCGAGCGCTATACTTTTTCGCGTCGCCTGTTCGCGCCGGTGAGCTTCAAACGTTGGGCGGACGCGAAGTTCGCGAACTACCGAGAGCGCTTCTTCGCATTCGCGCGTTTCGGTACTCTCGCGCGCTTCGCTGAACGTCCACTCCGATGTTCGGCCGCGGTACGCAGGCCGAGTTGCTCGCGTACTTCTTCGATAGAGATACCTCGCCCGGCTTCAAGACTCCGGCGCGCTGCCTCCATTCGGGCGACGAATCGAGGATCGTGCTCAAGTCCAGGACAAAGGATTTTGATTAACGGTGCAGGCGGAGGTGTCGGTACTTTGGCAATCCACATTGCCAAACTATACGGGGTTGAGGTGACTGCGGTTGATAGCCCCGGAAAGTTGGACATGCTGCGCTCGATGGGAGCTGAGCATGTCATTGATTACACGCAAGACGATTTCACCACAGCCGGGCGCTGTTACGACCTGATTCTCGATGTGAAGACACGTTCGCCGTTCGATTACGCGCGCGCGTTAAGTCCCAATGGAATTTACGTCACAGTCGGGGGTTCCATGGCTCGGGTGCTCCAAGCTCTGTTATTAGGGGCCGTGGATTTCGATGACCAAAAATAAGAAGTTCAGGATCTTAGCTCTGAAGCCAAACAAGGATTTGGCCGATATGAAAGAGCTTTTCGAAGCGGGCAAGGTGGTACCCGTGATCGATCGTCTCTACAAGTTAAGTGAGGTTCCTGAGGCATTCCGGCATTTTGGAGAAGGGCATCACAAAGGAAAAATCGTCATAACTTTGGTCCAGAAGTAACATTGACGGTCAGAGAGGAACACCCCGCCCTTTGCAATACAAAGTGCAGGCACGCAGATCGATCTGAGATACAGTTGAAACGCAGGAAGCGTCAGGGAGGTCTCGATGGCACGAGGTGGAGGAAAAGCTCCGAAGCAGATCACCTGGATGATTTGTCTCGTTTTGTATGTCATCGCATTACTGGCCCACTTCGGAGTGTTCCACATCCGCGGGGATGTCGCGGAATGGTCATGGATCATCGGATATGGCCTTCTTCTAGCCGCGGTTCAAGTGCGTGGTCTGTAACGGTCGGAGAGTTACGACTTGTTTTCAAACGCGGCGTGCGTTCGAGCACGCGAAGCACAAACACGCGAAGACAGTTAACGCGCCGCTCCCAATCCCGCCAATCGGCCGCTTGCCCAGGCCCATTGAAAGTTGTAGCCGCCGATCTTTCCATCGATGTCGAGGATCTCGCCGCAGAGGTAGAGATCGGGACGAACGCGGCTCTCCATCGTGTTCAGATCGACCTCCGACAGCGGAACACCTCCCGCCGTCACCTCCGCGTAATCGAAGCCGCGATCGCGTGAAACCGGCAAAACGAATTCCGTCAGGTCGCGCGCAACGGTTCGACGCACTTCGCGCGACAACTTGCTGATCGGCTCAACCGGCGCGATCTGCTCGAGAATCCGTTCGGGCACCGATCCTCGCAAGGCGCTGCCGACGGTCGCGCGAGGATTCTTTCGAGCGCTCGCGACGAGGAGCCGATCGATCGAATCGAATGTCTCGCCGGGGATGAAGTTGACGACGAGACTCGGCTCTCCATCGCGTCGCGCGGCGATCCAGTGACGGCTGATGTCGAGCACGACCGGTCCGCTCACGCCGAAGTGCGTCAGCAGCATCGCGCCGCGCTCGCGATGAAGAATGCGGCCTCGCCGCACCGAGAGCTCCACATCGGCGCTGGTTCCGCTGAGCCGGCGGACCCAATGATCATCTTCGATGACCAGTGGCACGAGTGCTGGGAATGTTTGCGTGACCGTGTGACCGAGGGAACGCGCGATGTCGTAGCCGTGACCGTCGCTACCGGTTTTCGGAACGCTGCGACCGCCGGTGGCGATGATGACGCGCGTGGCCTGGAGTGAGTCGTTGATGGTGAATGAAGGCTCAATGGTCTCCACTCGATCACTCGTCCGAATCTCAACGCCGCATTTCCTCGCCTCGGCGACCAGCGCATCGAGAACTTCACGCGCGCGATCACTCACCGGAAAGAGCTTGCCGGTCTCTTCGCGCTTGAGCCGCACGCCCATCGATGCAAACCAGTCGATCGTCTCCTCGACGGTGAAGGAGCGCAGCACCTTGGCGATCGCGTTGCGGTTGCCGTTGAAACCATCGGGTGTGACGACGTCGTGCGTCACGTTGCATCGTCCACCGCCGGAGATCAGGATCTTCGCGCCGAGCTTCTTCGCGCCGTCGAGCGCCACGACGCGCGCGCCGCTTTGCCCAGCAAAGATCGCGGCGGTCAAGCCCGCTGCGCCCGCGCCGATCACGGCGATGTCATACACGTTTGTTGTAGCGCCTTATTTCTGCCACTCCTTTGCAACGCATGATATCGCTCACGTTATAGTCCTCGTGATGCGAAGACTGCGTTTCATTCTTCTCGCTTTCCTCATTCCCGTTGTCGCTCAAGCGCGAACCGCCGCGGAGCTGCAGCTCGCGCTCAAGAAACTCACCGTCGTCGGCAGCGCGCTGTACGTCGCTGCGCATCCGGACGACGAAAACACGGCGATGCTGGCGTGGCTGAGCAACGACCGGCTCGTGCGCACGGGATACCTGTCGCTGACTCGCGGCGACGGCGGACAGAATCTCATCGGGGACGAAAAGGGAGAGCTCCTCGGCGTCATCCGGACGCAGGAGCTTTTGGCGGCGCGACGCATCGACGGCGCGGAGCAATTCTTCTCGCGCGCGCTCGACTTCGGCTTCAGCAAATCGCCGCAGGAGACGCTGTCGATCTGGGATCGCGACAAGGTTCTCGCCGACGTCGTCTGGGTCATTCGCAAATTTCAACCCGATGTGATCCTCACGCGTTTTCCAACAACCGGCGAAGGCGGCCACGGACATCACACGTCCTCCGCGATCCTCGCCGAAGAAGCGTTCCGCGCTGCGGGCGATGCGACCCGCTTCCCCGAACAGTTGCAGTACGTCAGCGTGTGGCAGCCGAAGCGGATCTTCTGGAACCGATTCTCGTTTCAGCGTCTCGACCCGAACGCGCCGGAGCTGGCCAACGACGTTCGCGTCGACCTCGGCGCGTATAACGCGCTCCTCGGACGCTCCTACACCGAGATCGCCGGCGAGAGCCGCAGCATGCACAAGAGCCAGGGGTTCGGCGCGGCGGAGCGCCGCGGAACGCTCACTAATTACCTCAAGCTGATCGGTGGCGATGCGGCGCAGAGCGATGTGTTCGAAGGAGTGAACCTGACGTGGTCGCGCTACGCCGGCGGCGAGCGCGCCGGCTCGCTGCTCCAGCAGGCTTACGACACGTTCGACGTCCGCGATCCATCGAAGTCGATCCCGCTGCTGCTGCAAGGGCTGCAGGAGCTCGATCGCCTCGGCGCCACGGACGCATGGTCATCGCGATCGAATCCATGGGTCGAGGTGAAACGCCGCGAGCTGCTCGAAGCGATTCGCGGATGCGCAGGCCTTTCGATCGACGTCAGCGCCGCCGACTCGGCGGTCACGCCCGGCGGCGAGATCGGAGTCAGCGTCACGGTCGTCAATCGATCGGATTTCCCGTTCATTCTGTCGACGGTCGCCTCGCCGTACGCCGCTCCCGGCAAAGCGCCGGGCGCAGCGCTGAAAAACAATCAACCCGTGAAGACCGATATCACGATCAAAGTTCCGGCCGACGATCCGTATTCGCAGCCGTACTGGTTGCGCAAAGAGCCGGCGAAGGGAATGTTCAACGTCGATGATCAGACGCTGATCGGCCGCGCGGAGAATCCGCCGTCGATTCCGATCACGGTGTCGTTGTCCATCGCACCGATGCAGACTTTGATCTACACCGTGCCGGCGGTGTACCGCTGGGTCGACGCGGTGCGCGGCGAGCAGGTGCGCAATGTCGATGTGGTTCCCGACGTGACGGCGAACCTCGACGAGCACGTTTATCTCTTTCCCGATGCGAAGCCGAAGAACGTCGCGGTGAAACTGCGGAGCTTCGCCGGCGCGACCGATGCGAAGGTCTCGCTCATCGCGCCGAGCGGATGGCGCGTCTCCCCCGACTCGGTGCCGTTGTCTTTCAAGACGAAAGGAGACGAGGCGGACGCGAAGTTCGTCGTGACGCCGCCATCGGGAGAAGGAACCGGCGTGTTACGCGCAGAAGTCGACGTCGCCGGAAGAAAGCTCTCGTATCAGCTCACGAACATCGATCACCCGCACATTCCGGCGCAGCGCGTGTTCAGCAACGCGGAATCGAAGCTCGTGCGCGTCGATCTGAAACGGCGCGGACAGCGCATCGGCTACATCATGGGATCGGGCGATGAGATTCCCGATTCCCTGCGGCAGGCCGGCTACGACGTCACGCTGCTCAGCGATGAGGATCTCGACGCCGCGAACTTCGCGCGCTTCGATGCGATCGTCACCGGCGTGCGCGCGTACAACGCGCGCAAGGCGATGCGCGCCGCGCATCCGAAGCTGCTCGCCTATGTGCAGAATGGCGGCACGCTCGTCGTGCAATACAACAGTCTCAATCCGCAACCGTTGCTCGTCGATCCGCCGGGCCCGTATCCGTTCAAAGTGAGCAGCGACCGCGTCACGGTCGAAGAGGCGCCGGTGAAGATCATCGATCCGACGCATCCGCTGCTGACGACGCCAAACAAGATCACGCCGAACGATTTCAACGGTTGGGTGCAGGAGCGCGGGGTTTACTTCGCGAGCAGTTGGGACCCGAAGTATCAGACCGTGCTCGAGTCGCACGATCCCGGCGAGGCGGAACATGCCGGTGGCGAGCTTTACGCGCGATACGGCAAAGGCATCTTCATCTACACGTCGTATGCGTGGTTCCGCGAGTTACCGGCGGGCGTGCCCGGTGCCTACCGGTTGTTCGTGAACCTCGCCTCGGCGCGGTGACCCGATGCGCGACGACCCGAAAACGTGGCGGCAACTGTACACGGCCGTTCTTCCTGGCTGTGGTGGAACGTGATCGGGTGTGTGGTGGGGGTGGTGGCGGCCGCGGCGATTCAAGGCGCATTGCCGCCAACGGTGGAGGACAGTCCTGTCGAGCTGTCCTCCACGTGAGTACTATTTCTTCCAGCTATCGAGCTCTTTTCTGATCTCGCCGGCGAAGTCCTTGTCGTTGGGACCTGCTTTCGATAACGCGATCTCGCCGTTGCGAACGGCGTCGGCGGTGCGACCCTGCTTCTGTTGCAAACGCGCCTTCATCCAGAGGGTGTTGATATTCTCGTTCGCCTTGAGCGCCTGATCGGCATATCTCTGCGCATCGTCGAGCATGTTGTTGTCGACCGCGAACTGCGCGGCGCGATACGGCGTGCGCCAATCGTCCGCTTTCGCCGATGCAACCGCGGCTCGCGCCGCCTCCGCGGTCTTGGCCGTGGTCGCTGTCTCGACCGTGACGGGAACTTCGAGATTCTCCCAGCGCATGAGGACTGTCGCTTTATCGGCCGATATTAGCGGTACTTCAAAGGTGAACCACTCGCGGAAGTCGGCCTTTTCGGGTTTCGCTGTCACACGCAGTGCGTCCTTCGACTGGTCATAAGTGAAGGCACCCCACATATCCGCGGCCTTGTTGAAGATCAGCGTCCATGAATCCTTTCCTGGAATGGTAGCCAGACTGTACGTTCCCTTCGGCAACGGCTGCCCGTTGATCTGCACGTCATCACTGAAGGAGATCGTCGTCGCTTCGTTTGCACCTGTGCGCCAGACCTTGTCGTACGGCACGAGCGCGCCCCAGATCTGACGTCCCTTCACGCCCGGACGGCTGTATGTGATGGTCATGTCGGTGAGACCGATCGTCTGCGTCACGCTGGCTTTCTGGCTCGGCCGCGGATAACGGACCTGCGGTTGCTGCTGCTGTTGCTGCGCGTACGCACTGATGGCGACGAGCAGCATGAGCATGAGAAAAATCGTTTTACGCATCTTCATCCCTCCGTTTTGAGTCCGTTACATTACCATCGGCGCGCCGTCCGGTGATCTCATGCGCATTGATCACTCCCACGTGATCCAGTAGAACTGCAGTCTCCACTTCTCGCCTCGACCATCGGTGACCTCCGCCTGCACGTCGGTATCGACCGGCACGTGCGCCGGCCGGCCGGAAAATGCGCACATAAAACGAGTGCCCCTCGTGGCCGGTACAACGCCGGCGGGAACGCGCACGCGGCCATCTTCGAAAAGGAGATCTGCGCTGCGAATGCCGAATGGCGAGGATGCGAATCCCGAGAAGACGCGCGGCCCGCGAGCGAAGCCGGGCGGGGGATCGAAGGATCCAACCGTCCACAGAGAGCGCACCGGCCTGCCGACGACAAAGTCATCAACATCCGTCGTGCGTCGTCCGCCGCCGTGCAGCGAGAACACCCAGTCGCCGCCCATCCCTCCTCTGAAGCGTTGAACGAACGAGATCCGCTTCCGATCGAGCTCGCGTTCGAGCCATTGGCGCGTCGACACAGCGTGCGGTCCCAGCATATCGGCGTGCACGATGACGAAATCGCAACCGATACGGCGCAGCTCATCGGTGAAGTCATCGGCGATCGGGAAGGATTTGAACCTCTCGCTGAAGCGGACCCACTGCCGCGGCACGACGCCGGACGCGCCGTTGACCAGGTTCCTGTGATGCGAGACGGCACGGTACGTATACAGATACTCACTTCCCGCGATATCGATCGGCAGCTCCACGACGGCGCTCCCTTTCTGCGTGTCGAGCCAGCGATAAACGTCCGGAACTTCCAGCGGCACGCGGAACCAGCGGATCGGCGCGGCGCGCAGCTCCACGAGGAAGAGCAGCGGGATCACGGCGGCGATCCACCGCTGGCGGCGGGCGATGAACGCGGTCGCGACCGCGATCAGCATCGCCAGCCCGATGTAGGCGATCTCCGCCCATCGCGCCGGAACGCGAATCCCGCGAAAGCCGGGGACAGCATCGAAAAGGAACTGATGAAAGTAGAAATTCAAACCGAGCGATCCGAGGACGCCGATGAGGGTCCAGAGGAGACCGAGCGTGACGCCGCGTGTGTAGCGCCGCGCCAGGGGGATGGCTGCGATGGCGGCGATCAACGACAACGCGCCGGGAAAGAGCCACATCTCCGGATAGACGCGATCATCGCGGAGCGTTGTGTAGTTACGGATTCGATCGCTCGCGACGAGCCAGTCGCTCCATGTCGCTGAATACCACCTCGTTTCACTCCAATCGCGCGTCATCCCCACACGCGCGTACGGAATGAGAAACGGCACGAGCAGCGCTGCAGCGATGCCGGTCGCGATCAGCAATTCGCGCCATCGTCGAACACCCGTGACGACGAACAGCAGCGCCGTTGCGCCGATCGCAAACGATCCGAAGAGCAGCCAGTGAATGTTCGTCAGGCCGTTCATCAGGAAGACAGCGCCGAACAGCGAGGCCGTTCGCCACGATGGCCGATCGATGTAGTCGAGCAACACGACGAGCAGCAGCGGCACCCATCCGGCGAAGACGTGCTGCACGTGTGGCAGGTGTGTGAAGCGGAACGGCACGAACGCGTGGAACACGCCGGCGGCGATTCCGGCGATGAACGACCCCGACAGTCGAACGCCGAGGAGATAGGCGGCGAAGCCGGAGAAGGCGAAGCCGCCGAGCATCGCCAGGTTGTACGCGGTCACCGGTCCGAGGCCGACGGCGCGGAAGGGAATCAAGAAGAGAGCGATGCCGTAGAGATTTTCGGAGAGCGCCAACGAATCGGGCGTGGGATAGAAGATGTTCGCCTGAAACAGCGACAGCGGCTGGTGAAACGTGGCGTAGTGATCCCAATCGAGGATCCAGATATTGATGAACGGGTCGCTCGAATCGGCGGCCACGTGATTCATGCGCGGCGTCAGCGGCCACGTCATCACAATGGCAAGGACGATGAAGATCGCAGCAGCCGCCGCGTGCTGCTTCCGCATGCGGGCAGGATGATATCTTCGATTGCGAACGCCGCATGCCCACGAAAATCTTTTTCGCTCTCATCTTTCTCATCGCCACGACGCTGACCGCCGCTCCGCGCCGTCGCGCGGCCTCGCCCGACCGTTGTTCCGCGATCGTCTCGCCGGTGAATCTCTCCTTCGCGGCCACCGGTGGTCACGCATTTGTCGCGGTCACGATGAGCGGCGGATGCGCATGGTCGCCGGTGGCGAGCGACTCGTGGGTGACGGCCGCGCCGGCGAGTGGCGGCGTTTCGGTCGATGTTGCTGCGAATGCCGCGACGACATCGCGCACAGCGCTCATTCACGTGCGCGGTGCGGTCGTCATCGTCACGCAAGCTGCGAATCAGCTCCCGAACCTGCTCTCGAACGGCGGCTTCGACAGCAATCTCGACGGATGGAGCAACGCCTTCTCGGGCGCGGGCTCCGTCACCTGGACCGCGGGCACGGCGCTGATCACGTCGATGCAGACGACTCCCGGTTATCAATTGAGTCAATGCGTGAGCGTCATCGGCGGAAAGACCTACGAAGCCGGCACGAAGACTCTCATTCCATCCGGACAGTCAGCCGGAGTGACAAACATCGGGGTCTATGAATACTGGGTTCCGAGCTGCCCATCGCTGAGCGCGCCTTATCACGGCAATCGAGTTCAAAAAGGCGACAGTGCGATCGGCGCCTGGTTCAACAACAATGTCACGTGGAGCACCGACTTCGCCACGAAGAGCGTCCTCGTGGTGATCGGCGCGGGCGGCTCGATGTCACCGCCGTTCCGCGCGTATTTCGACGACGTGTTCATCCGGGAGAAACCGTGATCTGGAGTGCGGCAGCCATATGGGGCAGCCATATGGAGTCAGGTCTGTCCTTCGTCCTTTTTTCTTCAGATCGTAGAAAAAAAGGACCAAAGCAAAGACCTGTCACCGTCCACGACCTGTTTTTTCTTCAGCCCGTAGAAAAAAGGACGAAAGACAGACCTGACCCCCATGCTGCCGGACCCCCATGCTGCCGCTCTCTCTTCGTCGAGAGCGGTGGCATGGCCACCGCACTCCAGAATCGCCATGACTGTCATCATTCTTTTTGGCGGAGCGAGCGACGAGCGTCACGTCTCTGTCGCCACAGCGCAGAATGTCGCGCGGTCGCTCGGCAATCCGCTCTGCTGGTTCTGGGCGTCATATGGCTCGACCTACGATGTCGCCGTCGAGCAACTCCTCGCTCACGAGCGTCCGTTCGAGCTCGACTTCGATCCGAAGCGTCCGGCGATCTGGCCCGATCTCGAGATGGCGCTCGACACGCTGCCGGTCGACGATCCGGTCTTCTTTCTCGCGCTGCACGGCGGAGCGGGAGAAGACGGCACCGTGCAGCGGATGATGGAGGATCGCGCCATCGCCTTCACCGGATCGGGTTCGCGCACGAGTGCCGCGGCACTCGACAAGGGTCGCGCCAAAGAGCTGGTGCAGGATCGCGTGAAAGTGGCCGAGTCGCGCATCGTCGGCATCACCGACGACGAGACGATTCGATCCGCGATCGAAGTCATGCTCGAGCGCCATCCGCGCATCGTCCTGAAGCCCGTCGCCGGCGGATCGAGCCGCGGGCTCTTCTTCCTCGACCGCGGCGGCGACGTCGACGACGTGGTGCGCAACATCGCAAAGCTGAAGATGGCGTACATCATCGAGCAGTTCATCCAGGGGCGCGAGCTCACTGTCGGCGTCATCGATCGCGACGGCGAGCCGCTGGCGCTGCCGGTCGTCGAGATCGAGCTCGATCCCGGCCGTGAATTCGACTACCAGGGCAAATACCTCGGCCAAGGCACGCACGAGATCTGTCCGGCGAAGATCCCCGACGATATGGCGCGCGCCGCGCAGCAGGCGGCGATCGCCGCACACGAATCGCTGCGATGCGAAGGCTATTCTCGGACGGACGTCATGGCCGCGGATGACGGGATCTACTTTCTCGAACTGAATACGCTTCCCGGACTGACCACCAGCTCGCTCGTGCCGCAGGAGCTGCGCGCCGCCGGAATCGAGTTCCGCGAATTCCTCGACGCGCAGATCGAGCTGGCGCGCAAACGCGCGCTCACTGCGAATCGGCGGGTCGCGCGTTCAGCACAGTGACCCGGCCATCGACCTTTGGCACCAGCGGCTGCGGAAATGTTTTCAGAACGTCGGCGAAAACATCGTGCAGTGGCCGATCGAGCGTCACGACGATGCGATCCGGCGGAACGTTCTGCATCACCGGCAGCAGACCATCGCCGCCGGACGCGAGAAAGTCGGGCATCGTCACGCGATAGAGTTTCGTCGGATCGAGTGGCGATCCGTCTTCGATCGTGACCGCAACGAGGCGGTTGCGCACGGCCGGCGGCTTGTCGGCATCTTTCGCCGCATCGAATGTGTAGCGAATGCCGCTGACTTGCATGATGCCGCGCTCGCCGTTGGTCGTGATCCTGAGGATGTCGAGAATCTGCGCGCCTGTCAGCGTGACGACCGCCGGGAAATTGTCGAACGGACTGACCTCGAAGATGTCGGCGTAGATCAGATCGCCGGCGCGCAAGCCCGCGCGAATGCCGCCGGAGTTCATGAACGCGATGTCGGTGTTGAAGGCACGCCGCATCGCGTCTGTGAGCAGATTCCCCACCGGCGACTCCGCGTTGTAGTGGCGCGAGAAGGCCACCGCGGTCTGAACGCCGATCTTTTCGTTTCGCTTCGCCGCGACACGCTCGTTATACGGAGCCATCGCGGCGGCGATCGTCGCGTCAGGGGTGATCGTTCGCCCGAGAAACGTGCGTGGAACGAGAGTCGCGCCGCGCGGGGCGTCGCGCGACTCGCAGCGATCCGTTCCGCTGTAGACGTTCGCGCAGATCATCGTCAGCGGACGGATGTTCGTGCGCGATCCATCGACGCGGTGGTGATCACGATCGACCCAGAGATCGAGTGTCGAAAACTCGACGCTGTATGCCAGACCTTGAACCGCCGGAATCCCATTGATGAACTGCCGCATCTCCTGATGCGTGTGGCCGGCAAAGTAAGCGTCGATCGTCCCTGCTGGAAGATGCTGCAGGAGCTTCATCGCTTCCTGCTCCTTGTCACAACTGGCGACGTCGTGCACGTCGTTGACGTCGGAACACTTGCCGCCCATGTGCGCGATGACGACGACAGCGTCGACGCCTTGCGATCTCAGCTCGCGTGCGGCGCTGATCGTCGCGGCGACCGGATCGCCGAAATTCAGCGTCGCCACGTTTGCGCCGACGGTGACGTTTGGAGTATCCGGCGTCGTCAGACCGATGATCCCGATGCGCGCGCCGCCGGCATCGACGATCGTGTAAGGCTTCGTCCACGACGGCGTCTGGCCCGTCGCCTTCTCCGTGATGTTCGCGGAGAGAAACGGGAACTTCGCCATCGCGGCATTCTTTTTCAGAGCGCCGAGGGGATCCTGGCCGGGGACGCGGGCAACGGAATCGGGACCGACGGGACCGTAGTCGAATTCGTGATTCCCGACGGCGGCCGCAGCGTATCCAATGAGGTTATACGCGCGGATGACCGGCTCCCCTTCGAAGAAATTCGACTCGAGCGTCCCTTGAAAGAGGTCGCCGGAATCGACGACGATCACGTTGCCGCTCTCGGCGCGCAACGCGTTCACGTAGCTCGCGAAGAGCGCCAGACCGCCGTACTGCGTGTCCTTGCCGACATGGCCGTTGAACCAGCCGTGGACGTCGGTGGTGCCGACGATGACCACGTGAACAGGCGGGTGGGAGCGCGGGGCGCTCGCACAAGCCGCGAGCAGGAAAATGAATAGGGAGAATGCGCGTTTCATGGACGGGCGCATTATAGGGGTCGTAGGTCATAGGTCGTGGGTACCGGGGGCAGCATCGCAAGAACGCTGATGCCCCCGATGCCTACGACCCACGACCCACGACCCACATGCTCTATCACTTCGCCGCCACCGCCCTCGCCCTTGCGCATTTCGCGTTCATCGTATTCGTCGCATTCGGCGCGCTCCTTGTCCTGCGCTGGCGGTGGGTGATGTATGTTCAGTTGCCGTGTGCGATCTGGGGGGCGATCATCGAGATTGCGCAGTGGGTTTGCCCGCTCACCACATGGGAGAACACGGCGTTACGCCGCGCGGGCGAGTCGGGTTACAGCGAAGGCTTCATCGCGCACCATCTCTTCGGCTTGATTTATCCGAACGGACTCACGCGCGGGATGGAGATCGCGCTCGCGATCTTCGTCGCCGTCGTCAATACGCTTGTGTATCACCGCGTCCGCGTCACCTCCCGTAACGCACGCCGGCGCGAAGCGATCGAGGCTGACCAAGCGTGATCACGGGCGTCGCGCTCGCCTCGATGCGCCGGTCGAAGATGTTCTCCGCGGCGAACGTCAGATCGATGCGCGTAGCGATCGGGCGCGAGTAGAACGCGTCGGTCACGAAGTAGCCGCGCAGCGGGAGCCGATTGAGATCGTCGTCGAATTGCATCGCCGACCAGCGAGCCTGAATCGCGAATGTCGACTGCGAGACCCAGGTCAGTTGTGCCGACGCTTGATGACGCGGGACCTGCGGCAATCGCTTGCCCTTCAATTCGCTCGCGGTCACGACCGCATCGGAGACGAGGTAGCCTGAAGAAAGCCGCAAGCTTCGCCACAGCGGCCATTCGCCCTCGAGCTCGAGGCCGCGCGAGCGGCTGGAAGCGACGTTCTGTCGCTGACGCGTGATGAGCGCGGGCGTCGTCGAGAGCGTCACATTCGATACGACGTCGCTGAGATCCATCCAGAAGAGCGTGGCGCGAACGTACCGCGCGCGTGCTCCGGCCTCGAACGCGGTGAGGCGCTCTGGCGCGAGCGACTCGTTTGCCAGCGTCATCACGTTGCCGACACGGAAACTCCGATAGAGCTCGTTGAGCGTCGGTGCGCGAAAAGCGCGATACGCCAAAGCGGTGAACGCGATCGTCGATGATGGGCGATAGAGAATGGCGAGGCGCGGGCTCACGGCGGAGTCGCTGCGCGAGGCCAGCGCGATGCCGTTGCGCCGCGCGTCGAAGTTGCGCCAGCCGTCGAAGCGCACGCCGGCGGTGATGCTGACATCGCGCAGCGCGATCACGTCTTCGAGAAACACCCCTTCCGTTCTCTGCCGGCCGGAGACATTGACGACCGTCTCGTCGCTCGCGCCGCTGACCTGCCGCGCTTCGACGCCGGCGATGATGGCGTGGCGCATCCCAAACGTGTGCGACCACTGCGCGCTCGCTCCGCCGCTGCGCGACGGCACGCGCTGATCGACGGTCAATCGCTCGCTGTTGCGATCGGTCGCGATCGCCGAGAACGTCTGCGCGTAATCCTGATCGCTTCCCCAGGCACGCACGACAAAATGCCCGGCGTTCGCTCCGGCGGCGAGCTGACGGATGGTCGTGTCGTTCGTCTGCAGCGGCGTTCCGTTGTTGCGCGACTCGGAGTAGAACGAGCCGCGGATGAAGCCGCGATCGTGCTGCAGCGTAACGTCAGCCGCGGTATGTGACGCATCGGCACGACGATCGACACTTCCGCGCTGGCTGGGCGCGACGAGGACATACCCTGCCGTGTCGAGCAGGTCGAGCGCGAGGCTGACGTATCTCGATCCCGCAAAGAGCGACAGCGTACCCGTTTGTTGCGATCCCGCTGTCGCCTCGAGCGAAATCGCCGGAACATCCGAACGCCGGCGGACGAACTGCACCACTCCACCCATCGCCGAGCTGCCGTAGAGATCGGAAGCGCCACCGCGGAGAATCTCCACGCGATCGAGCGCCGCGCGCGGCACTCGTCCCCAATACACCCATCCGCCGAATGGATCGTTGAGCGGGATGCCGTCGTCGACGACGAGCGCGCGACTGGCACCGCTCGCACCGATGCCGCGCAGCGATACGCCTTGCGATGTCGGATTGGCAACGCGGCTGCCGGTGCGTCGAAAGAGCGTGAAGCCGGGCACCTGGCGCAGCGCGTCATCGATCGTCGCTGCCGCGGTCGTTTCGAGCGTTTTCTGCGATAGGACCACGACGCTCGCCGGCGTGTCGGCGATACGCGTCTCGGTCCGCGTTGCGGTGACCGTGATCGTCTCCGACGTCTGCGCGATCAGCAACGCCGCGAAAAACATCGCGTGCATCATGCATCATTGACGCCGTTGGCTCACACGTCGTTCACTCCTGCGTGGTTCGCGCGCAGTCCGCACGCACAGACAATCCTCGGTCGCCTGTTGCGACCGCGAAAACTCGTGCGACTCGAGCGCGAGATTGTCGAGACGCCGGACGGAGATGAGCTGGTCCTCGATCATCTGCGCGGCGAAGGCACGCGTTTCCTTCTCTTGCATGGGCTCGAAGGCAGTTCGTCATCCGCTTACGTGCAGGGGGTGTTGTCCCTCGTCGCGAAGCGCGGCTGCTCCGCGACCGCGATCAACTTTCGCTCCTGCGCGCGGATGAACCGCCGGCCGCGGCTCTACCACTCCGGGGAGACGGACGATTTCGATTTCGTCGTGCGCACGCTGCATGCGCGCATGCCCTCAACGCGCCTCGCTGCATTCGGCGCATCGCTCGGCGGCAATATCCTCCTGAAGTGGCTCGGCGAACATCCCGATCAAACGCTCCTCGCTGCCGCCGCAACCGTCTCGGTTCCCTACGACCTCGGTGCCGGAGCGAGGTATCTCGAGCGCGGAGCCGGCCCGCTCTACGTCGCGCGTTTTCTGCGCACGATGAAGAAGAAGTTCCAGAGCGTCGTCGCGCGTTTTCCGGACATGCCGGTCGACCTCCGACGAGCAAAGCGCGCACGCACGTTCCGCGAATTCGACGACGCCGCGACCGCGCCGCTGCACGGTTTCAAAGACGCGGACGACTACTACACCCGTTCGAGCTCTCTCCAATATCTCGGCCGCATCCGCACTCCGACGCTCTGCATCAGCGCCGAGGATGATCCGTTCCTGCCGCGCGA
>DASYUK010000268.1:0-15636 GCA_036001325.1 Thermoanaerobaculia bacterium
CCGCCGTCGAGGAGACCACGACCGGCAGCCTGCTGCTGATCCAGGACTATCACTTCGCGGTGATGCCGAGGATCGTGCGCAATCTGGCGCCGCACCTGATCACGAGCTTGTTTTGGCACATTCCCTGGCCGAACCCCGAAATCATCGGAATCTATCCGTGGAAGGAAGCTCTGCTCGAAGGTATGACCGGGGCCGACGTCGTCGGCTTTCATACGCGACAGTACTGCCTGAATTTCCTCGAGACAGTGCAGCGGTACCTCGAATGCCGCGTCGATTTCGAAGACATGTCCGTGACGTATTGCGGCAGGCGAACTCTCGTGCGCGCTTACCCGATCAGCGTCGAATGGCCGTACCCTGCTGCGTCTCGCGAGCAGGGAACCACTCTTCGGCGTTCGCTCGGGATCGGCGAAGACGTTCACGTCAGCGTCGGCGTTGATCGTGCCGATTACACGAAGGGCCTGGTCGAGCGAATCGCCGCGGTCGAACATTTGCTCGAACAGAATCCGTCGCTCATCGGCAACTACGTTCTCGTGCAACTCGCATCGCCGACGCGCTCGAACATCAGAAAGTACCAGCAGGTTGCAGACGATGTGCGTGAAGCGGCCGATCGCGTGAACCGGCGCTTCGGAACCAGCTCCTGGAGTCCCGTCCTCCTGCAGATGAGAACGTTCTCACCGATCGAGGTACGCGAGTACTACGCGATGGCGAACAGCGCTCTCGTCACGCCGCTGCACGACGGTATGAACCTCGTGGCGAAAGAGTATGTTGCCGCATGTGAAGACGGCGACGGTGCACTCGTGCTGAGCGTGTTCGCAGGTGCGGCGAAGGAGCTCGATGGCGCACTGCTCGTGAATCCGTACGACACCGAGCAGACCTCGGAAGCGATCCTGCGCGCGATTCGCATGCCGCTCGCCGAACGCAGGAGCCGCATGCAGACGATGCGCGATCAGATCGCCTCCAGCTCGATCTACGACTGGTCGCGAAAGCTCCTCATGGACATGTGCGACGTCAGGCAGCACGCCGCGAGATTCTGGCCGAGCCGTACCGCGGCCGATGTGCCGGCTCGACGTGAGGTGGCCGGGTGACACGCGGATCGACTCTGCTCGCGTTCGACTTTGATGGGACGCTTGCACCCATTTGTTTTGATCCCGCTGCGGTCCGCATCTACCGCGGCGCCGCCGCGCTTCTGGTCGAAACCACGCGGATGCGCGGCGTAGTGGTCGCCATCTGCTCCGGTCGCGACGCCGATGATCTCGCCTCGCGGGTCAAAACACCGGGAGCGTACCTCATCGCCTCGCATGGCCTCGAGATTCGCGCTCCCGGCGGAGTGCTTGTACGCGATGCGCCGCCACTCGCGATCGATTTGGATCCGCATCTCCACGCCGATATCGCGGAAGACGCACTGCGCCTCGAGCAGAAGAAGCATGCGATTGCGCTCCACTGGCGCGGCCTGCGCGCGGATGCCGTTGATCCGATCGTGGAGCGCTTTCGGCGCTGGGCGTCGTCCGCCGATCTCGAAGTCATCGAAGGACGTTGCGTGGTTGAAGCGCGCTGCCGCGGCAGCGGGAAAGAAGAAGCATTGCGCTGGCTCGCCAGCGCGATCGGTGCTTCACGAGTCATCTATGCCGGCGACGACATCACCGACTTCGGCGCGCTTCAGTTTGCCGCCGAACGCGGACGAGGCGTGTTCGTCGCCAGCAGCGAACGCGTGCCGCCCGCCGGGGTGACCGTCGTGGAATCGTTCCGCGAGTTGTTCCATCTGATTCGCGAGGAAGTGATGATCTGATACTTCTGTTGTGAAGCAATGTCGATGAAATTTCTCGCTCGCTGGCAGAGAAGAATTCTCAGGACGTGGCCCGTCGCGGCGGCGGCACTGGGCGGCCTGCTGCTTCTCATCGCCACGTCGGTCCTCGGCACGTCACGGAAGGCCGAGGAGATTTACGCGCAGCTCGACCAGTTGAACACGCATCATCGAGAGGTTGAGGGAAAACTGAGACGGCTCCGCGGCGACGTTCACCTCTCCGGGATTTATATCCGCGATTATCTGCTCGACACCGATCGCGAGCAGGCGCCCGAGTATCGGCAGCACCTCAGCGAGCTGCGTCGCAGTCATGTGGTCATCGTCAGGGAGCTGCGGGCACTTCTGCCGCAAGACGCAGCTCCTCGCCTCGATAATCTGCAGGAGAGGCTGGATGAGTATTGGCAGGCGTTCGAACCTCTCTTCGACTGGACGGCGATCGAAAAAATCACGCACAGTGCGAAGTTCCTGCGCCGCGAGGTGCTCCCGCGCCGCGAGGCGGTCCTGGCGATCGCGCAAGACATCGAGCAGCTCAACGATACGAATCTCGCTGCACAGCGCGCCGAGGTGACGCGCCGGCTGGATGCGTTTCGGCAAGATCTCCACACACGTTTGTGGCGCACGTTGCTCATCGGCTTCGTAGTGGCGCTCGTGGCGGTGCTCAGGCTCCGCGCATTGGAGAGACGTTCCGATGAGCAGCGTCTTCGCGCCGAAGAGGCCGAACAGGAGATGCGATTACTCTCCCAGCAGCTCGTGGCCGCGCAGGAGGAAGAGCGAAAGAAACTCACGCGCGAGCTCCACGATCACGTCGGCCAGATGCTGACGGCGCTTCGGATGGAGATCGGACGTGCTGACCGCGCGCGTCACGGCTCAGAACCGGCCGCCGGTCAGGCGCTCACCGAGGCGAAGCGTCTGCTCGACACGATTCTCCGCTCGGTGCGTGATCTCGTCATGGGTTTGCGTCCCAGCATGCTCGACGACTTCGGACTTCAGCCCGCCCTGGAATGGCACGTCCGCGACTTTCGCCGGCGATTCAATGTTCCCGTCGACCTCAGCCTGAGTGGCGATCTCAATACCTTGCCTGACCCGCAGCGGACATGCGTGTATCGGATCGTACAGGAGGCACTCACGAATTGTGCGAGACACGCGCGCGCCTCTCACGTCGATGTGTCCGTTCGTTACGCGCAGAACGCGCTCGAGCTCATCGTTGCTGACGACGGAGTCGGCCTCGACCCCGATCGCGCGCGCGGGCTGGGCCTGCTCGGCATCGAAGAACGCGTCCGCGAGTTACAAGGCAGGTTCGACGTGCGTGCCCGCCCGGAGAGCGGCACTGAATTACACGTCACTCTTCCGGTGAACGCGATGACGCAGGAGGCGCAGCTTGCGCGTGCTGCTGGCTGACGACCACTCGATCGTCCGTCGCGGCATGCGGTCGCTGCTGGACAGCGATCCTTCGATCGAAGTCGTGGCCGAAGCGGCGGACGGACTCGAAGCGCTGCGGCTGTGCGAGGAGCACCATCCCGATGTCCTCATTCTGGATATCGCGATGCCGAAGCTCAACGGGATCGAAGTCGCGGCGCGTGCTCAGAAAATGCAGCCCGCTCCTCGCGCGATCATGCTGAGCATGCACGTCGACGAGTCGTACATCATGCGCTCGCTTTACGCCGGTGCGCACGCCTACCTGCTCAAAGACGCCACCGATGAAGATCTGCTGCCCGCGATCCGCGCCGTCGCGGCGGGCAAGTCGTTTTTCAGCCCCGCGGTCACCAGTCTGCTGGTCGACGAGTACATGCAGCAACTGCAGGAGCGTGGACTCACGGATTCCTACGATCTGTTGACGGATCGAGAAAAGGAAGTCCTGCAACTGCTCGCCGAGGGACGATCGAACAAGGAAGTCGCCGGAATGCTCGACGTCGGCGTCTCCACGATCGAGACGCACCGCGCCAATCTGATGCAGAAACTGAATCTGCACAGCGCGGCAGAGATCGTGCTGTACGCCGTGCGCAAGCGGCTCATCGTCTGATTCGAGTGTGCCGTGCTTTGGAGCGGGCGACGGCGATCGAAACCCGCGACCTGAGCTTGGGAAGGTAATTCTAAACTTCGGGAGACTTGTTCCAACAGCCGTTCTTTCGTGGTTGGGTGCGGCCGTTTGACCCACCGGAACGCGAAGACGTACAGTTCATTTCTCACGTGCAGTTTTCTGATCTCCGATGTACTCCAGGCGCTGGTGTCCGGCCCGTTCGCGATTCCTGAAGTTCTGCCGGGCGCTGCGTTCCCACCGAAGGAGGAACTATGAATCGAGCGAGCCTCGCGTTTTGTCTGTTTCTTTTATGCGGTCTTTCAGTCGTGGCCCAGGAACCAAAGCTGGACATCGCCACGCCGCAACCTCCAGCGGTGATCATGGGGAACGGCACCGACGCTCAGCAAGTCATGAGGATCGTCGGCGGCAAGGGAGGGAACTCGCCCGACACCAGTGGTCACCCGGGTGCTGGTTCCATGGTTTTGATCCAGGCCGGTGACGGCGGCGATGGCGCGAGCGGCATGGGAACGAGTGGAGCCGGTGGCTCGATCATTTTGCTGCCAGGCGCACCCGGCTCTTTCGGCGACATTAGCGGTGCCGCCGGGGGCGTCGGCATCGGTACCTCCAGCCCGCAGAAGATGCTGAGCGTCCGCGACGGCGTGAACATCGATCAAGCGAACCTCAACAACGGGCTGTCGCTGTATCCGGGTCTGAGTTTCGGTTCTAACAGCGGTTCAGGCATCGCCTCGGCACGCTCAGGGGCCAATCCGTTGGGCCTCGACCTCTACACGAATTTTACGAAACGCATTTCCATTACGAGCGCCGGAGCCGTGACCGTATTCGGAACACTGACCAAAGGAGGCGGCTCTTTCAAGATCGACCACCCCATTGATCCGGAGAACAAGTATCTCTCTCACTCCTTCGTCGAATCGCCTGACATGAAAAACATCTACGACGGTGTCGCTCGTCTCGATGACAACGGCGACGTGACGGTGGAGCTGCCAGAGTGGTTCGAGGCGTTGAACGAGGATTTCCGGTACCAGCTCACCGCCGTCGGCAAACCGTCACCGAGCCTCTATGTCGCCGAGGAGATCCATGACCATCAGTTCAAGATCAGCGGCGGATCAGCCGGGGCGAAAGTGTCCTGGCAGGTAACGGGGATTCGTCATGACGCGTTCGCCAATGCGCATCGCGTGATCGTGGAGGAGAGCAAGTCCGCCAGTGAGCGCGGAACGTTGCTCTATCCCCGCGAGCATCAGATGAACGCCGAACGAAAAGCGCGCTGAAGCGAATTGGGAGCGGGCGACGGGGATCGAACGCGACCTTGAGCTTGGAAGCTAACGGTACGCCTCTCGTGCGCGTACCATCGTTGAGATGGGGCCCTACGTCCGTGTTGTTCTTAGCACGTTTCTGCTGTTTTCTTTCGCGTCAACGGTTCTCGCTGAACAGGCTTTCGATGCTGCGCTTTCGGGCTTCACGGTGGGCGGGTGCGGATTCCTTTCTTTCAGAGTTTTCGGTCCCGTCCTGTGGCTTAGCCCAGATAGATTCAGGGGAGACCAGGACGTCGAAGTCGACGCAATTGCGTCTGCGGATGGCCGGCGAGTGCTCGCCTTAATCAGACTTGACACGGCGGCGACACGGATCATGGAACTCGGCGCGGACGGCTCACACAGACTGTTCTTCGATGGTTTGCCGGGCTACGGAAGTGGTGCAATCGCTGTCGCGAATACAGGCCGCGTCTTCGTCAGCGCTTACGATTCTTCAGGATCGAGTCGGATCGCCGCCATCTCTCCGTCCGGCGTGCTGGAGGGAACGCATCTATGGCCCCGTGGCGCCGGTTCGGAGATCGCCGTTGGCAATGACGGTTGCACTGTTCTGTTCGCGAAGGGTGGCGGCATCGGAAGGATCAACGCTTGTACTGGCGCGCCTCTGACCGATTTCATCGCGACTTCAGAAATTGTTTATGACATTCAATCACTGAAGGATGGCAGCGTGCTCCTCGCGCTCGGCGACTCTGTCGAGCTCTACGACGCTTCGGGCGCGTTCGTGCGCCGGGTTGCAAAAGTGTCCGAGTATGGATTGCGCGGCTACTACCCTCAGGAAGTCGCGGTAAGCAGCGATGGTCAAGTGCTCTGGATCGCTGCGATGGAAGGATGCTTCATCTCTGGTGGCGAACTACTCCGCGTGTCGATGATCGATGGAACTGAGCTGTCTCGGCGGTATGTCTGGCCTTTCAACAATGTCACTGGACTTGTAGTCGGCGCGCCAGGACTCGCGTCGATTCCGACACTGCGAAGCTTTGTGCTGAGCCTCCTGGCGCTCGCGCTCGCCGTGGCTGGGACTCTATCCATAACGCTGCGCTAAGTACGAGGTACGCGCTTTGGAGCGGGCGAGGGGATCGAACCCGCGATAATGAGCCATCGAGTCACCGAGATCCTGAATCAGGATCCGACCGATTGGACCATGGTCATTGACCATGGTACAGTAACCCTCCATGCGGGAGATCTCGATTTCAAGGTTCAAAGCAACGTGCCTCGCCGTCCTGGAGCAAGTACGCAAAACAAGAAAGCCTGTCCGAGTCACCCGGTTCGGCAAACCAGTTGCGGAAGTAGTTCCGCCTTCACCACAGCCGCAGGAAAAAGTGCTCCTCGGATTCATGGCCGGGCGAGGGGCGATTCACGGCGATATCGTGCACGCTAACCCCTGGGCGGAAGCTGAAGACTCCAGGCGGACATGAAGCTTCTACTCGACACGCATATTCTCATTTGGAGCGCTTTCGAGCCGCGCCGCATCTCCCCCCGAGTTCGCCGTCTACTCGAGAGGCCATCCACTGAGCGGTGGCTCTCGCCGATCACGACATGGGAGGCCGTTCTGCTCGTGGACGGAGGTCACCTTCGCATCGATGACGCTTTTGACGAATGGTTCGCCCAGGTGAATGCGGCACTCGCTCTCAACGAAGCACCGTTGACTCACGAGGTGGTCCTCGCTTCGCGCGAAATCAATATTCCTCACCATGACCCGGCAGACCGGCTGCTCGCCGCCACGGCGCGCTACTACGGACTGCGACTGGTAACCGCAGACGAGCGGCTGCTGAAAGGGTCAGGATTTTCCACGCTCGCAAATTGATCGTGAGCGTTTTTGGAGCGGGCGACGGGGATCGAACCCGCGACCTTGAGCTTGGGAAGCTCCGACTCTACCAACTGAGCTACGCCCGCTCGAACGGGAAGGCGATTGTACTACCGCGGCTTCTTGATCGTGAGTTTCGTCGAAGCGGGATCGACGAACACGCGCGACGGTGCGGCGATCGAGATGCGGCGGCCCTTCTGGATCGGCAGCTTCGTGTAGACCTGCGTCGACAGAATGGACGCGTGTCCGAGGATCTCTTGCACTTCGCGGATGTCGGTGCCGTTGGAGACGAGGATCGCCGCCATCGTGTGGCGCAGCGAGTGCGGCGTGATATGGCGCTTGATCTCGGCAAGGCGCACGTGCTTCTTGAAGATGTTCTCGATCGAGTAAATCGTCAGCCGCGTTCCGGACCGGCCGACGAACAGCGCCTGCGTTTCGACGCTGCGCTCACCGCGCAGCTCGAGATACTGCGTCAGCGTAGTCACCATGACGTCCGATGGAATGGACACGGCGCGACCGCGCGTGGCGCGGCCGGTGATCTGAATCTGCCGCTTCTCCAGGTCGACGTCGGAGACGTTGAGCGCGACGAGCTCGCCGATGCGAATGCCCGTCGAGAAGAGCAGCTCGAGAATCACATTGTCGCGGACGGCGCAGAAATATCGGTTCCGTCCACCGGCAGACTGATCGCGCATCGCTGCGAGATCGGAGATCTGATCTTTCGGAGCAGAGAGCAGCGCCCGGACCTCACGCGATGAAAGAACCGTCGGCACACGGCTCTCCACCGGGCGCTTGATCTTCAGCTTTCTGGCCGGCGATTCCGCGACGATCCCCTTCTCTTCGAGGAAGCGGAAGAACACTTTCAGCGCCGCCACCTTCCGGCGGATAGACGTATCGCGGTATGGCTCCGTACCAAGTTTGTCGAGGTAACCCTCGAGGTCCTCGGGAGTGATATCCACCATGCTCGCGTCGCTCACGTGATGATGGAACTGGCTCAGATCCGACTGATACGCGCGCAATGTGCGGTCGGAGAGATTGCGCACGGTCTGGCCGTGTTCCAGGAACTCAGCGATCGCCTGCGGCACGTTCATCGGTCACTCTCTACTTGGTTATTGTGGGAAAGGACAAGCGAAGTCTCTACGCCTGGACACCGTTTTGTCAAGAAATTATTTGCCCCACCCCTATGCTGTGAAAGCATGACACAATTCACGCATAGGACCGAGGGGTCATGCGGGGTCAGAGGCTCTTCATCCGGCCGATTGAAACCGGCGATCACGATGCGGTCGGCCGTTTTCTGCAGGCGCAAACCGGCAGCGCGCAGGTGCCGGCATGTGGTCTGCTCGGGAAACTCGTCGGCGATCTCGTTTCCGTCGTTGCAATGCAGATCACAGCCGATTCCATTCAAATCGACGACATTGTGGTAGCAGAGGAGCTTCGGCGGAAGCGGATCGGCAGAGTCATGCTCGATGAAGTCGAGCAGATCGCGGCGAAAATGGATCGGCCGCGCATCACAGTAGAAGACAGGCAATCCGTCTCCGAATTTTTCCGCCGAGTGGGATTCCAGAGAGAGGGAGCGAGGTGGATTCGGCAGGTCAAGTCACGCGGCGCAGAGCGGGCATCGCGTTAGCGTCGTCCGTTCTGATCATCACCGCCACGGCGTGCGGGCCGTCGAGTCATGTTGCGCCTCCGCCGACTCCAGCACCCCCGCCAGTCACCGCAGAAGCTCTTCCAACGACGCTCGATGAAGCGAGAGCGCTGCAGCGCAACGGAAAAATCGAGCTGTATCGGCGAGCGCTCCGCGCCCTCGCTTTTTCTTCGGACTCGACCACGAGCCGTCGCGCGCAGACGCTGCTCGCACTCGACCTCTTCGACAGAAAACGGTTTGCCGAGTCGGTGCCGGCGCTGGAGATTGCGGCGGTGTCGAATGCGGCGATCGCGCCTTACCTGAAGCTTCGCATCATCGACGCCGATGAGAACCTCGGCAGGCTCACCGACGCGATCGCGACGGCCGCCGTGATCGTGGAGAAAGCGCCGGCGAGCTCTGCGGCCACGATCGCGCGACTGCGGCTTCCGGCGCTTTTCGCCGCGGCGGCCGATGAGACAAACATGAACGCCGCGCTGCAGGTGGTCGCGTCGATCCCGATCGATGCACTCACCGAATCCGATTTCGTCGGCATGGCGTCGCGACTCCAGAAGAATGGACGCGCGGAACGTGCCGCAGAGATCCGGATGCGCATCCTCCGCGATTACCCGCAAGGCCGCTACATCGAAGAGGTCTATCGAGACGTCGCGTCCGCATCACCGTCGCCGCTCGACTCGATGAACACCGAGGACGCGACGCGCCTGGCCTCGAATCTCGCCAGGGTCGATCGCTACGATCAGGCTCTCGAGCTGCTGAAGCGCATCAGCGGCCGCGCGGATGCAGCGGCGAGCGCGTTGTATCGGAACGTGCGGCTGCGGGCACTGTTCAACTCGCGCAACTACACGCAGCTTCTTGCGGAGACCGAAGAGGTCGAGCTCGATGCGCCGCTGCAACTGGTCCGCGCACGCGCGGCGTGGCGCGACGACAAACCGCAGGAGTTCCTCGCGGGTCTGCAACGAATCGAAAAGAAGTTCCCCAAAAGTAAGGAAGCGATCGAAGCGAAAGTTGTACGCGCGAAGTACTACGCGACGGACGTCATCGACTACGAGCGGTCGATCGACAATCTGCGCGCCGCGATCGATGCCGGCGCCGTCGGCAACGACGGCGAGAACATCTGGACGCTCGGCTTCACATACGTACTGTGGGGCAAGTACGACGAAGCCCTGCAGACCTTCAGTCGTTACATCCGCGAGTATCCCGATGGCGACTTCAGGATGAACGCGCTCTTCTGGACGGGGAAGATTTACGATCGGCGCGGCGCTCGCGCCGAGCGCGATGCCGCGCTGCGCCAGCTCATCGCCGAATACCCGTTCAACTATTACGCGTATCGCGCCCGCGAGATCCTCGGCGAGCCCGAGCTCAGCGCGATGGCCGGTGCCGGCGCCGGCGATTTTCCCGACGTCGATGTCGAGCTCGCGAAAATCGCCGATAGCCGCCTCGACGCCGTACGCGAGCTCATCGCTGTCGATCTGCTGCGCGACGCGACGCGTGAGATGAAGATGCTCGCCGTTGCCTATCCCGACAACGCCGGCATCGCCTTCCTGCTCGCCGACGTTTATGCGAGCGGCGGCGAAGTCTTCGAAGCGATCGGACTCGTACAACGCCGCTTCCGGCCGTTCATCCGCCACGGCGGATCGCACATCCCGCACCGACTCTGGCAGATCCTCTTTCCGCTGAACTACTGGGATGCGATTCGCGCCGAAGCGCAAAAACGAAATCTCGATCCCTATCTCGTCGCGTCGATCATCCGGCAGGAGAGCGGCTTCGAGCCGACCGTCGTCTCGAACGCCGGCGCGGTCGGGCTGATGCAGATCATGCCTGCCGAAGCACCGCGGATCGCGTCGCAAGCGGGACTCGACGGAATCACCCGCGAGCAACTCTTTGATCCCATGACAAATATTGCCGTCGGCGCTGCCGAATATTCGCAAAAACTCGGCGAGATGCACGGCAATCACCTTCTCGCCATCGCCGCCTACAATGCGGGTGAAGACGCTGTTGGCAGATGGCTTGCTCTAACGCCGATCAATGGCGACCCGGACATTTTCGTAGATTCAATTCCGTACGCCGAAACCCGGCTGTACGTGAAGAGTGTGACGCGAAACCGGTTTGAGTACCGGCGGGTTTATGAAAGCAGCACGGCAGTACCACAAGCAATCGGTCGTACTAGCGATCCTCATCAGTAGCTCTCTCACCGCGGCCCACGCGAGTACGAGGCTTCTGCTCAGTCGCGGAGAGCGACCCCCCTCTGTCGAATACAAAGGTGTGATCGAGATCACCGTCAGCCCAAGCTTCGACGACGCTCGCGTCTCGATCACCGTCGACGGTCAGAAGATCGCGGAGGCGATGCAGTCGCCGTACAAGGTCATCGTCGATTTCGGATCGACGGCAATCGAGCATCGGATCGGCGTCACCGCCATGGGCGCGAATAAGAGACGCGTGCAGTGGCACGAGACCGTCAATCGCGGTCATCTGCCGCTCTCCGTGAAGGTCCGTCCGATCGATCTGAACAATCATCTCTTCGAGGCGACGACCACCGCCCCAACGGACGATCCCGTGACCAGCGTTGAGCTTTGGGATTCCGGAAAGCTGGTCGCGTCCGCCACCGAGCCGCCATATCGGTTCACGGTTCCTGCGGAAGTTCTCGCCGGCGGGTTCGTGCAAGTGACGGCACGGGCGAAGTCGGGCGAAGAAGCGGCCGACTTCTGGTCGAGCGCCGGCGACATCCACGTCGAGTCGATTCAGGTGCGCACGGTGCCGATCTTCGTGTCGGTCGTCGATGGCGACGGCGTGACACGTGACGACGTCGACCGGTCGCTCTTCCGCATCCTCGACAACGGTTCTGAAGCGAAGATCATCGAGTTCGGCAAAGCGTTCGATCAGGCGATCTCCATCGCCCTTCTGCTCGATTCATCGGCCAGCATGACCTACAGCATGGAGCGGGCCTCGAAGGCGGCGCAGGAATTCGTCCAGCACACGCTGAAGAAAGGCGATCGTTGCAGCGTCTACGCCGTGCAGGATGTGCCGCGGCGCAAACAGGCTTTGACCGACGACAGCTCGCTCGTCGCGAAGGCGCTGCAAGGCATCAACGCCCAGGGGCGCACGGCGATTTATGACGCGGTGGAGAGCGCGATCCGCGAGCTCCGAGACGAGAAAGCTCGCCGTGCCCTGATCGTCCTCACCGACGGCGATGACACGTCATCGATTGCGTCCTACGAAGAGGTGAAGAAGATCGCGACCGAGGCGGGTATCCCGATCTATTTCATCGCGTACGACACGGGCACTGACACCTCCTTACGCGATCTCGAGTATCTCAAGAATCTGGCCGCGGAAACCGGTGGCTTCGTCGCGACGGCGACCGAGAAGAATCTCGTGGCGAAGTATCACGAGATCGAGAAGGACCTGCGCGCGCAGTTCGCGATTCGCTATCAAATCACCGACTACGCGAAGCCGAACGAGTGGCGCCGCGTCCGCGTTGTGCTCGCTTCGCCGAAGCTGACCGCGCGCACGATTCGCGGATACTTCGCGCCTTGACCCCGTGTAGCGGCGCGCTTTAGCGCGCCGACGGCGGGCTGAAGCCCGCCGCTACACTAGAATCGCTGCGGTGACCCGTAACGACCCCCTCATCGCGAGCCTCCGCCGCGAGCTCGCGTCCACAAGCAGCTTCCAACGCATCTCTCCCGATCGCCGCATCGAAGTCACCGGCGCGTCGGTCGAAGCGCGCGCGCTTCTTCTCGCGGCACTCCAGGAGTCGACACACAAGCGCATCGCGGTCGTGATGCCCGGCGAAGCAGCGAGCGCAGATTTCGAAACCGCGCTTCGGCTCTTTCATCGCGATCCGCGTTGCGTATCGATCTACCCGAGCCCATCGCTCTCGCCATACCAGGACGTCGGCCCGTCGCTCGGCGTCGTCCGCGAAGAGATCCACGCACTTGGCCTGCTGATCGACCGCGCGGTCGATGTGCTGATCGTTCCTGCCCGCGCCCTCTTTCAGCGACTGCCGATCCCCGGAAAGTTTCGCGAGCGCGTCGTCACTCTCGCGGAAGGTCAGGAGCTCGATCTTCACACGCTTCTGCAGAAGCTCGTCGAGAACGGTTTCGTGCGCACGGATCTCGTCGGCGAGGCGGGCGAGTTCGCCTTTCGCGGCGGCATCCTCGATCTCTTCCCGGCCACAGCGACGAAGCCGGTCCGGATCGAGCTCTTCGGCGATCGCGTAGACTCGCTGCGCTGGTTCGATGTCGAGACGCAGCGATCGGAAGAGCCATCCGGACCGGTGACGATCCTGCCCATGACGCAGTTCGCGATCGATCGCGAGATGCGAGCGGCGCTCGGCCGTCGCCTTTCGCTCGACTTCAACGACTCCATCTACAAACGCGATCTCGCCGAGAAGATCGATCGCCTCAGCGAGAACGGCACGTTTCCCGGTATTGAGCACTATCTACCGGTCGCTGCCCCTTCCGTCACCTTCGCCGACTACATCAGCGGCGACGATTGGAGCCTTGCTCTTGTCGAGCCCGATCAGATCACGACGACGATCGCGAAGTACGAAGCTCTTCTGCGCGCCGAGTACGAAGCGGCCGTTGCGAAAGGTCGCGCCGCCTATCCGCCGGACAAGATCGTCGTTCCGGGAGCGGACGTACTCGACTTCATCGGCAACGCGCGCCTCGCGCTGAGCGAAGTGCACATCGCCTCGAAGGAATTTGAAGAGTTACGCTTGCACGCACCCTCCGTCGATCGCTACACGAACCGGCTTTCCGAATTCACGGCCGACCTCACGAAGAGCCACAACGACGGGCGACGACAGATTTTCTTCACCGCGACAAAAGGCGGTCGCGAAAAAGTCGAACGCCTGCTGCGCGAGTTCGGCGTCGTGTTCGCGGATGGTGTAGCGCCGCCGATCTCGGCGGCGACCGCCGGCAAGAGTGCCGGCGCCACACTGACAACCGAGCTCCTTCTCACCTCCGGCAATCTCGGTCGCGGATTTGCTCTCGACGAGCTCAACGTCACCGCGTACTCCGAGTGGGATCTCTTCGAGCCGCCGACCTCCACGCGCGTCGGCGGCAGGAAGAAGACGACCGATGCCTTCATCACCGACCTGCGCGATCTCAAAATCGGCGACTACATCGTGCACGTCGATCACGGTGTCGGGCGCTATGTCGGTCTGCAGCGCATCCCCTTCGGCGACACAGAACGCGAAGTGATGGAGATCGAGTACAGCTCCGGCGGCAAGCTGCTGATGCCGATGGAGAGCCTCAATCTCATCCAGAAGTATTCGGGCGGTACCGACGTTCCGCCGAAGCTCGACAAGCTCGGCGGCACGGCGTGGGCCCGCACGAAAGCGTCGGTCAAGAAAGCGATGCGCGACATGGCTGACGAGCTGCTCAAGCTCTATGCCACGCGACAGATGGTGCAGGGCCACGCCTTCAGCAAGGACTCACCGTGGCAGTTCGAGTTCGAAGATGCGTTCGAGTTCGACGAGACCGAAGATCAGGCGGCCGCGATCGATGACGTGAAGTCGGACATGGAATCACGCAAGCCGATGGACCGCCTGCTCTGCGGCGATGTCGGTTACGGCAAAACGGAAGTGGCGATGCGCGCGGCATTCAAATCGGTCATGGATGGGAAGCAGGTCGCCATGCTCGCGCCAACGACGGTGCTCGCCTTTCAGCACTACCGTACCTTCCTGCGCCGCTTCGCATCATTCCCGGTCACGATCGAGCTGCTCACGCGCTACTACTCCGCGAAAGAACAGAAGGAGATCGTACGCAAGCTCGAGACAGGCGAGATCGACATCGTCATCGGCACACACCGTGTCCTGTCGAAGGACATCAAATTCAAAGACATCGGCCTCCTCGTGATCGACGAAGAGCAGCGCTTCGGCGTCAGCCAGAAGGAGAAGCTCAAGCAGATCAAGAAGGCCGTCGACGTGCTGGCGATGTCCGCAACACCGATTCCGCGCACGCTGCACATGTCGCTTGTCGGCATTCGCGATATCTCGGTGATCGAAACGCCGCCGAAGGACCGCCTGGCGATTCAGACCGCGGTCGTCCCCTTTCACGATGACTTCATTCGCGAAGCGATCGAATTCGAGGTCGGTCGAGGCGGCCAGGTGTTCTTCGTCCACAACCGCATCGAGTCGATCTATGCGATGAAGGAAATGCTGGAGAATCTCGTCCCCGGACTGCGTGTCATCATCGGTCACGGTGAGATGGAGGAGCGCGAGCTCGAACGAGCGATGCTCGCCTTCATCAATCGCGAGTACGACGTGCTGCTGGCGACGACGATCATCGAGAACGGCATCGACATTCCGGCCTGCAACACGATCCTCATCAATCACGCCGAGCGCTTCGGGCTTTCACAGCTCTATCAGCTTCGCGGACGCGTCGGCCGTAGCGACCGCCTCGCCTTCTGCTATCTACTGGTACCCTCCGATCGCATTCTCACGAGCGACGCACGCAAGCGCCTCGCCGCCATCCAGGAGTTCTCTGACCTCGGCGCCGGCTTCCGGATCGCGGCGCGCGATCTCGAGATCCGCGGTGCCGGCAACATCCTCGGCGGCGAACAGTCGGGCCAGATCGCCGCGGTCGGTTTCGAGATGTATACGAAGCTGCTCGAAGAGACGATCCGGGAGATGAAAGGCGAACGCATCGAGGAAGAAGTCGAGACTTCCATGAACCTCGGCGTCGACATTTACATCCCCAAGAACTACATCGCCGACGAGAACCTGCGCATGACGTTCTATAAGAAGATCGCCTCCGCGCAGAGCGATCAGCGCCTCGAAGACATCCGCAACGAATTGCGCGACCGCTTCGGCGCTGTTCCGGGCAACATCGATAACCTGCTCCGCTTCGTGAAGGTGAAGCGCTACGCCCAGTCCCTCGGCGTCATCTCGATCGTGCGCGACGGCGCGCGCGGTGTCGTGAAACTTTCGCAGCAGGCGAAGGTCGATCCCAACAAGCTCCTGCAGATGATTCAGGACAACACGCAGATGAAGTTCACGCCGAACGGTGTGCTGTCGTTCCCCCTCAAGGAACATGGAACGAAGGTGATCGACGC
>DASYUK010000269.1:0-11107 GCA_036001325.1 Thermoanaerobaculia bacterium
CACCGCAGGAGATGATGCAGGCGATGAAGAAGGCGGGTGGCGTGAAGTACACCGCACCGCAAGGGTGATGCGCGCCGCGCTGATTCTGCTGCTGCTGGCCGCGCCCGCCGGCGCGGACTGCATCGGCAATCGCTCGCCCGAAAATCCCGACTATCGCAGCCTTGGTGGTCGGATGTTGACCGATGTGGGTGACGGCCGCGAGTACGGCATCGAGGTTCTCTGTCGCGAGCGCGAGCGGCTCATTTTGTTTCAAATGGTCGAGACCAGGACCGCGAGCGGCGAGGCGGCGTGGAAGACGCTCGACTCGAAAACGATCGTGATGGCGAAGAATCAGGATGTCCTCGTCGACTCGCTGTGCAAGTGGAAAGGCGTCGCGACGGAGGGCGTGATCGGAATCGGTCACGTGGTCAAGAGGAGGGACGTGGTCGCGAAGGCGTTTCTCGCAAACTTGAAGAGCGGGAAGCTCGAGCCGCTGCCGGCCGCCAATGTCACGTGCGAGGAGCCGGACGGCGAGGACTGATGAATCCTTCTCCCACCGGGAGAAGGTGCCGCGCAGCGGCGGATGAGGGGCGCGATTCTCGCGAGGCACACCCCTCACCCGGCGCTTCGCGCCACCCTCTCCCAGTGGGAGAGGGCCATCACTCCGGTCGCATCGTGATCGTCGTCCCCGGCGCTGCCGATCGGCGGAAAACAAGCGTGACGTTTCCGACAGCGATGACATCGCGATCGCGCAGCGTCACACGACTCTTCACAGGCTGCCCGTTGTGCAGTGTTCCGTTCTTGCTTCCGAGATCTTCGAGAAGTGCATCATCACTTCCCACCGCGATGCGGGCGTGCTTGCGCGAGACCGACAGTTCATCGACGTAGATTGCGGCATCAGGATCGCGCCCGATCACGTTCTCGCCGTCGCGCAACATCATCTCGCGGCCGCCGACGAGCAGTCGTGCGCGCGGCGTTCCGCTCGGCGGCTCTGAAAACTTCGGCGCGATCGCGAACGCGTAGCCAAATCCGTGAACGGTGCGGATGAAGCGCGGTTCATGAGCGTCATCCGACAACGCGCTGCGAAGCTCGGCGATCACGCCGGGGAGCGTCGTGTCGGATACGAACGTGTCGGGCCAGATCAGATCGTGCAGCTCCTGCTTCGACAACGCGCGCGGTGCGCGGTCGAGAAGGACGCGCAGGAGCTCGAATGCCTTTCGCGAGATGTGGATCTCATTGCCGCCGGAGAGCAGCAGCCGGCGATCGGTATCGAGCTCAAAGGAACCGAAGGACAACGACGTCATGCCGCCGCAGGCTATCATCGGCGGAACGAATGTGCCGTGGGGTCGTTGTTCCGCTACTCCTCTACGCTCTTCTAGCCATCCTCGTCATTCCGGTATTTCCTCATTTCCCTTCGCCGAACGAATACAGCCGGTGGGCATTGGATGCAGCGATCGTCGACTTTCACACCATCGAAGTCACGCCCGTACTTCGCTCCACCGGAATTCCGATCCTCGATCTTGCGGACGTCGGCGGCCGGCTCTTTTCCAACAAGCCGCCGGGAGCGGCGCTCGTGGTGCTTCCGATCTACGCGCTGGTCCGTGCGGTCGCCGGTCCACCATCGATCGAGACGATGCGGATGACTTTGACGGCGATTCGCCTCGCCGGCGCCACGCTCCCCGTCATTCTTCTCACTCTGTGGGTGGCCTCAGTGGCGCGTCGATCAGGTTGCAGCGAGCTGCGCACGGGCACGGCCGTGACGATCATGCTGTTTGCGACGCCGCTCTTCTGCTACGGACTCCTCTTTTTCGCCCACGCATTGTCAGCGCTCACCCTCTTCGGCGCGTGGGCAATGCTCTTCGCCACCGATCAAAAGCCGTCAGCCGATTACGCTGCCGGCGCGCTCATCGGCCTGGCTGTCCTCTGCGAAAATCCGAATGCCGTCCCCGGCGCGGCGTTGATCGTTTGCGCGATCCCGCAGCTCAGGCTCCGCGGGCTCGTTCGCGTCATCGCCGGCGGCCTGCCGTTCGCAGCAATTCTCTGCGCATACAACTACCTTGCGTTTGGAAGCCCCTTCGCGGTTGCCTATCTCTACGACCGTGACCCCTATGTCCGCACCATCTTTCACTCCGGCGCATTCGGACTCGGAGCTCCATCGATGGTGTACCTCCACGACATGCTTCTCGACCCTGGGAAAGGCCTTCTCGTCCTGTCGCCGGTGGTCGTCATCGCGCTCGCCGGAATCGTGCGGGCGCGTCGCGCACTTTCGCTGCCCGCGTTCGTTGCCCTTCTGGTCGTGCCGCTGATGCTGGTTCTCGCGATCTCGGGCTATCCGTTCTGGCACGGCGGACGGAACATAGGACCGCGGTTCATCGTTCCGATCGTGCCGTTCGTGGCTTTGCTGATCGCGTTTGCGGAGCAAACGCTCGTGGAAGTTGTCCTCCTCGGCGCCTCCGCGGCAACGATGGCAACGATGTCGCTGGTTTTTCCGTTCATCCCGACCGTTTACGCCGTGCCATGGGTGTCGTTTTCATGGCCGCTTCTGCGCCATGGATGTGTCGCGCCGAATCTGCTTCACTTCGTCTGGGCTCCTCTCGCGATCGCCGTACCGTTTGCGATCGTGATCGCGGCGATCGTGATCGCCGTGCCGCTGCGCCATGTGGCGCTGCTCGCCGCCGGAGCTGCGCTCTGGTTCGGAATTGGATTCATCGTTGAGGCGCGGCGTCCCAGCCCAGCGTCTCTGCGTCTCCTTGCCGAGGAGGTCAACTTCGAGCGGCGAGGTGCCATCGAGCGCGCGCTGCCAGCGGGACACCCGGCGATTCCGATGCTGAAGAAGGAGGCGGAAGATCTGCGCCGCCTCCCGCCGCCGAGCTGGCCGTTCTGATCGACAATCCCTCAGGGCAACGGCGGCAATCCAACGCGCCGCGCAAACGCTGCATAACGCGGATCGCGACGCACCGCGTCCGCAATCGGAACGACATTGATCACCGTGATGAGACTGGAGCGTTCCCTGAAGGCACGCTCCATCTCCTCGAACGCGTGATCGAGATCGCCGAGGCCGATGTAGATCGCGACGAATGGTGCGGGAGAGATGTAGCGCTTTTTCGATTCCTCGCCGAGCTGTCGCAACAAACGTTCAGCATCTTTGCGACGGCCCATCTTCGCGTAGACGTAGCCGAGACTTCCGCTCGCGGCGGGCGAGCCGCCGAGCGAGACCGCGGTCTCGAGCGATTTCGCTGCGTTCGCGTAGTCTTCTTTTCCCGCATAGGCGAGTCCGAGGAACCAGTGAGCGAGCCAGAATCGCGGCTCGATTTCGACACTCTTCAAGCTCTCCTCGATCGCTTTGTCGTATTGCCGAGTGATCCAGAAGGCCTGCGCCAGGTCGGCTTTGCTGACCAACGATAAGGGATCGAGCTCCTCGGCGCGTTGCAGCTCGCGGAACGCTTCATCGGATCGACTGCGGTAGAGGAGCGCCTGGCCGTACCACTCGTGACCGACGGCGTAATTCGGATTCAGCGCGATCGCCCGCTTGAATTCTGCCTCGGCGTCCGGCCAGTTCCATTCGAATTCATGCTTGATCAATCCGAGCGATGCGTGCGGCTCGGCCAGTGAATCGTCGAGCGACACAGCTTTCAGCGCCGCCTCGCGCGCCATCGGCATCACTTCGGACGGACGCAGGACCTCGTAATTTCCGCCGAGCAGCAAGTACGAGTCGGCGACCCCGGCGTAAGCGGGGGCGTAAGTCGGATCGATGTCGATGGCGCGCTTGAAAAACTCGACGCCTTTGCGCAGCCCCTCAGGTGTGCGCTTGTTCCACTCGTATCGACCCTGCAGGTAGAGCCGGTACGCTTCGGGATCGACGCTGACGGGCTGCTTCGTGAGCCGCATCTTCAACTTTTGGGAGATGCTGCCGGCCAGATCGCGTTCGAGATCTCTGAGTTGGCTGATCGGCCGGTCATAGCGTTCGCCCCAGATCTGATGTCCGTCGCGCGTGTCGACGAGCTCGACGCTCACGAGCAGAGAACCGTCCCGCCGAATGACGCGTCCATTGACGACAGCGTCGACGCCGAGGTCGTTGCCGAGCTCGCGCGGATCGACAACTTTTGGTTTGTATGCGAAGACAGAACTGCGCGACATCACTTTGAAGCCGGCGATCGGCGAGAGGTCGTTGATGATCGCTTCGGTCAGCCCGTCGCTGAGATAGTCGTACGATCGATCGGCGCTGGCGTTGACGAACGGCATCACGGCGAGCGACGAGATCTCACGGTGCGCAGGAGGCGTCGGCACCGTCGAGCCGCGTCGCCCGACGATGATAACGACCGCGGCGATGACGATCAGAATCGCGCCGCGAACGAACAGAGTGCGCGCCGGCACACCTTCCGTCACTGACTCGAGCGCAAACGCAAAGTCGGACATCGTGTCGAATCGCTTCCATGGTTCTTTCTCGAGGCAGTGTTCGACGATGCGGATCAGCGACTCCGGCGCGTCGCTGATCTCGCGCAGATCGCGCGGCGGGTCGCGCAGAATTGCGGCCAGCACCTCGCCGGCAGAGCCGCGCTCGAACGGCTGCACGCCGGAGAGCATTTCGTACAGCACGCATCCGAGAGAGAAGATATCGCTCGATGGAGTGACGCTCTCGCCGCGCACCTGCTCGGGCGACATGTAGCCGACGGTGCCCATCACCATGCCGGGACGGGTCAACGTCTGCGCGGCCTCTGCGGAGCCGGCTGCCTCGCTCGGCATGACGCGGGCTAAACCGAAATCGAGAACTTTCGTCAGCCCCTCGCGTGTGATGAAGACATTCTCCGGCTTCAGGTCGCGATGGATGATGCCCTTGCCGTGCGCGTAGCGAAGCGCATCCGAGATCGCCGACGCGATTTTGATCGCGCGTTTCCAGGGGATTCGTCCGCCGCTGAGGATCGAGCGGAGATCCTCGCCTTCGAGAAGCTCGACGGCCATGTACGAAAGGCCGGCATCCGCGCCGACATCGAAGACATTGACGATGTTCGGATGGGAGAGCGCGGCGATCGCCTTCGCCTCGTTGTGAAAGCGCATGCCGGCGAGCTCGGCCGGCACGATCTTCAGCGCCACCTCGCGATCGAGCCGCAAATCGCGGGCGCGATAGACCTCGCCCATTCCTCCGGCGCCGAGCGCGGAGATGATCTCGTACGGCCCGAGCCGGGCACGAGGGGAGAGCTGCATATGAAATCCTTCTCCCTCCGGGAGAAGGTGCTGCGAAGCAGCGGATGAGGGGCGCGCCGCTCACCCGGCCTTCGGCCACCCTCTCCCGTCGGGAGAGGGCTATTTAAACTCGATCGGCTTGAGCTCCGGAAACAGCTCCACGTTCTGCTTGCGCACCGCATCGCGGAACTTCGCCACATCCTCCGCGAATAGCCGGTTGTAATCCGGCAACAAAGCGCGATACGCAGCCTCCGCACGCGCGAGCCACGCCAGTTGCGCTGGTGTCGGTGCGTCAAATGATGACTGCAGGCCGCCCATCGGCTGGTTCAATTTCGACATGACATCAGTCGGCGGCTGGATTCCTCTCCCTTTCGGTGGATGCCACAGCCGCAGCTCCATCGCATCGAGCTTCTGCTTGAGCTGTTTTCCTGAAGCGACGAGTGGATCGGTTCCTTCGCTTTCCGGCTTTTTCAACTTCGCGGTGACGCTGTCGATATCCGCGCGCGTCTTCATGATTCGCTCGACCGCTTCGGTCACGCTCTCCTGAAGCTGACCGGCGCGCAGGATTGCGTTCCACTTCGCGGCGCGATCGTCGGCCGGCACGTCCTGTCGCGGATCGCCGAGCACGCGCACGAACTGCTTCGCTTCAATGCCGCGGAACTTCAGCGTGATCGTGTAGGTGCCCGGCAAAATCTCCGGACCACGAGGGCCTTCCGCTTCTTCTTCGCCTTCTGGCCGCGGCGGCCGTTTGAACGCATCGCGCGTGAGATCCCACGACGCGCGATTCACTCCCAAGCGCGCCGGACCTTTGAATTTGCGAATGACTTTGCCATCGGCGTCGGTGACGGTGAAGTCGACTTTCGGCTCCTTCTCCTCTTCACCCGGCTTCTTTTCCTCGCCGGTCTGCTGCTGTTTGAGCTTCTCCGCTTCCGGCTCTTTCAGGATGTCCTTCGCCTCTTCGGGAATGCCTGTCTCCGCGATGCGCGGCTTCGCGCTCGTCTCGCGCTCCTTCTGCTTGCGCTCGCGCTCCTTCTCGTCCGCCGGATACGCAAGTCCCGTCACATTGAGCGAGTACGTCAGCAGCGCGCCGTATGCGCGATTCGCGCCGCGATACTCTCCGTCGGCCGTGAAGCGGGGGCCTCGATGCTGGCGTCGTCTGTATTGTTGCGCGTCGGCAACTTCGAACATGTGAACGGCTTTCGACATCGTGTCGCGTGAGACCGCGCGCAGCGGACGGATGTCGTCGATGACAAACAGCGAGCGGCCGTGCGTGGCAACGACGAGATCGTTCTCGCGCGGATGAACGATCAGTCCCATCACCGACGTCGTCGGAATGCCATGCTTCCACTTCATCCACGACTTGCCGCCGTCCTGCGTGAAGAACAGTCCGAATTCTGTGCCGAGGAAGATGAGGTCGGGATTGACGGGATCCTGCTCGATGGAGAGCGCGTAACCCTGAATGTCTTTCGTGACGAGCGACGTCCACGTTTTGCCGTAGTCAGTTGTGCGATAGACGTACGACGTCAGGTCCTCGCGTCGATGATTGTCGAGCACGATGAACGCGGTGCCGCCGGCGTAGCGCGAGGCTTTGATCTCCGGTACCCAGGTGTTCGCCGGAACACCTTTGATGTTCGCTTCGATGCTCGTCCAGTTCGCGCCGCCATCGCGCGTGACATGCACTCGTCCGTCATCCGTTCCCGCCCAGATCACGCCTTTCTCCGCGGCACTCGGCGAGATCGTCAGGATCGTCGTGTAATTCTCCGCTCCTGAAACATCGGGCGTGAGACCGCCGCTCCTGAACTGGTTCTGCCACTCCCTGCGATTCGTCGTCAGATCGGGGCTGATCATCGTCCAGTGCTCGCCGCGATCGGTCGACTTGTGCACGAACTGGCTGCCGCAGTACAGCGTATTCGGATCCGCAGGATCGGTGGAGATCGCCGCGTTCCAGTTGAATCGAAGCTCTGTCCCTTCAGGTCCGGCGGGCCGAATGTCTTTGCGCTCGCCTGTGCGCAGATTCCAGCGGATGATGTGGAGCTGCTGGCTCGTCGCGTAGCCCATCATCGAGTCGCCCGGCAGTGGATACGTCGCGAAGCCATCGCCGAATCCAACTTCCTGCCAGTCGTAGTTGCGGATGCCCTCGGTCTCCCACGTCGTATTCGGACCGCGCCACGATCCGTTGTCCTGCAATCCGCCGTACACGTTGTAGGGCTGATCCATGTCGACGGCGATGTGGTAGTACTGGCCGACCGGCAGTGTGCCGACGTAGCGCCACGAGACTCCGCGATCGCGACTCTCGGCGATCCCACCATCGTTGCCCACCCACAGATGGCTCGCATCGTTCGGATTGAGCCACATCGTGTGATAGTCGGGATGTACTTTGGATGTGGGAACGAGCGTGTCGAACTTCTTTCCACCGTCATTCGACACCGAGATCGCTGTCCACATGTTGTAAATGCGATTCGGATCCTCGGGATCGACGCGGATGTCGGCAAAGTAAAAGGGACGTGGCGCGACATCGTTCTCCGTGTTCACGCTCTTCCACGTCTGCCCGCCATCCTCGGAACGAAGCAGAGCGCTCTTGTCCGCTTCGACGAGGGCGTAGACGATGTTCGGATTGGAACGCGAGATCGACAGACCGATTCGTCCGAGGTTACCTTTCGGAAGACCGTCGTCTTCGGAGTAGCGTTTCCAGTGCTCTCCGCCGTCATAGCTGACGTACAGACCTGAGCCGGGACCGCCGGAGTTGAAATACCACGGCCAGCGGCGGTACTCCCACGTCGCGGCGAAGAGCTTGTTCGGATTCTTCGGATCGATGATCAGATCGCCGGCGCCGGTGCGCTCGTCGACGTAGAGCACTTTGCGCCACGTCCTGCCGCCGTCATCGGTTTTGAAGACGCCGCGATCGGGATTCGTTCCCCAGTTCTGTCCGAGCGCCGCGACCCAGACGACGTTCGGATTCGTCGGGTGAACGATGACGCGATGAATGTGTGCCGTCTTTTCGAGACCGAGGAGCTGCCAGGTCTTGCCGCCGTCGGTCGTGCGATAGATTCCGGCGCCGACCGAGACTGAATTGCGAGGATTTCCTTCGCCAGTGCCGACCCAAACTGTATCGGGCGCACCCTGATCGATGGCCACTGCACCGATCGATGCGACCGGCTGCTCGTCGAAGATCGGTGTGAAACTCAATCCACCGTTCGTCGATTTCCAGACGCCGCCCGCCGCGGTGCCGACATAGACGATGTCGGGATTCGACGCGACAACGTCGATCGAGGCGATGCGGCCGCTCGCCGCCGCGGGGCCGATCGCGCGCGCCTTCATCCCGGCCAGCAGCTCGGGATCGATCTGCGCGTACGACGTAAGGCAGACAAATAGCGAGAGGATGACCATCATGCGTTTTGTCATGAGCGCGGATTCTACTGCTCCTCACACAGCGCCAGGACCGCCTTCGTGAACTCGTCGACGTCGAACGGTTTGGAGACGACGAGCTTGACGACGTCGAGATCGAGATTCGTCAGCGCCTGTTGTGAGACCGCGGAAACCACCGCGACCGGCGTGCCCGGTCGCTCTCGCTTTAAAAAGTCGATGAGCTGAAACCCGTCGACCTCGGGGACCATCAGATCGAGGACGATCACGGAGTAGTGCTCGGTGCGCAGTTTCTCCAGCGCCGCGCGTCCGTCAGAGACCGTGTCGGTGAGCACGTGGTTCCTCACCAACAACTTCTCGACCAGGCGGCGAATCGGAGGATCATCCTCGACGACGAGTGCGCGAAGACACTTGTGCTTCGCCGGTAACTGCGCTTGCATGGAAGCGCAAAGTGTAACAGCGTCGGTCCGAGTCGGTTACGCAGCGGTGAACCTGAGTCGCAAAGCTAACTTTCCCCGCTACTGTAGCGTCCTAGGCAATGATGCGAGCACTCGTGATTGCGACTTCGATGCTGCTTTCCGCGTGCGGAGCGATCCAGAGCGCCGCCATCGAGCATTTGCTGGCCATGGAGAGTCAGGCCGTCCTGACGCAGAGCACATTCAAGGACGATCACTCCGATCGTCGCCACAAACCCTGCGAGGGAATGCGCAACGCGCGATTGAATTTCGCCGACGCATTCTCCCAGGCCACCACCTCGGTCAACTCGACGATCGCGTCATCATCGAAGAACGTGCGGATCCGCGTGAAGAGCTCGTCGGAGACTTCGCGGCCGGTGATCGTCATGCTGTCGGCATATTCGAGCGCGGTGCTCTCGCGGTCGTCGAATAGCGGCGATTTCGCGTATTCATTCAGCGCCAGCAACTTCTCATCGGCGATGCCGAGGGCGCTGCCGACCGCAGCGTTGATGTCCTGTCAGAATTCGCAACCGTTGAGAAAGGCGACGCGCCGGTTGACCATCGCTTGCAGCTTCCCGTCGATGAGGCCCGAGGCGTCGATGCCGTTCCACATGCCGCGGACGCCGCGGAAGATCGACGGCCGCCGCGCGTAGATGAGGTGATTGAGGAGCGGCGCTCCCCACTTTTTCGCTTGAGCGTCTAACACTGCTCTGATCTGCCGGTCGACTTTTTCAAGGTCGGCGTCTGCTACTCTCGCCATCGGTTCACCTCGAATGCCGGAGTTACCTGAAGTCGAGATCTATTGTCGCTACTTTGCGCAGCACGCGCTGCAACAGAAGATCGAACGGGTGCGCGTGCAGGACGAGCGCGTGCTCGGCGATGTTCGCAAGCAGCGTTTGATCACTGCGTTGCGCGGCCGTGAGTTCTCACGCGTTCGCCGTCACGGCAAGCATCTCTTCGCCGACGCGAGCAGTGTCTGGTTGCACCTGCATTTCGGAATGACGGGCGATCTCGCGTTCTACCGTGATGTTGATCCGCGGTTCGCGCGTGTGATTTTCGATTTCACGAATGGGGCGCATCTGGCATTCGAGGACATGCGCCTCTTCGGCGTCGTCGATCTCACGCGCGATCCCGATGTCTATATTGCCGAGCATCACCTCGGCCCCGATCCGCTCGCTTTGACGCCGCGTCAATTTCGTGACCTCCTAGCGCCGCGGCGCGGCGCGATCAAGTCGCTGCTGATGTCGCAGAATGTCATCGCGGGAATCGGGAACCTCTACGCCGATGAGACTCTGTTCCAGGCGTCGATTCATCCGCGGCGCGCCGTCGATCGCCTGGCGCCCGATGATGTGAGGAACATCTTCATGGCCATGAGACGAATCCTCCGCGAAGTTATCGCGCGGAAAACTGATTACGCGAGCTATCCGCCGCGCTACCTCATCCATCATCGCGAAGAGGGGACGCGCTGCCCGCGCTGCGGCGGCACGATCCGGCGGAGCGTGGTTTTCGGTCGAACGACGTATTTCTGCGCCAAACATCAGCGCTGATACGATCGCCGCGATGCGCGTGCTCGTCGGAACGAGCGGCTACAGCTACAAAGAGTGGAAGGGGAGCTTCTATCCGGAAGATCTTCCCGCAGCAAAGATGCTCGGCTTCTACGCATCGCAGTTCAATACGGTCGAGATCAACAACACGTTTTACCGGATGCCGGAAGCGAAGTTGCTCGCGAAGTGGGAAGCGGAAGTGCCGGAGAGTTTCGTCTTCGTGCTGAAAGCGCCGCAGCGCATCACCCATCAGAAGAGGCTCGCCGGCGCCGGAGACGACGTTCACTTCTTTTTCGAGACCGCAGCCGAGCTTGGGCCGAAGCTCGGACCGGTTCTGTTCCAGCTTCCGCCGTTTGCGCGCAAGGATCTGCCGAAGCTGCGCGATTTCCTCGCGGTGTTACCAAAGCATCCGTCCGCGTTCGAGTTTCGTCATCCGTCGTGGTTCGACGCCGAGGTATTCGGCGCGTTGCGCGATCACGACGCGGCGTTGTGCGCTGCGGACACCGACGAAGTCGTCGGTCCATCGATGCTGCCGATGTCGACGGCGTCGTGGGGTTATCTCCGCCTGCGCCGCACGCAGTACGA
>DASYUK010000270.1:0-2462 GCA_036001325.1 Thermoanaerobaculia bacterium
GACACTCGGCGATCGCATGCGCGCCAAGACCGGCACGGTCGCCGGTGTGAACTCGCTCGCCGGCATCATCAGCGGCAGCGACGGACGTTTCCGCTACTTCGCCCTCGGTTGGAACCATCACATCGCGGCTTCAGGCGCGACATCGCTCATCGATTCGATCGTGCAGGCGATCGCGGACTTCTAGCGGCCCTACTTCTTCTCGAATTCTTCGCCGAAGAGCGTCAACTTCTTGACGTCGCCATCTGCGTCCAGAGAGAACACGATCTGTTCGTCGATGTCCTCCTCTTCGTCGACCGCGGAGAACGTGTCGAAGTGATAGTGCGTCAACGGCAGCTTTAATCGCCCGTACTGCAGCGCGAGATGATCGCCCTCGAGCGTGACGACGGAAGGGCCGTATGCAGCGTTCGTGTACGTGCCGGCGTACGCCGCCAGCTCCCGTGACGGCTTTGTATCGAGATGTCGCTTCGCATCCCGCTCGCGTTTCTTCGTCTCCGCGGCCGCGCGCTCCTTCGCATCGAGCGCAAGGTAGTAGCCGTTCCAATCGCGCGCCGGCTTGCCGAGGAGCATGTCGGCGAAGGCGTTGCGCATGGCGATGACGGCGAGACCGCGGCCGAGATTCGCCATGACCACAAAGCCGGCGTGCTGTTTCGGCAGAAGGTCAACCTGCGTACGAAATCCGTTCAGCGCGCCGCCGTGCGAGATCAGGAGCTCGCCGCGGTAATCCTGGACGCGCCAGGCCATGCCGTACGCGGAGAGGTTGGTTTCGGGATTTTCCTCTTTTGAATCGCCGACCAGCGGCACGATCGTCTGAGGGCTCTTCGTCTCGTTGAGCGCTTCCGCGGAGACGAGGCGTTTTCCATCGACGAGGCCATCGTTCAGTTGGAAGCGGATCCACTGCACGATGTCGCGTGCGCTCGATTTGATCGTGCCGGCGGGAGCGAGACTCTCGTATGCTTGCGCCGTTTGCGCGACGACGAGATCCTTTTTGGCGTCGTATCCGTAGCCGGTAGCGTGCTCCGATCGCTCCCAGTCGGCTTTGCTGACGACCGTCTCATGCATTCCGAGAGGATCGAAGATGCGCGTCTTGACGAAATCGCTCCACGGCATCTTCGCCGCAGATGCGACGGCTTCACCCGCGGTCATGATCATGATGTTGCTGTACTGGTAAGCGCTGCGAAATGGCTTGGTGAGCTTGATCGTGCTGACATGACGAATGATGTCTTCACGCGAGAGATCCGTGTAGTCCCAGAGCTCATCGTGCCGCGAGAGGCCGCTGCGGTGCGAGACGATGTCGCGCAGCGTGACGAGTGAATCGGCGCAGGGATCGGCGAGGTGGAAGTACTCGATGTACTTCCGCACCGGATCATCCCAGCTCATCTTCTTCTCGTCGACGAGCATGGCCATCGCCGTGGTCGTGAATGCCTTCGTCGTCGAGGCGATCTGAAATAGCGTGTCGGGTGTGGCGCCGAAACCTTTGAGATAGGTCACGCGATCGTTCTGCACGATTCCGATCGCCATCGCCGGAACTTTCCAGCGCGCCATCGTGTCGCGAGCGAGGCGGTCGACGGCGGCGGTGTCAATCGATTGCGCGAGAAGGGCGGGCGAGAGTGCGATAAGAAAGAGAACACGAATGAGACGCATGGCCCCGGATTGTAGAGCCTTCTCCCGGCGGGAGAAGGTGCCGCGAAGACTACCCCAGTCTCCGCCTGACCGCCGTTGACGAAGAGGGTGGCAGGCGGGCCCAGTGGAGCCGACCTTATGCGTGTGTCTAAAACGCGTAGAGGTCGAACCCCCCGCTGGCGCCATGAGCGCCGACGCGAAGACTGGACCCGCGCCGCTATAGGTACCACCGTTTGTCGCGGCCTGGAAGCATTTTGCCGGGCGAGCACGCAGAGCAGCGTCTCCTCAGTGAGGCGGCGTACGCGTTTTGGGCACTCAACGAAAGGAGGGTGCCATGGAAGTGACTGTCGTTGTTGGTGCAGGCCTGGATGTGCACAAGAAGCGGATCGTGGCGTGTTGTCTCGATGGGCGGAGCACACCCCCGAAACGCGTGCGGCGCACGTTCGGGACATTTCTTCGACAACTGGAGTCGTTGCGCGATTGGCTGGTTGCTTTAGGGGTCACCGATGTGGCGATGGAGAGCACGGGCATCTACTGGATGCCGGTGTATCGAGTGCTGGAAGGCCACGTTCGCATCGTGCTCGGTAATGCCCGACTGATGGCCAACGTGCCAGGCCGCAAAACCGATCAATCGGATGCCGAATGGATCGCCGTACTGTTGCGGCACGGTCTGATTCGACCGAGCTTTGTCCCGCCAAAGCCCATCCGCGAATTGCGTCAACTCACGCGCTGTCGCCGAAAGTTGATTCAAATGAGAAGCACGGCGCAACTACGGGTCGACAAACTCCTACAGATGGCCAACATCAAGCTCTCTTCGGTCGCATCGGATGTGTTCGGAGTAT
>DASYUK010000271.1:0-2425 GCA_036001325.1 Thermoanaerobaculia bacterium
GCGATCGTCTCCATCGATTCGAGAGCGCTCGGCGAGCTGACAGCGTGGCTGCTCAGCGAAGACCGATCGCGATTCGAGCGGGTGGAGATCGGAGGTGAACCCGATGCCAACCACAGTCTTCATTCCCACCCCGTTGCGGCCTTACGCGAATAAGAGCGCGCGCGTGGAAGTCGAGGGGCGAACCGTCGGCGAGGCGCTCGAGAATCTGACGCGCACGCACGATCGTCTACGCGAGCATCTCTACAACGAGAACGGCGGGCTGCGGAGTTTCGTCAACGTGTACGTGAACGACTCCGACATCCGCTATCTACAGAAAGAAGAGACGCCGCTGAAACCGGAGGACACGATCACGATCGTTCCGTCGGTGGCGGGAGGGTCGGCGGCCGAGACGGCCGCCGCTCCACTGACTAACGAAGAGATCCGACGATACAGCCGACATCTCATCATGCCGGAGGTCGGACTGGAAGGTCAGCGGAAATTGAAAGCGGCTCGCGTGCTCTGCATCGGAGCCGGCGGACTCGGCTCGCCGGCGACGCTCTATCTCGCCGCGGCCGGCGTCGGGACGATCGGCCTCGTCGACTTCGACGTGGTCGATTTCAGCAATCTCCAGCGGCAGATCCTGCACTCGACCGCCGACGTCGGCCGGCCGAAGCTCGAGTCCGCCGCGGAGAGACTCACCGGCATCAATCCCGGCGTGCGCATCGAAACGCATGAGGCGGCGCTCAACTCCTCGAACGCGCTCGACATCCTGCAGAACTACGACGTGATCGTCGACGGGACGGACAATTTCCCGACGCGCTATCTCGTCAACGACGCCTGCGTGCTCCTCGGCAAGCCAAATGTTTACGGCAGCATCTTCCGATTCGAAGGACAAGCGTCGATCTTCGCTGCGCCGGATGGACCGTGCTATCGCTGCCTCTATGCGGAGCCGCCTCCGCCGGGACTCGTCCCCAGTTGTGCCGAGGGGGGCGTGTTGGGAGTGCTGCCGGGAATCATCGGGACGATTCAGGCCACCGAAACGATCAAGCTGATCCTCGGCGCGGGCGAGACGCTGGTCGGACGACTGCTCCTGTTCGACGCGCTGCGGATGCAGTTCCGCGAGCTGAAGCTGCGCCGCGATCCCGACTGCCCGATCTGCGGCGAGCATCCGACCATTCATGAGCTGATCGATTACGAGCAGTTCTGCGGCGTGCGCCACGACGCAGAAGTCGCAACGGCTGCCGACATCATGGTCGACGAGCTGAAGGAGAAACTCGATCACGGGGATGATCTGCTGATTCTCGATGTGCGCGAGCCGCTCGAGTATCAGATCAATCGCATCGCCGGCTCGATCCTCATTCCGCTCGGAGAGCTTCCGGAGCGCGTGCAGGAGCTCGACGCCACGCGCGACATCGTCGTGCACTGCAAGAGCGGCGGCCGCAGCGCGCGCGCAGTCGAGTTCCTCAAAGGGGCCGGGTTCCGCCGCGTCCGGAATCTGAAGGGCGGCATCGCGCAGTGGGTCGCGCGAATCGACCCGAGCCAGCCGGTGTACTAGCATCGTCTACAAAGCCGAGGACATGAAGCTGCGGCGCCCGATCGCGGCGCGGCCAAGGCCGATGTAGCGCGAGTGGCTAGCTCTAGCCTCTCGGTCATCGATCATGGCTTGATCACCGCTCGGAATCGTACCTCGCCCTTCTCGACGCGATCGTATGCCTTTCCGATCTCGTCGAGCGAGTAGGTTTCGGTCACGACCTTCACCTTTCCGCGCGCGACGAAATCGAGTGCCTCGTAAAGATGCTCGGGATCGTTCTGCGATGAGCCCAGGATTTTTCCTTCGACGAAGAGGAGAGAGACCGGCACCTGCAGAGGGTCGCCGCTGACGCCCATGAGAACGACACGGCCCTGCGGACGCAGCGCTTTCATCGCGTCGCCCGCCGCCTTCCATGAGTTGCCGGTGACGAGGATGACGTCCGCGCCGCCCGCTTTCTGCAGGCCATCGCCGTCGGCGACGACATGATCCACGCCGAGCTGGCGCAGCATCTTCTCTTTGTCCTTCGAATGCGTGACCGCAATCGTTTCGTGGCCTGCTGCTTTCGCGAACTGAACTCCGAGGTGGCCGAGGCCTCCCACGCCGACGACGGCGACGCGGTCGCCAGGCTCCGGCTCGGCGATCCGGAATCCGCTCCACACCGTGAAGCCCGCGCAGAAAATCGGCGCGGCCTGTTCGTTGTGGATCCGACGGTATAGGCTTGGCCGTTGTGCGCGTTTCTTCCCCACACATACTTCGTGACCGACGCGAAAATGTCCATCTGCACCAGCGAGGCAGTAGCGCCGCGGCCCATCCGGCAGAACCTTGCCGGTGTCGCGACGCCTCACCTGCGACGGCACCGTCGCGTAAACGTGAGAGATCTGCCGGTTGTCAGAGGAATTTGACAGATACGAAGTC
>DASYUK010000272.1:0-9707 GCA_036001325.1 Thermoanaerobaculia bacterium
CGCATCTGTCCGCCCGCACGATTCAGCCACGGCAACGAGTGTGCCGCAGCCGCTGAATGTGCCGGTAGGTGTCGTTCCCGTCGGATTGACCGGATACTCAGAAGTGACTGTTGCTCCGTTGAACTTGATGCTGACGTAGCGTTGACCGGCTGACTCTGTCGATGGGAAAGCGTATGTCGCGCTGGCCGTGTACACGCCATTGGCATCAGGCCCCGTGAGGATCAGCGTAAGACTTGGTTTCGGGTCGTCGACGGTGAACGATGCGTATTGTTTAGGGCCGGTGCTGCTCCCGCATACCGGATTGCCGTTGGCGTCGGTGCCCTTTGTGTCGCAGCTGGTATCGAATTCGACGACGTGCTCTCCCTTGGCGAAGCATGCAACCGACGTCGATATCCTTTGCACGCAGTTCAGCGCGTCGGTGCCGTCGCAATACCACACGGGCGGATGGCCGGGAAATATCTCACCGTCGAGGAAGAACAGACCACCATCGCGAGTGGCGCAGTCGGTCGTCGTCGTTCCAGTCGCGGTCAGCGTCGTGTGCGTCGGGCCGCTGAGAGAAATGCTCAGCGACGCACCGCATGGCGGGCCTGGCGTTTGAGCATTCAGGGCCAACGGAGCGAGCAACAGGAACCGGAAGACGTTCAGCGGACGCATTTGTGGTATCGCCTCCCCGCCAGACTCCTTTTCGCCGTGCTGGTGAAGCGCTTCCACGTTTAATGCCATGCGGCATAGCGGAGTGATGTATTTACTGTTCGCCCTGTTGTGGCCGAGACGGCGGCACTACACGGGAACGTTACGAAACCGACGCACAAGCGTGCCGTTTCCTCACCGTCCTGAGACGACTTCCGTCTCGCGCATACGTCTTTCCAGGTATGCGAAACGTGGCGGTGGTGGTTGCGATCCTCCTCCTCATTCCGGTTGCGCGCGCGGCTGATGTCGAGATCAGACGTCCTCACATCGTCTTTGTCTCGGAAGGAGCCGCGTCGATGGCCTGCAAGAGCGCGAGCAGACGCGCGTGCACAACAGTGAAGACAGAGTTCTTCTGCGCGTGTGCTCGAGCGGGCGATCAGTGGACCGTCCGGTCGCGCTTCATCGCCACGCCTTTCATTCATACGAGCGCGTATACGTTCGTGCGCCACGAGCTCGATCACATCGCTGACATCCGCTCGTCGCTCAACGAATATGGCGACGCGCTGTCGCTGCACGTCTTCCTGTCGGAGGAAACGTGCATCTCGTTCATCAAAGATGAGGCGAAGTTCTTCGGAGACAGGATGAAGCTCATTCAACGCCTCACAACGATCAAGCGCGACGGCGTTCATCTCGCAGCCTCCGAGTAATCACGCGGGCGGCAGCGTTGTTGTCTGCTCCGCCTCGTTTTGCAACGTCAGCGAGACACTGCCGAGGGTGATGATGTCACCGTTGAAGACGGGCGTCGGATGCGCGATGCGCGCGCCGCCGACGACCGTGCCATTCTTGCTTCCCAGATCTTCGATCGTCACGCCGGCGGGGCCGGCCACGATGCGGGCGTGAAGACGCGAGACGGAGCCGGAGCGGACGCGAATGTCGGCCTCGGCGCCGCGCCCGATCACCGCGGAACCCCGAATCGGATGAACGTCGACGCCATCGGTGAGGAACCAGGATGCCGCCGATCGCCGGCCTGTGACCCCGGCATCCGCCACGAACGCATATCCGCGCCGATGCGCCGTCCTGATGGCATTGTCGCCCATCGCCTTCCGCACCTCGGCGATCAGATTCTTGATGTTTTCTTCCTCGACAATCTGACCTTCCCACACGTCGTCGAGGAGTTGTTGTTTCGATACGACCGCGGGGCGGTGCGCGATCAGCACTTCCAGCAGGCGAAATGCCTTCGGCGAGAGGTGAACGGGCGCGCCGTTTCTCAGGAGCTGAACGCACTCAGCGTCGAAGACGAAGTCGCCGAATCGTAAGGGCATGGACGCCTACGGTTTCCCTACTGAAGCGAGACGACTTGGTCCCGCCGACGACCGATCGTGTCTGCAACCGCGCTGATCGGATGTGCCTCGATTGTACGCCGCAGCGCGATGAGGCGATCGGATCATGCGAAAGGAACTGCTGCTGGCGTGCTCACTGCTGACCCCTCTACCGATCTTCGGATACGCGGTGACGGTGAAGGCGCCGCAACTGACGGTAATCTCCGAGCGCCATGTGCGAGCAGCTTGCAATGGCGCCGTCGAAACAGCTTGCACGACGTTCGAAGGAGCAGATTTGTACTGCGTTTGCGCGATGAAGGGAGAACGCTGGGCAGCGAGCGTCCGAATTACGGCGCAGCCGCACATGTACCTCTCGCACAGCATGTATCGGTTGCACGAGTTGTCCCATATCGTCGACTTCGAAAACGCCATGCGCCATCACGCAAAGGAGATCGAAACGCAGTCCTTCGAATCACGTGATGGCTGCGAAGAGTTCCTCGCGAAAACGCGCGTCGCGTTCCCGGCGGTGCTTCGCGAATACGTTCGAGAATCGACAGCGCTGCGCGATCGTCGATACCCTGGTCGCTAATACACCATGTCGCCGTCGTGCAGTCCGAAATAGTGCCCGAGCTCGTGAATCACGGTCTCGCGGATCTCGCGAACGGCCTGGCGGCGGGTGCGAGCCACGCGGAGGATCGGTCCGCGAAAGATCGCGATCTGATCCGGCAGCGCCGGCAACATGTTGTGTGATCGGCGTGTCATCGCAACGCCGCGGTAGAGGCCGAGCAGCTCGTCGCCGTCAACAGCATCGAGATCTTCGTCGGTAGGTTCTTCTTCGACGACGATCACGACGTTGTCGAGCAGATCGGCGAATCGCTTCGGGAGTTGCTCGAGCGCCTCTTCGACGAGGGAATCGAATTCGGCAGGGGAGATCATCGCGGCAGTGCCCTCTCCCGCCGGGAGAGGGTGGCGCGCAGCGCCGGGTGAGGGGCGCCCCTCATCCGGCCTTCGGCCACCTTCTCCCAGAGGGAGAAGGCTCTGCACAACTTACCATCCCGGCATGATGTTGAAGCCGTAGACAACGCTCTGATCGGGGCGCTGGAACGGCTTCGCCACGTAAAACTCGATCGGGATGTAGCTCAGCAGAATGCGCAGACCGGCGCCGACGCTCATGACGGGAACGCGCTCGTTGGTATCAGTCTGCCACTTCCACGACACCTTGCTGTTGGAGGTCCATGCCGCGCCGACGTCGCCGAACGCGAAGATCTCGGTCGGGATGAAGGTCGCGTTGATCAGTCCGAACTCCGGAGTGCCGAAAAGCGGGGCGCGCAACTCGACGCTTCCGGCGGCGATCTTCGATCCGATCAGGCGATCGAACACCGGGCAGCCCGACGATGTCTTGCACTCCAGCGCGGGATTGATGCCGTACGGATCGTAACCGCGCACGAGATCGCCCGCACCGAGATAGAGCGGCGAGATTCGCGTATCCTCGCCCCCGCTGCCATACCGGCCGTAGTGGAAACCGCGAACGGCCAGCGTGAACGGGCGGTGATAGAAGTACTTTCTCCAATCGGCGAGCGCCGTGTCGAACTTCAAATCGCCGGTCAGAGCCTCCACTTCGTAGCGATAACGCGTTCCGCGCACCGGCGAGACGAAGCCGAAGATCGAGCTGTCGCCGACGAAAGCCGTCGATGCTTTGAACAGATTGATGCTGAACGAATCGCCCAGTCGTTCGCGCGTGCGATCGATGATCGTGTTGCCGATGGCGTACCACGTCTCCAGTTCTGCTTTGTATGCATAGCGCTGATAGCCCGCCGATCCTTCGATGCGCCGCGTCGGGCCGAACGGGTACTGCGCCATCGGCGAGACGTCGCTGATCGTCTCGACGATGCGGTAGTTCTGATAGACGTCCGTGACCGTATTCGTGCCGGGGGCCGTTCCGATGCCGTAGCTCCAATACGAACTGACGTAGGGCAGATGCAGCGTGTCGACGCCCCAATTGAATCGATGCGTCTGGTTCAGATAGAAAAGCTCGCCGCCGAGCTGGTCGGCGAAGCTCGTCGTGCTGTCGCCCGTTCCCTGGAACGTGAAGCCCACATTCTGCTGCCCGAGGATGTCGGTGAAGTAGGCGCTGACACTGCCGGCCACGCCGTATCCATATTGATCACCTCCGACGCCGATCGTCGGTGGACCGAGATAGGCGAGGTGCAGGTCGGAGCTGTAGGCTCGCTGCTCGAACGTCGACGTCGCCGGCAGCAGGCCTTGCTCGGGATGCTGCAGGTAAGTGGTGATCTGTGATCCCTGGGCGCGGAACGGCGGCAGAACCGCGGCGCGCGCAACCTGATCCTTCGACAAGGCCATCGCCATCACCTCAGTCGATGGTGCGCTCGACGGAAGCGTGTAGATGTTGTAGCTGTCGTCCTCGAAGAGCGAGAACGCGATGTCGCCACTCTTCGCCGCGACGCTCAATGCCGGCGACAGATCGGTGATGCCCGAAACACCGGTCTGCACGTTGGTGACGCGCCCGATCGTTCCATCGCTGAACCGATACCGATACACGTCAGGAATCCCCTCGGGATTCGCGATGAAGTAGAGACTTCCGTCGGGCGCATACTGAGGATTGATGTGCTTCGTGTTGGGGAAGAGCGGCAACTGAGTGATCGTGCCGCTGCTGACTTCGATCGTGGCGATCCCCATCTGGTCGTAGCGCAGTTGTTCGATTCCCGGCCCGCCGCTGCGATCGGTCACGAACGCGATCGTTCGACCATCCGGCGACCACGCCGGCTGAAGATCGGCGTATTTGTCGTTCGTCAGTCGCCGCACATCCTTGCTTTGAACGTCGTAGACGAACAGATCGCTCACGCCGGTGGTCTGGCCGGAGATGGCGATCGATCGGCCGTCGGGCGACCACGACACATTGTTGATCGCGTTGAGGCCCGGCACGCGGACGTTCTCGATATGGCGCGTGTCGACATCGATGATCGTCAGGAAGTTGTCGCCCTTGGCGAACGAGATGACGGCGAGCTGTTTTCCATCGGGCGACCAGCAGCCGGCGCTCTCGATGAAACGCAGCGACTCGAAGTGGGCGTCGTAGTCGGACGAGGCGAGTTGCCGGATGATCCGGCCCGTTTTGGCATCGGCGAGGAAGAGATCGATGTCGAAGAGCTCGCGCGATGAGAGGAACGCCACGTACTGGCCATCGGGGCTGAGTGAAGGTCCGACATTCAACTGGCTCGAACGCCGCAGGCCCTTCTTGCCGGGAATCGGCTTCTTTCCGATGAGCGGCTGCGTCAGATTCGAGCGTGCCTGGACCACAGGGTTGTACAGCTCGCGCGCCGATTCCTGCCAGTCGGCGAAGAGTTGCTTCGACGAGATTCCGACAGCGCGATCGAAGGCCTGATCGATGCCGACCATGCCGGCAGCGTGGAAGTAGCGGACGACGGTCTCGTCGCCAAAGCGTCCGCCCATGTATGCGAGCAGCGCCTGTCCATATCGATAGGGGAAGTAGCGCGGATCGCGCGAGAGCTTGCGCAGGTCGGGGAGACGATCGTTGATCGTCGCGTCGCGGATCCACATCGACGTCAGTGGATCGACCCGACCCTTCGAGAAATACTCCGCCATTCCTTCGACGAGCCACAGCGGGAGCTGTTCGAGGTTGAACCGGCGCCGCTGCTGCGACGCCGACGCGGCGATGTCGTACTGGAAGACGTGCACGATCTCGTGACCGAGCACGTGGTCGTTCTCGGCGTAATCGCCGGTGAGCGGGAGGACGACGCGATTCATGAACTCATCGGTGAAGCCGCCGGTCCCTTCGCCGATCAGACCGCCGGTCGTCGTGGTCTGGTGGAAGTCGGCCGCATTCGCGTAGAGCACGATCGGCTTGCGATTGAACGTGTGGTTGAACGTCTTCGAGAGGCGCGAGTACCAGCGCTCGGCCATCCGGCCGACGTCATTCACGACATCCGCTTCCTGATCGTAGTAGTAGATGTCGAAATGCTCGGTGCGCAGCGTCTTGAAGTGAAAGTTCTCCCACTGCACCTTGTTCCGGCCGAAGTACTGCGCGTTTGCTGGGGTGGTGGCGAGGGGGAGAAGGAGGAGAGCCGCTACGAAGACTCTTACGGCAATGCGCATGGATCACACCTCGAAGGGTCAGTGAATGCAACCTTTCGCCGGCTGCAATTTTGCTGCCCTAGACTTGACTATCATAGTGCCGCGTTCGCTTACACCTTTTCCCGCCGCTCGACCAGCTCCTTCAAACGTTTCTGCTTCGTTTCCACGAACCAGCGCATATGCCGCTCGAGGAAGAGCGCGTCGGCGATCCAGCCGAATGGCGCTTCCCAGGTCACGAGATCACGCATGAGTGTGCCGCCTTCGGTCCCTTCGAATGCGTGGATGTGCCGCATCGACTTGAACATACCGCGCACCATTTCATCGACGAAGCGGTAAGGACGGTCGAGCTCTGTGATGCGCGCGCAGAATCGCTGCCTGATCCCGAAGTGACGGCCTTCGAAGCAGACGAGATCACCGAGTTGCAGGAGACCTTCGAGCCGCCCAGGCGCGACGAGTCGTTCGCGCGAGAATGCCGCGCTTTGCACATGAAGCGAGACGTCGCGCGCGGCGTCGAAGCAGACGTCGATCGCGGCGCGAATCCGGGTTTCGATGGTGATGCTGCCCATCACTCCAGATTACTGGCACCGCCTCCGCAGGTCAGCACGGCGGAGGATTTTTATGGTTCGCTGCACCGCAGTCGTCACAATGTTGTTCGCGCTCTCGCTGTCAGCTCAAACTCCCGAAACGAACGGCGTCGTCCTGCCGATCAACGCGGCTCCGCAACTTCTGGTTCCCGCGGCGGGCAGCACTCCCGGCGCCAACGGAACGTTCTTCCGCTCCGATATCACGCTGATCAACTTCGGTGATGTCGCGCAGCGCGTGCAGCTTCGCTGGTGGCCGCAGGTCGGCGGAACAACAGCCGTCACCGATATCAACATCCCGGCACGGACCGGCATCAGCTCCGAAGACTTCGTCAACAACTATCTCGGCGTCCAGGGACTCGGATCACTTCTGATCACCGGCGTGACGAGCACGGAAGCGCTCGACCCGAACGCAAAGCTATTCGCCACTTCACGCATCTGGACGCCGCAACCGGGAACGACCGGAACAACATCGCAGAGCCTCGATGTCGTGCGACCGGGACCCACGACGATGGCGACAGCGGCGATCTTCGGTTTGCGTCGCGACTCTCGATATCGAGTCAACGTCGGCATCGTGAACCTCGACTCCGCGACAACGGTCACGTTCGTGATCACGGTCTCAGCCGCGGGTGCGATCGAGAGTTACACGGTGACGATTCCTCCCACATCAATGCAACAGGTTCCTCTCACGACATCGACGTCGCCGGTCTCGCAGATCACGATCACGAGCGGCAGCGGAGCGACGACGCTCTGGACGGCGTACGGCTCTTCGATCGACAACGTGACGGGCGATAGCTGGAGCGAGCTGGCGATCGCGGGTCAGTGAAGCAAGGCCGGCGAAGTAGATTCGTTTTTCTCACACGTTGAAGCGGAAGTTGATCACGTCGCCGTCCTGAACGACGTATTCCTTCCCCTCGGATCGAAGCCGGCCTGCCTCGCGGCACTTCGCTTCGCTGCCGAAGTGCACGAGATCCTCCCAACGTACCACTTCCGCACGGATGAAACCGCGCTCGATGTCGGAGTGGATCTTCGCCGCCGCCTTCGGCGCAGTCAGCCCGCGGCGGATCGGCCAGGAACGACATTCGTCCTCCCCCGCTGTCAGGAACGAGATCAGGTCGATCAGCGTGTACGCCGCGTGAATGAAGCGTCCGATCGCCGGCTCCGACAGCCCGAGCGACGCGGCGAACTCCTTCTGGTCTTCGTGCGGCATCTGCGCGATGTCCATCTCGACCTGTCCCGCTAGCACCACGAGCCCAAGGCCTATCGCGGCGGCGTGCGCGGCAAGATCGGCGGGAGGGGGACTGGCCGCCTCCGACTCCGGCACGTTGAGCACGAGCAGGAGCGGCTTGGCCGTGAGAAAACGGTAGCCGGCCAGCAGCGCCCACGCGTCCGGCGCCAGACCTTCGACGCATCGCAGAGGCGTCCCCACCTCGAGCGCGGCCTTCAGCGTCTCCATCAGCGGCACCTCGGTGCTCTTGCTCTTCTCGCGTTTCAGACGCTCGAGCCGTTTCTCGATGATGATGAGATCCGCCAGGTTTATTTCGTCTTCGAGATTCCTCGCCTCCGCGACCGGCGCCGGCGGCTCACCCGCCGCACCGGCGAAACCGCGAACGACCTGGCACAAGGCATCGACCTCGCGCATCGCCGCGAGCGTTTGGTCATCGAGGCTCTGCCCGTGCGCAGCGACGGCGGCGACGTCGCAGAACGTGATCTCGGCCAGGGTGGTCTTTTTCGGATGAAAGAGCTGCGCGAGCGCGACGACGCGGTCATCAGGAACCTTGACGGTGCCGAGGTTCGTCTTGCCGCGCGCGGCGTGAAACCCGGTGCCCGCGGAGAGGCCGGTGAGTGCGTTGAAAACAGTGGTCTTGCCGCTGCCGGGGAATCCTACGAGACCAATCTTCACGGCTACCTCGATTCACTGACCATCGCCGTCCAGACCGGAACCTGCCACAGCGCGTAGCCGCGCGGATCGCGGACGCAATCGATCATCTCGCGCCAGCGGCGCTCGATCTCTTGTCGCGGCACGCCGCAGTGCTCGACCATCGACTCGGTGTATCCGTCTCGCCATGCTTCCCAGATGCGGGCGAATGTCTCCCGCTCGACGCGCAGCGTATCGACGACGACGTAATCGACCGCGATGTTCGCCATGCCGAGATCGTGGAGAAGGGTGAAGGTCTTCCGCCCGACGTGCAGGTCGCAACCGACCGCAGCGGCGAATCGCGGAGGAAGGCGCTGCCAGAAGCCGTCGGAATCGAGCTCGGTCGGATGACACCACAGCATCCCGTAGTCCTCGGCGATCAGATGCATGCGGCCGCCGGGACGCAGAACGCGCCGGATCTCCGCGAGAACGCGCACGGCGTCGGGCACGGCCTGCAGGACGTGACGACAGACGACGAGGTCGAACGTGGCATTGCTGAACGGGAGCGCGAGGGCGTCGCCGACTTCGAAACGGACGCGCGATCCGAATGCGGCGCAGCGCGCGCGGGCCCGTGCCAGATGCTGCTCTTCCAGATCGACGCCGACGAAGGAGGCCCGCGCGAACTTCCCGGCCAGGCGCGCCGTGATCTCGCCGGTTCCGCAGCCGAGGTCGAGCACCGCACCGTCGCCCGGCGGATCACGCGCGAAGATCGCTTCTTCCTGCGGCCAGATCGCCTCGGCCTGGGCCGCGAGGTTCCGGACCATCGACTCGTCGGCCATCTCCTTCTCGTGTGGACTGCTCGGATGCATGGACGAATTCTACGGCGCGTGCGCAGCGTTCCACGCGCGGTTGCGTCTGGCACCTGGAGTGCGTCTAACGAATGGACATGAACATCTATTCAGTGTCGCGCGGACCTTCGAATGACGGGAAGACGCGTAGAAATCCAACAACGGCCAACGCCCACGGCGCGAGGTACAGTCGCCAGTCGCTGATGATGAATGCTGCGATCAGGCCAAAGATCGCGCACGCTTCATAAAGCGCGAGACTGACGATCATGCGGACTCGCTGCGGTTGTGCACGCGCGATGATCGAGTATGTCGTTCCCGCGACGAAACCGGCAAGCGCCATTGCGTACAGCACCAACACGAG
>DASYUK010000273.1:0-38274 GCA_036001325.1 Thermoanaerobaculia bacterium
TTCGAACGCACCAAGCCGCACGTGAACATTGGCACCATCGGGCACATTGACCACGGCAAGACCACGCTGACCGCGGCCATCACCAAGGTGCTGGCCAAATCGAATCCCAAGGTGCAGTTCCGCGCGTTTGATTCCATTGACAACGCGCCGGAAGAGCGCGAGCGCGGCATCACCATCGCCGTAGCCCACGTGGAGTACGAAACGCCCAACCGCCACTACGCGCATATTGATTGTCCGGGCCACGCCGACTACATCAAGAACATGATTACCGGCGCGGCGCAGATGGACGGCGCGATTCTGGTGGTCGCGGCCACCGATGGCCCCATGCCGCAGACCCGCGAGCACATTCTGCTGGCCCGCCAAGTGGGCGTGCCCTACATCGTGGTCTTCCTGAACAAGTGCGACATGGTGGAAGACCCCGAACTGCTGGAACTGGTGGAACTGGAAGTACGCGAGCTGTTGAAGAGCTATCAGTTTCCCGGTGACGCGGTGCCGGTAGTGCGCGGCTCGGCACTGGGCGCGCTGAACGGCGAGGAGAAGTGGGAGAAAACGATCCTGGAATTGATGGAAGCGGTGGACAAGAACGTGCCGCTGCCGGTGCGCGACATCGACAAGCCGTTTGCCATGCCCATCGAAGATATTTTCTCCATTTCCGGCCGCGGCACGGTGGTGACGGGCCGCGTGGAGCGCGGCAAGGTGAAGGTGGGTGAGGAAGTGGAGATCGTCGGGCTGCGTCCGACGCAGAAGAAAGTGGTCACCGGCGTGGAGATGTTCCGCAAGCTGCTCGATGAGGGCGAGGCGGGCGACAACGTCGGCCTTCTGCTCCGCGGCACTGAGCGCAAGGATGTCGAGCGCGGCCAGGTTTGCGCGAAGCCGGGCTCGATCACGCCGCACACCAAGTTCAAGGCCGAGGTTTACATCCTGACGAAGGAAGAGGGCGGCCGGCACACGCCGTTCTTCAACGGCTACCGTCCGCAGTTCTACTTCCGCACGACCGACGTCACGGGGACCGCGGAGCTCGCGCAGGGTGCGGAGATGGTGATGCCGGGTGACAACACGTCGCTGACCATCAACCTCATCGCTCCGATCGCGATGGAGAAGGGACTTCGCTTCGCCATCCGCGAGGGCGGCCGCACCGTCGGCGCTGGAACGGTCACGGAGATTCTCGAGTAGTGATGAGTGTAGCGGCGGGCTTCAGCCCGCCGACGGCGCGCTGAAGCGCGCCGCTACACATGTTCTTTAAAGGTACTGACAAATGATGAACGAAAAGATCCGCATCCGTCTCAAGGCTTATGACTACCGCGTGCTCGATCAGTCGACGAGTGAAATCGTCGACACGGCCAAGCGCACGGGAGCCAGGGTCGCGGGACCGATCCCGCTGCCGACGCAGGTTTCGCGGTACACGGTGCTGCGCAGCCCTCACGTCGATAAAAAGTCGCGTGAGCAGTTCGAGATGCGGACACACAAGCGGCTGCTCGACATTCTCGAGCCGACGACGCAGACCGTCGACGCTTTGATGAAACTTGAATTACCGGCTGGCGTGGACGTGGAGATTAAGGCGTTCGGAAAATAGGTGTAGCGGCGCACTTCAGTGCGCCGACGTCGCGCTGAAGCGCGACGCTACACAGAAGCCAAGGTGGAACAAATGGCAATCGAAGGAATCATTGGCAAGAAGGTCGGAATGACCCAGGTGTTCGCCGAGGACGGTGCACTCGTCCCGGTGACGGTCATTCAGGCTGGTCCGTGCCTCGTGGTGCAGAAGAAGACCGCCGAGAAGGACGGCTACAACGCCGTGCAGATCGGTCTTGTCGAGAAAGTGTCGAACCGTCGCATCACCGGTGCGCAGCGCGGACACTTCGAGAAGGCCGGCATCCAGCCGGTGCGCACGCTCGCCGAATTTCCGTACAACGGCGACGCCAACGTCGGCGATCGCGTGCAGGTCGACATCTTCAAGCCGGGCGACTCGATCGACGTCGTCGGTCAGTCGAAGGGCAAGGGCTTTCAGGGCGTCGTGAAGCGCCATCACTTCAAAGGCGGTCGCGCGACGCATGGCTCGATGTTCCACCGCGCGCCCGGCTCGATCGGCGCGTCGGCCTTCCCCTCGCGCGTTATGAAGGGCATGCGCATGGGCGGGCGGATGGGGGGCGATCAGGTGACGGTAAAGAATCTTCGCGTCGCGAAGGTCGATGCCGAGAACAACCTGCTCTACGTGCGCGGCGCCGTGCCGGGCGGACGCAATGGACTCGTCTTCGTTCGTTTCTCGAAGAACGGGAAGCGGGGAGAGTAACGATGCCGACCATTGACATCAAAGACTGGAACAACAAGAAGGTCGGCTCGGTCGACCTGCCGGATGAGATTTTCGCGTATCCGTACAAGGAGCATCTCATTCACGAAGCGGTGCGCAATTACCTCGCGTCGCTTCGTCAGGGAACACACAAGACGAAGACTCGTTCTGAAGTGAGCGGTTCGGGCAAGAAGCCGTTTCGCCAGAAGGGCACCGGCCGCGCCCGTCAGGGCGGTAATCGTCCGCCGATTCATCGTCATGGTGGCACAGCATTCGGTCCTCAGCCCCGCGACTACTCCTACAAGATGAATTCGAAGGAGAAGAAGAACGCGCTGAAGTCGGCGCTCTCCCAGCGCGTGAAGGAAGGGAAGCTCGTCCTCATCGCCGATCTTTCGATCGAGGAAGCGAAGACGAAGTCTCTCGCCGACAAAGTCGCAAAGATCGGAGTCGAAGGGAAAGCGCTTCTCGTGGACTCGCTCGAGAACACGAATACGCTTCTCGCGTCGCGCAACAACCCGAAGCTGCAGTTCGTCGATCCGCAGAACGTCAACGTCTACGACGTCGTGAACAGCCGCTACATCGTGCTGAGCCAGGCGGCGCTCGATCGGCTCACGGAGGTGCTGCAGTCATGACCGCGAACGAGATCATTCGCCGTCCGCTGGTCACTGAGAAGTCAACGCTGCAGCGCGATTCGGGCGCGAACATCATCGCCTTCGAAGTCGCGCCCCACGCCAACAAGATCGAAGTGAAGCGTGCAGTCGAGGAGCTCTTCAAAGTCAAAGTCGACGAAGTGCGCCTCGCCAACGTGAAGGGAAAAGTGAAACGCATGGGCCGCTGGGCCGGCAAGCGCCGCGACTGGCGCAAAGCCTATGTGCGCTTGAAAGAAGGAGAGAAGGCTCCGGACTTCATCGAAGGAGTCTGATCACATGGCCACGAAAACATACAAACCGACATCGCCGGGCATCCGCTTTCAGTCGCATCCTTCGTTTGAAGGATTGACGAAGAAGAAGCCCGAGAAGTCGCTGACGAGGGGCAAGCCGAAGACGGGCGGACGCAACAGCGCCGGCCGCATCACTTCACGCTTCATCGGCGGCGGTCACAAGCAGAAGTACCGCGAGATCGACTTCAAGCGGCAGAAGCACGGCATTCCCGCGAAGGTGGCGGCGATCGAATACGATCCGAACCGCACCGCGCGCATCGCCCTGCTCAACTACGCCGACGGCGAAAAGCGTTACATCCTGGCTCCCGACGGCCTGCAGGTCGGTCAGACGATTCAGTCCGGCCCCGACGCGGACATCCTCGTCGGCAACTCCCTTCCGCTCTCCAACATCCCCCTCGGCACGATGATTCACAACATCGAGTTGAAAGAAGGACGAGGCGGACAGATGGCGCGTTCGGCGGGAACGTCCGCACAGCTCATGGCTCGCGAAGGTGAGTGGGCGACGCTGCGACTTCCGTCCGGTGAGATGCGCAAGGTTCACGTGCGCTGCTACGCCACGATCGGTCAGGTCGGAAACCTCGAGCACGAAAACGTCTCGATCGGAAAGGCCGGCCGCACCCGTCACCTCGGAAAAATGCCGCACAACCGCGGTGTGTCGATGAACCCGGTCGATCATCCCCTCGGTGGCGGTGAAGGAAAGACCTCGGGTGGTCGTCATCCGGTGAGCCCGTGGGGTCAGCCGACGAAGGGTTACAAGACACGACGCAACAAGCGGACGACGAGGTTCATCGTCAAGCGGAGAAAGTAAATGACACGTTCACTCAAGAAGGGTCCGTTCGTCGACGAGCACCTCCAGAAGAAGGTGGAGGCGATGAATCGCGAGCGCGAGAAGAAGGTCATCAAGAGCTGGTCGCGCCGCTCGACGATCATCCCGGAGATGGTTGGTCACACGATCGCGATTCACAACGGTCGTAAGTTCGTGCCGGTATACATCTCCGAGAACATGGTCGGACACAAGCTCGGTGAGTTTGCGCTGACCCGGACGTTCAAGGGACACAGCGGCAAGAAAGCGGCGGAGAAGGCGGCGGCGCCGACGGCGGCTCCGGGTCGCGCTCCGGGCGGAGCAGCGCCGGGAACACCCACACCGATGCCGACGCCGAAGGCATAGCGGAGAAAGATCGATGGAAGCGACGGCAACTCTCAAGTACCTGAAAGCTTCGCCGCAGAAAGTCCGGCTCGTTGCGGATCTGATCCGTGGCAAGAAGGTCGATGAGGCGCTGAACATCCTCCGCTTCACGCGGAAGTCGTCGGCGAAAGATCTGGAGAAGCTTCTGCGCTCCGCCGTGGCGAACGCGGAGAACAAAGAGACCGGCGCCGACGTCGACGATCTCGTGGTCTCGAAGATCTATGTCAATGAAGGTCCGCGCGAGAAGCGCGTGCAGCCGGCGCCGATGGGACGCGCGTATCGCATCCAGAAGCGCAAGGCTCACGTGACGGTTCATGTTTCGGATGATGTGAAAGCAGCAGGCGAGCGGACCGGCGGGACGAAGAAGACCCCCCGGGCCCGCGCCAGGAAATAACGGAGGCTACATTGGGTCAGAAGGTCAACCCGTACGGATTTCGGCTCGGATTCAACAAGACGTGGCATTCCCGCTGGTATGCCGGGAAGAACTACGCCGAGACGCTGCATCGCGATCTGAAGCTCCGCGAGGATCTGAAGAAGCGTCTCTCCCACGCCGGAGTGTCGGAGATCGACATCGAGCGCACCGCCAACAAGATGCGCATCAACATCTACACGTCGCGTCCCGGCATCATCATCGGACGCAAGGGCGCTGAGGTCGACAAGCTCCGCGACGAGCTCCAGAAGCTCGTCAACGGTGAGGTCTACATCAACATCCAGGAGATCCAGCGTCCGGAGCTCGACGCTCAGCTCGTGGCCGAGAACATCGCCACGCAGCTCGAGCGCCGCATCGCCTTCCGTCGCGCGATGAAGAAGGCCATGGAGTCGGCGTTCCGCTTCGGCGCGAAGGGAATCAAGGTCCGCGTGGGCGGACGCCTCAACGGCGCCGAGATCGCACGCAGTGAGTGGTACCAGGATGGACGCCTCCCGCTGCACACGCTGAAGGCCGATGTCGACTACGGTCTTGCGCTCGCGCGCACGACGTACGGAGTCATCGGCGTGAAGGTGTGGATTTATAAAGGTGAAATGGCCAAGACGAAGAGCAGGAGACGGCCGCAGTAGGTGTAGCGGCGCGCTTCAGCGCGCCGTCGGCGTGCTGAAGCACGCCGCTACACACAACGGAGAACGACATCATGATGATGCCGAAGAAAGTCAAATTCAGAAAACAGCAGCGTGGACGCCGCCGCGGTCTGGCCACTCGTGGTCAGAAGATCTCGTTCGGCGATTACGGGCTGCAGGCGCTCGAAGCGGGCTGGGTGACGGCGCGCCAGATCGAAGCGGGTCGTATCGCCATGACCCGTCACGTCAAGCGCGGCGGAAAGATCTGGATCCGCATCTTCCCCGACAAGCCGGTGACGAAGAAGCCGCTCGAGACCCGCATGGGCAAGGGCAAAGGCGCACCGGAAGAGTGGGTGTGTGTGATCAAGCCGGCGCGCATTCTCTATGAGATGGAAGGCGTTACGCGTGAGATCGCCGAAGAAGCCTTCCGTCTGGCCGCGCACAAGCTTCCGATCAAGACGCGTTTCGTCAGCCGCGAAATGATGGAGACCGGCGAGTAATGAAACTGAGAGAGCTTCGCGACAAGAACAACGACGAGCTTCAAATGCGTGAGAAAGAGCTTTCGGAACAGCTCTTCAAACTGCGGTTTCAGCGCGCCACAGGCCGCGTCGAGAACCCCATGAAGATCCGGCAGGTCAAGCGCGAGATCGCGCGCATCAAGACGCTGCTCGGCGAGCGCTCGCGCGCGTAGGCGGAGAGGGCAATGGCAGAGAAAGAGACAGAGAAGAAAAAGGGCATCGAGCGCACCAAGGTCGGCGTCGTCGTGTCGAACAAGATGCAGAAGACGGTCGTCGTGGCCGTCGAGAACCTGGTCATGCACCCGATGTATCAGAAGTACATCAAGCGCACGAGCAAGTTTCTCGCGCACGCCAACGATCCGCTCAACATCGGCGATCGCGTCCTCATCGAAGAGACGCGGCCGCTGTCGAAGCGGAAACGCTGGAACGTCAGGGAAGTCCTGGAGAGAGCGAGTTAGCCATGATCCAGATGCGCACCATTCTCAACGTGGCCGATAACACCGGCGCGAAGAAGATTGCGGCGATCAAGATGCTGGGCGGATCGACGGCCGGCAAATACGCCGGGCTCGGCGACGTGATCACCGCGTCGGTCAAGGAAGCTGCTCCGGACGGCACCGTGAAGAAGGGTGCTGTGGTGAAGGCCGTCATCGTTCGCACCGTGAAGGAGCATCGCCGCAAGGACGGCTCCTACATCAAGTTCGACGACAACGCCGCGGTTCTCATCAACGATCAGCGCGAGCCGGTCGGGACGCGCGTCTTCGGTCCCGTCGCCCGCGAGCTCCGCGAGCGGAAGTTCATGAAGATCATTTCATTGGCACCTGAGGTCATTTAGTTGGCTCTCGGCTCTCGGCTCTCGGCTGTCGGGCCCTACCACCCGACAGCCGACAGCCGGCAGCCGACAGCCCGGAGCAAAAAGGAATGTACGGAAAAGCTACTAAGTACAAAGCAGAAGCACACGGCAAGTCGCATGTGAAGAAGGGCGATACCGTGGTCGTGCTCACCGGCAAGGACCGCGGCAAGCAGGGGAAGGTCCTGCGCGTGATGCCGGCGAAGGGGACCGCCATCGTCGAGCGCGTGAACTTCCTCAAGAAGCACACCCGCCCGAACCCGTCGAAGAACGTGCGGGGTGGAATCCTCGAGCGCGAGTCGCCGGTGCGTCTCGGCAAGCTCCAGGTGATCTGCCCGAGCTGCGGCGAGCGCACGCGTCTCGGCTCACATCGCACTGAAGAGGGCTCCACGCAGCGGTACTGCCGCAAGTGCAACTCGGATCTGGGACGTTAATCATGGCTGCAAGACTGAAAGAGCTTTACAACAAGGAAGTCCGGAAGAAGATCCAGGACGAGTTCAAGATCAAGAACCCGATGGCGGTTCCCAAGGTCGAGAAAGTCGTCCTGAACATGGGCGTCGGCGAAGCGATCCAGAACGCCAAGCTGCTCGATGCCGCGGTCGAAGAGCTGAGCCAGATCACCGGTCAGAAACCGATCATCACGAAGGCGAAGAAATCGATCGCGTCCTTCAAACTGCGCGAAGGTCAGTCCATCGGGACGATGGTGACGCTGCGCGGCGAGAAGATGTACGAGTTTCTCGATCGCCTCATCAACATCGCTTTGCCGCGCGTCCGCGACTTCCGCGGCGTCGCCACCCGCTCCTTCGACGGCCGAGGCAATTACACGCTCGGCATTCGCGACCATTTGATCTTTCCGGAGATCGATGTCGCGAAAGTGGAGAAGTCGAAGGGGATGAACATCACCATCGTCACCACGGCGAAGAATGACGAGCAGGCCCGATTCCTCCTCCGCGAGCTGGGCATGCCTTTCGGCAAATAAGGACACGTAATGGCAAAAGTCTCAATGATCGTCAAGGCTGAGCGGAAGCCGAAGTTCTCGACCCGCAAGCGCAACCGTTGCAAAGTGTGCGGGCGTCCGCGCGGGTTCCTTCGCAAATTTCAGCTTTGCCGAATCTGTTTCCGGCAGCTCTCGCTCGGCGGGTACATCCCGGGCATCACAAAGGCGAGCTGGTAACCCAAGGACTAAGGACTAGGGACTAAGGACTGATTCTATGTCGATGACTGACCCAATCGCGGATATGTTGACCAGGATCCGCAACGGAATTCAATCGCGCCACGATCGCGTGGAGCTGCCGAGCTCGAAGCTCAAGGTCGAGATCGCCCGCATTCTCAAGAGCGAAGGTTTCATCAGCAACTACAAGCTCGTTGAGGATAAGGTCCAGCCGTCGCTGCGCATCTATTTGAAGTACTCCGAAGACGGAGAGCCGGTCATTCACGGGATCGAGCGCATCTCGCGCCCCGGCCGTCGCGTCTATCGCAACAAGCAGGAGATCCCGCGCGTCCTCGGCGGGCTCGGTTTAGCGATCGTCTCCACGTCGAAGGGCGTGCTCTCGGGTGCGGAGGCCGTGAAGAGCGGCGTCGGCGGCGAAGTGCTCTGCCAGGTCTGGTAAGGAGAGAGGGCCCATGTCTCGTATCGGAAGAAAAGAGATCACGCTGCCGAAAGGCGTCGAGGTCAAGAAGGCTGGAAACGCCGTGACGGTGAAGGGGCCGAAAGGAACGCTCACCACAGCGCTCGTTCAGGGCATCGACGTGAAGATCGAAAACAACGTCGTGCAGTTCACGCGTGGTGACGACGAGAGGCAGTCGCGAGCGTCGCATGGGCTGGTCCGCGCGCTCGTCGCCAATAACGTCAAAGGTGTGACGGAGGGCTTCAAGAAGGAGCTCGACATCATCGGCGTCGGCTATCGCGCGGAAGTCAAGGGGAAGGAAGTCGTCTTCCAGCTCGGGTACTCGCATCCGGTGCGGTTCCCGATTCCCAAAGGAATCGACATCAACGTCGACGCCAAGACAGGTCACATCATCGTCACCGGCATCGACAAACAGCAGGTCGGACAGGTGGCGGCAGAGATTCGCGGACTGCGCGAACCAGATCCCTACAAAGGCAAAGGCATCAAGTACAGCGATGAAGTGATTCGTCGCAAGGCCGGCAAGGCGGCAGGGAAGTAATCATGGATCCATCGAAACAGAGAGTGATCGCACGAACGCGGATCAAAGAGCGCATTCGCCGGAAGGTCACCGGCACGGCGGAGCGTCCGCGCCTGGCGGTGTTTCGCAGCCTCAAGCACATCTACGCGCAGGTGATCGACGACGCGTCGGGCAAGACGCTCGTGTCGGCATCGAGCCGCGACAAGGATTCGTCGGCCAAGGGCGCGAATCAGGCTGCGGCCAAGGCGCTCGGCGTGCTGATCGCGAAGCGAGCGAAGGACAAGGGAATCAACCGCGTGGTCTTTGATCGCGGCGGTTACCTCTATCACGGAAACATCAAGGCGCTCGCGGATGCGGCGCGTGAAAACGGTTTGGAATTCTAGGAGAGCGAGCGAATGCAGCGTCCAATGCGTCAGGGACAGGGCGGGCCGCGCGGCGACCGCCGTCAAGAAGAGCGGTCAGAAAGCGGGATGATCGACAAGGTCGTCCACATCAACCGCGTGACGAAGGTCGTCAAAGGCGGCAAGAACTTCAGCTTCAGCGCGCTGGTCGTCGTCGGCGACGGTCAGGGCCGCGTCGGCTACGGTTCGGGCAAGGCGAAGGAAGTTCCGGCGGCGATCAAGAAGGGGATCGAGATCGCCAAGAAGAACATGATCGGCATCTCGATGAGCGGCACGACAATTCCGCATGCGGCCATCGGCCACTACGGCGCGGGAAAGGTCCTGCTCAAGCCCGCTTCGGATGGTACGGGCGTCATCGCCGGCGGTCCGGTGCGCGCGATCCTGGAGTCGGCCGGCATTCAGAACATCCTCACGAAGTCGCTCGGCACCGCCAATCCGCACAACGTCGTCAAGGCGACGTTCGAAGCGCTCAAGCAGCTCCGCAGCGAAGATCAGTACAACAAACTTCGTGGTGGCGAGAACAACAATCCTCCTTCGGAAGGTGAGGCATGAGTCCGAAGAAGGCTGCTGAAAAGACAGGTACGATCCGCGTCCGCCAGGTCGGCAGTGGCATCGGTTGCCCGCGCGAGATGCGCGAGACGCTCAAAGCCCTCGGCCTCGGCAAGATGAATCGCGTGGCCGAGCGTGTGGACTCGAAGGAAGTGCGCGGGATGATTGCCAAGATCACGCATTTGGTGGAGGTAGTCGAGTAATGGTTACGCGGTTACGAGGTTACGCGGTTACGGGGTGGGTGTGACCCCGTAACTGCGTAACCCCGTAACCGCGCAACCGGGGAACACATCATGGACTTGAACAATCTCAGACCCAAAAAGGGTTCAAAGCACGCTCGGAAGCGAGTAGGGCGGGGGCCCGGATCGGGACACGGCAAGACGGCCGGTCGCGGTGAGAAGGGGCAGAAGTCGCGCTCCGGCTACACCTCGAAGCTCGGTTTCGAAGGCGGTCAGATGCCGTTGCACCGCCGCCTTCCCAAGCGCGGCTTCACGAACATCTTCAAGAAGAATCACGCCATCGTGAACGTGTCAGAGCTCGAGCGTTTCGACAACGGCATGACGGTCGACGAATCGGCGCTGCGAAAAGCAGGTCTCGTCAAAGGTCAGAACGACGGGATCAAGATCCTCGGCGACGGCAAGCTGACCAAGAAACTCACCGTGCACGCGGCGAAGTTCTCCGAGTCCGCTCGGAAACAAATCGAAGCGGCAGGCGGCACCTGCCAGGAGATCGCCTAAGTGAATCTGGTAGAAACAGCCCGGAACATCTTCGCCATCCCCGATCTGCGCAAGCGGATCGTGTTCACGTTCCTGCTGCTCGCGGTCTATCGCCTGGGCTCGCATATTCCGACGCCGGGCGTCGATCCGGTCGCGCTGTCGGAATTCTTCAAGTCGATGTCGGGCGGCGTCTTCGGTTTCCTCGATCTCTTCTCCGGCGGCGCATTGCGCCGTCTATCGGTGTTCGCCCTCGGCATCATGCCGTACATCTCGGCGTCGATTATTCTGCAGCTCCTCACGGTCGTCTGGCCGTACCTCGAGAAGCTCTCCAAAGAAGGAGAGATGGGCCGCCGCAAGATCAATCAATACACGCGCTATGGCACGATCGTTCTGTCGATCATTCAGTCGCTCGGCGTGGCATTCTGGCTGAAGGCGCAGTCCGCTCCGGGCGGCGCGCCGCTCGTTCCGCCACACATTCAGGACATGTTCTTCGGGCTCGGCTTCCCGATCATGACGGTACTGACGCTGACGACCGGCACCGCGTTCATCATGTGGCTCGGTGAGCAGATCTCCGAGCGCGGGATCGGCAACGGCATCTCGCTGATCATCTTCGCCGGCATCGTCGTTAATCTGCCACACGCGGTGTTCGTCACGATCGACGAGATCCGCACCGGCCAGCGCAACCTCTTCGCGATCCTCTTCCTCGTGGTGTTCATGATCGCGGTCGTCGCGTTCGTGGTATTCATGGAGCGCGCGCAGCGCCGCATCCCGGTGCAGTACGCGAAACGCGTCGTCGGTCGCAAAGTCTACGGTGGCGCGAACACGTACCTTCCGCTGCGCGTGAACACGGCGGGCGTCATCCCGGTCATCTTCGCGTCGTCGATCCTCGTGATTCCGACGACGATGGCGACGATGATCAAGGCGCCGTGGTCGCAGGCGATCGCCAACCAGCTTCGCGTCGGCGAGCCGCTCTACTACCTGCTGCAGGTCGTCGGCATCATCTTCTTCGGGTACTTCTACACATCGATCGTCTTCAATCCGGTCGACACCGCCGACAACATGCGCAAATACGGCGGCTTCATCCCGGGCATCCGTCCGGGTAAGAAAACATCCGATTACATCGATCGCGTGTTGACGCGCATTACGTTCGTCGGCTCTGTCTACCTCGCGGCGGTGTGCATCCTCCCCGAGTTCCTGATCTCGGGCGTGCATGTGAATCAGTTGCCGTTCGGCGTCGGCGCCGCGCTCGACCGTTACCTGCCCGTGTGGTTCACGGAAGGGATGGGCATCAACTTCTACTTCGGCGGCACGTCGCTTCTTATCGTCGTCGGCGTGGCGATGGACACGATCCAGCAGATCGAGTCGCAGCTCGTCATGCGTCACTACGACGGATTCATGAAGCGCGGGCGCATTCGAGGGCGTCGCGGTTAAATGAAGCTGATCTTCATCGGCCCGCCGGGGAGCGGGAAGGGGACGCAGGCGAAACGGCTGGCCGGCCGTTTCGGGATTCCGCATATCTCCACCGGCGACATGCTGCGTGAGGCGGTCGCCGAAGGCACGCCCCTCGGGCAAAAGGCGGACGCGATCATGAAGTCGGGGGCGCTCGTGCCGGACGACGTCATGATCGGCATGATCCGGGACCGCCTGGCAAAACCTGACGCGAAGAAAGGGTTTATCCTCGACGGCTTCCCGCGGACCCTGGTCCAGGCCGAAAAGCTCGATGCTCTGATCAGCGGGAATGGATCCGACCCCCTGCGGGTTGTTCGGCTGCTGGTCCCCGACGAAGCGATCGTCAAGCGGATCGCCCTACGCCGCACGTGTGCGCAATGTGGGGCGATTTACCATTTGGAGAATCAGCCGCCCAAGGTTGATGGTGTTTGCGATCGCTGCGGCGGGGAGTTGATTGCGCGACCGGACGACACGGAAGGGGCCGTCCGGAAGCGGCTCGAGTCGTTTTACAAACAGACGGCTCCCGTTGCTGATTACTACAAGGCAAAGAGTTTTTTGAAAGAGGTCGACGGGATGGGTCCTGTCGATCAGGTCTTTGAACGTATCGAAAAAACGTTGTCGTAGGTGGCCATGCTCGACCGGATGAAAGGACCGATTCTGAAAACGCGCGATGAGATCCAGGTCATGGATCGCGCGAACAGGATCGTTCTGGAGATCCTCGATGGTCTGCGCGGCATGGTGAAGCCGGGCGCCACGACCGCGCAGCTCAACGCTGTCGCGGAAGAGGAGCTGGCCAAACGCGGCGCGAAGTCGCCCTTCAAGGGTTACGCGCCGATGAACCTGCCTCCGTATCCGGCGGTTGTCTGCGCCTCGGTGAACGACGTCATCGTCCATGGAATACCGAATCGTTCCAAGTTACAGGAGGGGGACATCCTCGGCCTCGACTTCGGATCGATCTTCGAGGGATTCGTCGGCGACGGCGCGATCACGGTTGGGGTGGGCAAGGTCTCCGAACACGCCGATCGCTTGATGCAGACGACGAAGGAATGCCTCGATCTCGCGATCGAGGAGATGCGTCCGGGTCGTCACCTCGGCGACATCGGCGCGGCAGTGCAGGAGCACGCGGAGTCGCGCGGTTTCCACGTCATCCGCAACTTCGTCGGTCACGGAATCGGACGGCGGATGCACGAGGAGCCGCAGGTTTACAACTATGGCAAACGGGGCAGAGGCGTCGAGCTACGCGAGGGAATGGTCCTCGCCATCGAGCCGATGCTCTGCGAGATCGGACCGAAGCTCAGAGCGCGACTGGAGCGCGCTTCGACTGGAGGAATGATTCAGGACGTGCGCACGGACAACGACGGTTGGACCGCGCGCACGATCGACGGAACGCTCGCCGCGCATTTCGAGCACTCAGTGGCGATCACGGCGAACGGCCCAATGGTGTTGGGGAAATGAATGGGGTCAGGTCTTCAATTTTCAGTTTTTTTCTTCACAGTGTAGAAAAAACTGAAAATTGAAGACCTGACCCCAAGGGGAACTATGTCGAAGGAAGAAGCAATTGAAGTGACGGCGACTGTCCTCGAGACATTGCCGAACGCGATGTTTCAGGTGGAGCTGGAGAACAAGCACAAGGTGCTCGCTCACATCTCCGGAAAGATGCGCAAACACTTCATTCGAATTCTTCCGGGAGACAAAGTCCTCGTGGAGTTGTCGCCTTACGACTTAACGCGTGGGCGAATCATCTATAGGTACAAATGAAATGAAAGTCCGTTCATCAGTCAAGAGAATTTGCGCAAAGTGCAAGATCGTGCGCCGTCAGGGCGTCGTCCGGATCATTTGCGCGAACCCGAAACACAAACAGCGGCAGGGATAAGGAAACATGGCACGTATAGCAGGCGTCGATCTTCCACTCAACAAGCGCGTTGAGATCGGTCTCACTTACATCTACGGCATTGGGCGTTCGCGCTCGAATAACATCCTGGAGCAGGCTCAGGTCAACCGCGACACGCGCGTCAAGGATCTCTCTGAGGATGACGTGAGGAAGATTCGTCAGGTGATTACCGACGAGGGAAAAGTGGAAGGAGATCTCCGCAAGGATGTCGGACTCGACATCAAGCGTCTGATGGAGATCAACTGCTACCGCGGCATGCGCCACCGTCGCGGACTTCCCGTTCGCGGACAGCGCACGCACACCAACGCTCGTACCCGCAAGGGTCCGCGCAAGGGTGCGATTGCAGGTAAGAAGAAAGCAACGAAGAAATAAGGATCAGCATCAATGGCCACTGCAAGAGCACCGAAACAGGGACAGCGTCGCGCCGGTACGAAGCGCAAGGAGCGGAAGAACGTTCCGCATGGCATCGCTTCGATCGCGGCCACATTCAACAACACGATCGTGGCGATCTCCGATCCGGTGGGAAACATCCTGGCCTGGTCGAGCGCCGGCCGCATTGGATTCAAGGGATCGCGTAAAGGTACTCCATTCGCCGCGCAGGTGGCGGCGCAGAACGCGGCTCAGCTCGCGCAGGAGCACGGCATCCGCAGCGTCGATGTGAAGGTGAAAGGTCCGGGCGCGGGCCGCGAGTCGGCGATTCGCGCGCTGGCGGCGTCCGGCCTCGACATCAAGTCGATCAAGGATGTCACGCCGATTCCTCACAACGGCTGCCGCCCGCCGAAGCGGCGTCGCGTTTAACCCGGCAAACAGTTACGCGATGCAGCAGCTCGCGTATGCGGAACGCGTCATGGTGACGCGGGTCCGAACAACCAGGAGGCATAGTGGCTCGTTATTCCGATCCCGTCTGCCGGCTCTGCCGGCGTGAGGGTATGAAGCTCTTTCTGAAGGGCGATCGTTGTTTCAAGGACAAGTGCGCGATCGAGCGGCGCAATTACGCGCCCGGTCAGCACGGCCGTCGCCGCTCGAAGGTCCTCGGCTACGGTCTTCAGCTTCGCGAGAAGCAGAAGGTCAAGCGCATTTACGGACTGCTCGAGCGTCAGTTCAGTCTCTACTTCCGCCGCGCGGCGAAGAAGACCGGTATCACCGGCGACAACCTGCTTCGCCAACTCGAGCTCCGGCTCGACAACATCGTCTACTCGCTCGGCTTCTCATCGTCGCGCGCGCAGGGACGCCAGCTCGTTCGCCACGGACACATCGAGGTGAACGGAAAGAAGATCAACATCCCCTCCTTCCAGGTGAAGAAGGGCGATGTCATCCAGGTTCGCGAGAAGAGCCGCAAGAACGATCAGATCCGCCAGTCCGTCGAAACGGCGGCGGGACGCGGGGTTCCGGGATGGCTGGAGCTCAATGCCGAACAGTTCCGCGGAACGGTCCAGGATGTCCCGAAGCGCGAAGACATCCGCCTGCCGATCCAGGAACAGCTCATCGTCGAACTGTACTCGAAGTAAACAATTGTCGTGGAGGACAGCCGCCCTCGGCTGTCTCCGTGATAGGCGAGGGCGCCTGTCCTCCACTGTAGGAGGCCGCTCACATGCTGTGGTCAGATTTTCAGAAGCCGAAGAAGCTCGATTACGATTCCGAAACCCTCACGCCGAACTACGGGCGCTTCATCGCCCAGCCGTTCGAGCGCGGTTTCGGCACGACGATCGGCAACGCCTTGCGCCGCGTCCTGCTCTCCTCCATCGAGGGAGCGGCGGTCACGGCGGTGCGCGTCGAGGGCGTTCTTCATGAGTTCTCATCGCTCACCGGCGTCGTCGAGGACATGACCGACGTCGTTCTCAACCTCAAGCAGATTCCGTTCAAGCTGCACGGCGAAGGTCCGAAGACTCTCTACCTCGAGAAGAGCGGACCGGGCGTCGTCACCGCCGCGGACTTCGAGCAGGACTCGGAGATCGAGATTCTCGATTCCTCTGCGCACATCGCCACGCTGTCGAAGGAAGGCTCGCTGAAACTCGAAGCGCGTCTGAAGCGCGGTCGCGGCTACCAGGTCGCCGATCGCAACGCTGACTCCGATCTTCCGCTCGGCTACATCCCGGTCGATTCGATCCACTCGCCGGTGCGTCGCGTGAACTATCACGTCGAAGGCGCGCGCGTCGGTCAGATGACCGACTACGATCGCCTGATCCTCGAAGTGTGGACGAACGGCGCGGTGTCACCGCAGGAAGCGGTCAGTCTCGCTGCCGAGCTGCTCGGCGATCACCTGCGCATCTTCAGCGCATTCGAGAGCAAGGGCGAAGCGGTCGAAGAGGCTGCGGCGCCGGAAGTCGATCCGCGTCTGGCCGAGATGCTGGCCAAGCCGATCGAGGAGCTCGACCTTTCGGTCCGTTCCGCGAACTGCCTCAAGAACGCGAACATTCGCACGCTGGGCGATCTCGTACAGCGCACGGAGCGCGAGATGCTTTCGACCAAGAATTTCGGTCGCAAGTCGCTCGATGAGATCAAAGACGTCCTCGCTTCCCTCGGGTTGTCCTTCGGTATGACGCGGGTTTCGACTCGCGGCGCCGAGATGCGGGAGTAATCAATGCGTCATGGAATGGCCAACCGCAAGCTGGGCAGAACGGCGAGCCATCGTCTGGCTCTGTTCCGCAATCAGCTCGCATCGCTCATCGAGAACGAGCGCATCGTCACAACGCTGCCGAAAGCCAAAGAGCTCCGGCCGCTCATCGAGAAACTCGTCACCCTCGGCAAAAACGACAGCGTTCATGCGCGCCGCCAGGCCCAGCGCATGGTCGCCGACGACACGCTGATCTCGAAGCTGTTCAACACGCTCGGTCCGCGTTTCACCGAACGTCCGGGCGGCTACACGCGCATCATCAAGCTGGGCTCTCGCCGCGGCGATGCCGCGGAGATGGCGATTCTCGAGTTCATCGGCTACACGCTGCCGGTGGAGGAGAAGGCCGCATCGCCAGCCGCCGCAGCGGCCGCGCCGAAGCGCAGCGCCAAGAAGAAAGAGGAACCTGAAGCGGCCGTGGAAGAAGCGCCGGCCGCCGAGGAGAAGCCGAAGAAGAAGGCGGCCGCTCCCAAGAAGAAGGCTGCCGAACAGAGGCCGAGAAAGAAACCGGCTTCGAAAAAGAAGAGCAAGTAGAAATCAAAAAGCCCGCCGCCCGGACGGGCTTTTTCAATTAGAACGACAAACGCGCTCCGAGCTGGATCTCGCGGGGACTGAATGTGGCGGTCGGCGTCAGGAATCCGGCTGACCCGACGATCGCGCCACCCGCGTTTTCGAAGTTTGTTCTGCCCGTGACGTTGAACACTTCTCCAATGAACGTGAGCTGAGCCGCTCGATATCGCAGGGGGATTGCGTACCGGAGGCTGAGATCGAGTCTGCTGAAATCGGGATTCTCCGCGCCGAACATCGTTCCTGCGAATGGAGTGTCGTTCTGCGCGATATTCGATCGCGTAACCGCATCGTAAGTTCCGGCCGGCGCCGGTGCACGATTCCCGTTGTCGAGCAGGTCGGTCGTGAAGATCGTGAACCGATTGCCGCTCATATAGCGATACAGCCAGGACAGAGACAACCCGGCGCTGCCATACCACGACGTTCGCGGCACCAGCCACACGCCGGAAATCGCCAGGTTGTGTCGGCGCTGCCAGCCCACCGGCTGCCCAGCGTTGCGTGGATCGTCGAGATTCAATCGCAGCGGCTCGCCGATGATTTCGCCGGTGTCGAAGTTGTATCCCGTCTCGCTTCGCGTTTGAAAGTAGGCGCTGTTCAGGATGCCAAGAGGAGCCGCGTTCCCGTAGTTTCCTTCCGAGTCGGCGTACGTGTATGCGATCCGGCCGCCGAAAGTACCATCCATTCTCTTTTGTGCGGAGAATTGCACAGCGCTGTAGCGGCTGGCGCCTGCGTTCATCAGCGTACTGATGCTGCCCATCCTCACCATCTTCCCATCCAGGAGACTGATGTTCGGCCTGCCACCGCGAGAACGTGAAGACGGGTTGAGATCGACGAGAATCAGCGTCTTCTTGTTTTCACTGCGCACGAGATCGATGCCCACTGCCAACGTGCGGGAGATCTCGTGGTGCGCGCCCAGGGTGATCGTATCGACGTATGGTTGGACACGGTCCGGATGATCGACGGTGGGATTGAGATTGAGCTGTGTCGTGGTCTGCGCGAGCATGCGAGCGAGAGCATCCCGCAGATCCAGCAGCGACGTGATCTGATTGGTCCTGGCCAGATCGAAGAAGAGTTGCCGGTTCGTTCCGGCGTCGGGGATGCGGAAGCTCAGCCCTTCCGTGAGCCGGACGCCACGCAAGAGCTGCGACCAAAGGGCCAGAGGCATGTGATCGTAGAAGCGACCGGCGCCGCCGCGGATGACTGTTCTGGTCGATCGCGCCGGCGACCACGCAAATCCGAGGCGAGGGGCGAAATTGTTGCGATCGGACACCACGTCCTCGTGGTCCCAGCGAAGTCCCATGTGAAGCGTGAGGTTGCTTCTGACACGCCAGTCGTCCTGTACGAACAGCGCAGCGGTGTCATTGTTGGAGGACCTGGCGGTGGCCGCCCCATGAATGCGGATCGAGAACGAAACCGGATAGGTGTTGATGTCGTTCGGATCGAAGCTGCGGTCGGTGTCGAACACGAACGTGCCGTTCGCATTCCCGAAGTTCTTGAGATCGATGGTGCGACGTGCCCATTGAACGCCGCCGCGAAGCTCGTGCCCACCCTTTCCGCCCGGTAACAACAGAGAGGCTGTATCGGCAAGATCGATGGATTCGTTCCTCTGATCCTGACCGAAGAAGTCCGGTCCTTCGTTGACCGAAGGCCGATCGAGGAACGGCGCGACACGCCGCAGTGTCTCGAAGTCTTCGGCCCACTCGCCGAACGGAGAGGCGGCATTGATGAAATGTTCGCGGTTGTACGAGATGCGCAGACTGTTGAAGCCATTCACCGTGGCGATGCTCTCCAGTCCGGCGATCCAGTTCGCGTCGGAATCGTGCTCCTCCCTTGCCCCTTCCAGCGGCGTCTGGGCTCCGACGATCTTGTTCAGTTGCGGCGCCTTCTCGGCCAGGTAGCGGAATGACGAATGGTGGTTGCGCGCGATCTGATAATCAACGCGTCCGAGGACGTTGCGAATGTCGTTGTCTTCTGTTGTGGCGTAGCTCAGTTCCGGGCGGCTGATGAAGAATCGTGAGTGACCTTCCTGGTCGCGGGTGCGTTCGAAGCTGAGGAAGTAGTGCAATCGATCCCGCAGAATCGGACCGCCGACGGTGAATCCTGTGGAGGTGAAACTCGAGCGAGGTCGCGCGAGGCCGGCCCGGTCGGTGAAGAAGTCCGTTGCGTTCCACTTCGCGTTCTGAAAAAACGCAAACGCAGATCCACTCACCGCGTTCGTTCCGCTCTTCGTAATCGCGTTGAGCACCCCACCCGTGGTACGGCCGAACTCCGCGTCGTATTGAGAGGTCAGGACCTGGAATTCCTGGATGGCTTCGATCGCCGTTCGTACCTGCGCGCCAGCGATCGCACCAACCACAGGATCGTCATTCTGTGCCCCGTCGACAAGAAACGAGTTGTTCGACTGATGCTGTCCATTGATGTAAAGCGCATCCCCGCTGCTGGAGTTGGTCTGCGGATTGGGAATGACGCCGGGAACGAGTGCGGCGAACAGCACAAAGCTTCGATTCTGCGTCGGGAGGTCCCGAAACTCCTCGGCAGTGAGCGTGTCCCCGACCTGCTTGGAGTCGACATCGACTAGGTGCGGCCTGGCGGTTACCGTAATCGTCTCCGCGACGCTGGCCATCTCCATCGTGGCGTTGAGCCGCCTCGTTTGACCGAGCCGCAGCTCGACACCTTTGCTTTCAACAGTGGTCAGTCCCGTGAGCTCGAACGTTACGGAGTACGTTCCCGGCCGCAGACCGATCATCGCGTAAGAACCGGTTTGCGCAGTGCTGACAGATCGCATTCGTCCCGTCGCGGTATCACGAGCTGTCACGGTGACACCCGGCAGACCCGTGCCCTGGGAAGAACTGACGACTCCCAACAGCTCCGCCTGGGCAAGTTGACTCCACCCTGGAACGGCCAGAAGGCTCAGCGCCAACAGCAGGAGTAAGGTCCGCGTAATTCCACCGTTAGGCTCGGTTGACCGCTTTGTCAAGCGGAACTGTCGTTCCCATCATCATAAGGCGTAGACTGTCCGCCAATCGGTCCTCTGTGGAACCCGCGTCCGTCGCCACACAGATGGTGCGAGTCGGGAAATTCGAGCTCGACCCGCAGTCGGGTGAACTGCGCAGTAATGGGCTGAAGACTCGGCTCGCCGATCAACCGCTGCAGATTCTGCTTTTCCTGTTGGAGCACCCCGATCAGGTCGTGACGCGAGAGGATCTCCACCAGCGCCTCTGGCCGGCGGACACCTTTGTGGACTTCGACATGGGTCTCAATCGCGCGATGAAGAAACTGCGCGATGCGTTAGGCGATTCTGCCGATCATCCGACCTACATCGAGACGTTGCCTCGACGCGGCTATCGTCTCATTGCGCCCGTCAACGAATCGACGACGGAAATCGCCCCATCGCCGATTCGGCGACGACACAAGCTGATGTGGATCGGCGCAGCCGCAGCTCTTTTTGTACTGGCAATCATCGGTGGTGCGCGTTTCCGCGATCCAGCGCCCTCTCCGATCCGTTCGATTGCTGTCCTGCCGCTCGTGAATCTAAGCAGCGATCGCGGCCAGGAGTACTTTGCCGATGGTATGACCGAAGCATTGATCACCGAGCTCGCCCAGCTTCGAGACATACGCGTCATCTCGCGCACCTCGGTGATGCCGTACAAGGCGAGCAAAAAGTCGCTGCCCGAGATTGCGCGGGATCTGAATGTCGATGGGATCGTTGAAGGCGGAGTGTTGCGTTCCAGCGGCCGCGTACGGGTCACGGCGCAGTTGATTCATGCCGCTACGGATCACCACCTGTGGGCCCGCAGCTACGAGCGCGACGAGAGCAACATCGTCACGCTGCAGCGCGACCTCGCCGCCGCGATCACCGACGCACTGCGAGGCGAGCTGACGCCGCAGGCCCGGGCGCGAATCCGCACCGCCTCGCCGATCAATCCGCAGGCGTACGAGCTCTTCCTGCGGGGAATGTCGGCTGCAGGAAGGGAGAACACGCAGGGATTCACCGACGCGATCGCTTGCTTCGAGAAGGCGGTTGAGAAACAACCCGATTTTGCGGTCGCGTACGTCGCGATGGCGCGTTCCTATTCGCAGTTAACGTGGAATGGTGCGGTCGCTCCGAGAGACTTCATGTCCCGGGCGAAGACGGCTGTGGTGAAGGCTCTTTCGCTCGATCCCGGACTCGCTGAAGCGCATGCGGAAATGGGCCGGATTCTCTATCAATATGATTGGGACTGGCCGCGCAGCGAACAGGAGATCCGTCGCGCCCTGGAGCTCAACCCGAACGACGCGCGCGCACACGACGCTTACGCCACACTGCTGGGCCTGACCGGACGAGTGGAGGAAGCAAACGCGGAGGCAAAGAGAGTTCGCGTGCTCGATCCATTGACGAAACCTGCAGCCGTTGTCGGTGTTGCCGGAGGGCTTCAGTCAAACAAAAAGGACGACCAGGCGATCACGAGACTGCGCAAGGTCCTGCAGCGGGACCCGGCCCTGCCACGCGGACATTTTCAGCTCGGTCGGGCCCTGGTTGAGGCGGGAGATCTGGATGAAGGCATCGTCGAGCTCGAGACGGCCGTCCGCCTTACACAAAAGAATCGGAGATTTCAGGCGGCCGTAGGGTGGGCATACGCTCTCGCCGGTCGCGAAGATGAGGCGCGCAAGGTCCTTGCGGAACTGACCACGCGGTCGCAACAGGAATACGTGTCGCCGGTCGCGATCGCATTGGTTCATGTCGGTCTGAAGGAGACCGAACCGGCTCTGCGGTGGCTGGAAGAAGCGTATCAACAACGTGACTTTGATCTCGTCCTCGCGAACAAGTCCATCGCTTTCCGGTCCCTGCGCACCGAGCCGCGCTTCCGGGAGCTCATGAGGAGAATCGGACTCCCGGAAGCGATTTTGTAGCGATGCCGGTGTTTTATTTCTTGTCCCTGTCTTTGTATTGACCCACCTCAATTTTTTCCCAGGTCTGCGCAATCAGGTTCAAACCTGGGGGAGTGGTCAACTGAGTGACGCCCGTGCCGTTCGCATCCATCACGAAGAGCTGGGGTAGTCCCAGTGTCACCGTCCGGTTAAAGACGATCTGCTGGCCGTCGGGTGACCACGTGGGGGTGCCTTCAAACAGTTCATTGGACGTCAACTGCGTCTGACCCGTGCCGTCCGCGTTCATCACACAAATCTCGAAATCTGGACCATTTTTCCTACACATGTAAACAATCAGGGTGCCATCGGGAGACCAGTTGGGACCGCGCTCCTCTTCGGTGTTGAACGTCAGGCGCTGCCTTCCGGTCCCGTCTGGGTTGATGACGTAGATCTCGGCGGTGATCGAATTGAATTGATTGTCAGTCACAAGGTGACTCGTGAACGCGATCTTCAGCCCATCGGGCGACCAGTCCGGGTCGTCGTCGACTGCGTCCGGATCGTTCGTGATGTTCTGAGGCTGCGCCCCTTCCTCGAGGAGATCATCGACATTGACAACGAAGATGTCGCTGTCGGTCGTGGCAGCGCCCGGATCGATCTTGATCGCCCGCCCCGTGCCCGATGCTGAGGCATGGAACGCGATCATCTTCGAGGCCTTGCCGTGCGGGCCGACCGGAGACCAGGTCGGCGAGCCGCCCCGCGTCAGGAACGTCTCCCCGGTACCATCATGATTCATCAGGAAAAGGTCTGAAACGTTGAATTGTTCTCCGACAGCTCGGAGCCGATTGCTGTCGAAGACAATCTTTCCCTTCCCATCGGGCGACAACGTCGGGAAAGCACCCTGACGATTCTCAGCCACACGTCGCGGCTCCGAGAACTGCCCGTTTCCCAGATAGTCGATCAAGTACACCTCGGCGGCGTTGAGCCGGTCGCGTGGCGTCGCCGCTGCCGGGTTGTTACGCGTACTCGTGAACGCGATGGTAGAGACAACCTCTTGCGCGACCGCTGGCGTGGCAAGAACGACAAGCATTGCAAGCACTAGAAATCCGTAAATCGTTTTCATGAGCAGCCTCCTTTGGCTGGGCCAAACATCGCCTCGGGAGGCGTTGCGCTCAATGCGCGGACGCTGCTCTTTCACTGATTTGTCGATGCGCGGCGTCTTACTGCTTGTCTTTGTATTGGCCTACTTCGATGACGCCCCAATTCGCAATCAGGTTGAGACCCGGGGGATCGGTCACGCGTCTCTCGCCCGTACCGTTTGCATTCATCACAAAGAGTTGGTTTCTGAGTCCCATTCCCAGTGCGCGGTGGAACACGATCTGCTGGCCATCAGGTGACCATGAGGGAGTCAGGTCCGCTCGGTCATTGAACGTCAGTTGCGTCTGGCCCGTGCCGTCCGCGTTCATCACGCAGATCTCGAAGTCGGGACCGCCTCTCCGGCAACTGAACAGAATGAGCGTGCCGTCCGGAGACCAGTCCGGACCGCGCTCTTCTTCGAGGTTGAAGGTCAGGCGCTGCGGTTCCCCGGTCCCATCGGCGTTCCGCACGTAGATCTCGGTTGAAGTGGAATTCATTTGATCGTCGTTCACATCGTGGCTGGTGAACACGATCTTTTGCCCATCGGGCGACCAGTCCGGGTCATCGTCGATCGCCAGCGGACTGTTCGTGATGTTCTGAGGCTGCGCTCCGTTCTCGAGAAGATCGTCGACGTTCACCACGAAGATATCGCTGTCCTCGGTCGCAGCACCGGGATCGTCCTTGATCGGCAGCCCCGCGCCTGACGCTGAGGCGTGGAATGCGATTTTCTTCGAGGCGCTGCCGTGCGGGCCGACCGGAGACCAGGTGGGGGAACCGCCCCGCGTCAGGAACGTCAGCTCGGTTCCGTCATGGTTCATCCGGAACAGGTCCGAGGTATTGAGAGGCTCTCCATCAGCTCGGCGGCGGTTGCTGTCGAATACGATCTTTCCCTTTCCATCCGGCGACAACGTCGGAAAAACATCTAAATACGTGTTCTCGGTCAGGCGACGTGGACTCGCGAAGCTTCCGTCCGACAGGTAATCCATCAAGTAGATCTCGCCAGCGTTTAATAAAGGGACCACCAAAGGGTTATCGCGCGTACTCGCGAACGCGATCGTCGAGACGACCTCTTGTGCAATCGATGGAATGGCTGAAGCGACGAGGATTGTGGCTATCAGGAATCCGTAGAGTTTTTTCATGATCTGGTCCTCCTTTGGACCAGCTCAAGATCACTCTTCTATGTTCCCTTCGCGATGGCTGCGATCTGATTTCTCCCTCACTTTGACCTGATTCGCCCTCGAAGATTCATGGACGGGCGTACACTGCACTGCGCACCACCTCGACATGTCATCGACTGCCGCCGCTGCACCGATCCTCCGCTTTGGGGACTTCGAGCTCGATATGCAATCGGGAGAACTGCGGAACAAAGACCGGACGATGCGGCTGCCGGAGCAACCGTTCCGAATTCTCATATTGCTTCTGGAACGACCCGGAGAAGTGGTGACGCGGGAGGAACTGCGAACCCGGCTGTGGACGCCCGACACGTTCGTCGATTTCGAGACGGGACTCAACAGCGCGATGAGGAAATTACGTGACGCGCTGGGCGACTCCGCCGACCGCCCCACGGTGATCGAAACGTTGCCGCGGCGCGGCTATCGGCTTGTTGCTCCGATCGTGCCGGCCGCCGCGCTCGAGACGTCACCTGATCCTCAACGAGTGCGATTCTCTGGCCTCAAGTGGGCTTGGGCCGCTGGTCTCGCGTTGGTGATCCTCGTTGGATTCATTGCCAGCGTTCAATGGAGACTTTCGCCGCGCGAACCGATCGCACAAGGCAGTCCGCCGCGCATTGAATCGATTGCGGTATTGCCATTGGAAAATCTCAGCGGCGATCCAGAGCAGGAGTATTTCGCGGACGGCATGACCGACGCGCTGATCACTGATCTCGCGCAGATTCAGGGTTTGCGAGTGATCTCACGAACCTCGGTCACTTCATACAAGACAGAGCGCAAGCGATTGCCGCAAATTGCGCGCGAGCTGAATGTCGATGCAGTTGTCGAAGGAACCGTGATGCGGTCCGGATCGAAAGTCCGTATTTCGGCCCAGTTGATCCATGCATCGTCGGATCGGCATTTGTGGGCAAAGAGCTACGAACGCGACCTGGGCGACGTCTTTCCTCTTCAGGGTGAATTGGCGCAGGCCATCGCAGACGCAGTGGAGGTCAACGTTGCGCCGAAGGTACGGGCGCGTTTGCAGAGCGCGCCGCGACTGAATCGGGATGCCTACGATGCCTTCTTCAAAGGGATGGTTGCGGCGGCCCGGCAGAACCCTGAAGGCTTCGCCAAAGCGATCAAAGACTTCGAGGAGTTGGTGACGATTCAGCCGGACTTCGCTCTGGCTCATGTCTGGCTCGCCCGGTGCCGTTATCAGTACAACTTTTTCGGGCCACTTGCGCCACGCGACTTCATGCCCAAAGTCGAAGCGGCGGCGCGCAAGGGCCTCGAGGCCGATCCGTCACTGGCTGAAGGACATCGCGTTCTCGGCAACGTCCTTTATCGCTTCCATTGGAATTGGCCCGCGGCCGAGGCGGAGTTTCGGCGGGCGTTGGAGCTGAGTCCCAGTGACGCCGCCGCGCATCGCGCCTATTCGATGTTCCTCTCTGCGCGAGGGCGTGTCGACGAAGCGATCGCGCAGCGAGAGATGGCGCGCAAGGTCGATCCGAAGTTCGCTGACTCCAATCTCGATGAGCCGTCGCGGACTTCGGCCGACTTTGAACGCGCCGCCGCAGCATATCGAAGTGAAGTCGAGCGGAACCCGACGCCTCGCGGCTATTTTCAGCTCGGATCGGCGCTGGTGATGAACGGTCGGTTGAGTGAGGGGATCGCGGCTCTCGAAGCATCCAGTCCCCAGAAGTACACTCGACAGCTCGGCTATCTGGGATACGCGTACGGCGCAGCAGGCCACTCGAAGAAGGCGCGAGCAATCCTGGCAGACCTGATCGATCGTTCGCGACAGGGTTATGTCTCATCGTTCGTCATTGCGCTCGTGCACATGGGTCTCAATGAAAACGAATTCGCCATCGAGCGCCTCGAAAGGGCTTACGACGAGCGCGCGTTCGAGTTATCACACCTCAACGTCACGCCGGCATTTGATCCGCTGCGCGGCGAACCTCGTTTTGTCGAGCTCGTAAAGCGGCTTGGCTTGCCGGCTGCTACGAACGGTTAGGCAATCACGCTCAGCGGGATGGATAAAAAAATGTGGTTTTGCCATCCATGCCGAAGACTTCGACCGAAGCGATGAACTTCGCTTGTGCGCACTGCGGCATCTCGTGGCGTATCCAGCGCAATCCACGACATCGGGCGGGACGTCGCGCGTGCTGCCGTTCCTGAAAAAGGGATCGTCGTGCACAAGGTCAAGAAGCGCGGCGTGACCGGACTGCAGGATCACTTCCGACACTTTGATGAGCGAGCATTGTGCATCCCGGAACTGCAACTGCACAGGACACGAGGCAGGCGGGATGTCCGGCGCGTCGGGCGCTTGCGCCAGTTCAGACGTGCCATCTGCGCGCGGGCGATTCCAATCATCCCTCGGCCGGCGGGGTCGGGAGGGACCTGCGCGCACAGCGGGACAGTCATTAAGAACACCACGATGGGGTGCTGCGATCTGGATCATGCGGCGAATGTACGTCCGGGCCACGGCGTACGTGTGCGTAATCACCTCATGCACGCGAACGTGCGCGCCGGCCTGCTCGCGGCACGGACCGAGCAGGCCCTCCTCAACGCGCTGGGAGACGCTGGTTTCTAGCGTGGCCGATCCGGGGCGAGCCTGCCAGGTCAGAAGATGACTGCGGTGCAGACTCCGGACTGGCAGGCGCAGTAGCCCTGGCCGCAATCCATCGTGTAGGGGTTGCAGCCCGCGTCGCAGGCTACGCCCTCGCAGGACGGCGCCTGCGACACCGGAACGCAGCTCGACGCGTGACAGCACACTTCGGGCACGCAATCGGAGTCGACCGTGCACTGGTTCCCCGGGCAGACGCCGCAGTCCGCGGGGCAGCTTGAGCAGGTTTCGCCTCCGCTGCACGTCGCGTCGCCGCACACCGGGGGGCAAACGCCACAGTCCGCCGGGCAACTCGAGCAAGTCTCGCTCCCGTTGCAGCTCGCATCGCCGCACACCGGCGGGCAAACGCCGCAGTCCGTCGGGCAGCTAGAGCAGCTCTCGGTCCCGTTGCAGCTCGCGTCGCCGCACACCGGCGGGCACACGCCGCAGTCCGTCGAGCAGCTAGAGCAACTCTCGGTCCCGTTGCAGCTCGCGTCGCCGCACACCGGCGGGCAAACGCCGCAGTCCGTCGGGCAGCTAGATCAGCTCTCGGTCCCGTTGCAGCTCGCGTCGCCACAGACCGGAGGGCACACGCCGCAGTCGGCCGGGCAGGTCGAGCAGGTCTCGCCGGTCTGGCAGACGCCATTGCCGCACACCGGCGGGCAGACGCCGCAGTCCGCCGGACAGGTGGCGCAGGTCTCGCCGGGCTGGCAGAAGTGGTTGCCGCAACTCTTGGGTGAGGCGAGCTCGGTGGCCTCCGGGAAGTTCGCGTGGGCGATTCCAACCATCCCGAACCGCACGCGGTCGCTGACATCGGGATCGGTCTGCGCGTACAGCAGGACAGGCATTGAGAGCACTACGCCCGCCACAGTCATCTGGATCATCTTGCGAAAGTTCATTTGATGTCTCATTTGTTCTCCTCGGACGATTCGTCACGGCCGAACTGCGCGGCGGCGAGAGGGCGCTTGTCGTGCCGTTGAGATGCGTCCGATCTTGTTTCCGAATATCTCGGTGAACCACATGTTGCCGTCCGGTCCGGCGGTGATGATCTGTGGCGCGCCCCCCGCGGTCGGCACTGCAACCTCGGAAGCCACGCCGTTCGTGGTAATCCGGCCAATCCGTCCTGCGGTATGCGTGTACCAGAGAGCTCCATCAGGGCCGGCTGCAATGCCATAAACGTTGCGGGTCGACCCACTGCTGAAGCCGGGCGTGCCCAGATCGAAGTAATCGATGTTCCCAGCCGTTGTGATCCGCCCGATCTTGTTATCCCAATCCTCGGTGAACCACAGGTTGCCATCCGGACCTGCCGCGATCTCGCCTAACTGCGCGCAGCATGCAGGGTCAACGACAAAGAGCGTGATCGTTCCCTCAGTGGTGATCCGGCCTATGCGGCCGGTGAACGACTCGCTGAACCACAGGTTCCCGTCCGCACCGGTCACGATGCTAAGGGCCCAGGCGCCGAATGGCGGGAGCGGCGGGATTTGAAACTCGGTGATGACTCCGCTCGGAGTGATGCGTCCGATCTTGCCGCCGCCCTGCTCAGTGAACCACAGGTTGCCGTCAGGGCCGGACGTGATGCCGATCGGAAAGCTGGTCGGAGTTGGAATCGCAAATTCGGTGAAATCTCCGGCTGTCGTGATTCGACCGATCCTGTTTCCGTTGGTCTCCCTGAACCACAACGCTCCGTCCGGGCCGGCAACGATCCGCGCGGGATTGCTGGATGGTGTCGGAATGGGGAACTCGGTGATATCGCCAGCCGCCGTGATGCGGCCAATCTTGTTGCCGCTGTCCTCGGTAAACCACAGCGCGCAATCGGGACCGAGCGCGATCCCGAGTGGCTTTGAGGCCGGTGTAGGAACGGCAAATTCGGAGATGCCCGAGGTGGTCGGTCCAGGTGGGCAGGTATTCGCTTGCGCGACGGTTCCGGCAAGGACCATCGAAAGGATGGTCGCCATTTTCACCTTTCCCTGGTGCATGAGACACCTCGTGAAACACACAGTCTCATCAAATGGCAGGATTAGCCATGATCGAGAGATGATTTCTCGCTGATTTGAGTGTTATGAGACGTTAATGGAACTTTCGATACCTACTTTTTGATGTAGATCGCGCTCTTTTCTTATCTGGAAGAGGCCAATTCAGCGAGGCGCTGGCTGAGGCAGATCCGCGGAATCTCAGGTATCTCGGCTACGCCTACGGTGCGTCCGGCGATCAAGAGAAGGCGCGAGAGATCCTCACAGAGTTGATCGCCCGATCCCGGACCCAGTATGTCTCGTCATTCGCCATCGCGCTGGTGCACATCGGGCTGAATGACAAGCACGCTGCCATGGACCGGCTGGAACAGGCTTACCGGGAGCACGCCTTTGAGATGTCCGCCCTCAACCTCACGCCGTCGTTCAATCCGCTGCGCTCCGAATCGCGTTTCAGTGACCTGGTGAAGCGGATCGGTTTGCCCGCCGCGCCGTCATCCACCTGACTGGCGAGGCGGGCAATCACAAGGTCCGTTATTCCTGGAGCTGCGTGTTCCGGTACAGGCGCATCGGCTTGTACATGAACTCGCGAAAGAGGCTGAGCTGATCGCTGAAGTGCGCATCGAACTCAGGATTATTCGATGGATCGCGTCCGATGAAACCGCTCGCACCGAGCGACAGGATGCTTTCACTCGTCGGATGCGGATGGCTGAGGACGATGGCCATCGCATACGTGCCACGGTTCGAGTCGAGCATCGTCGCGACTTCCGGAATCGCGGGATAGAGCGTGTGCCGAAACCTCACGACGCCGCGTGGCTGCGTTGACCAATTCTGTGGATTTGTACCCAGAGCGGCGAGGGCTTCATCAAACGCGGCGGATATCACCTGATTTGGAGCGGATCCATTGAAGTAGTCACTGCTCGGAGGCGCGCCGGATCCGCCACCAAGTGCGTCATCGAGGACGTGAATGAGCATGTTCGACGTGGCCTGACTCAGCTCGATCCCCAACTCATCACCGAACGTTTTGCTGAGCATGAGGTTGAGCCACCGGTCGAAGATCACCTGTCCCGGTTCGAGCGTCGTGCTCGATTTCGCATCCGCGAAGAGGCTTCCATCCCAGTTCTCCAGGACCGATCGAGCCTGCGTTGCCAACGGATTCGTTGGAGGGACCTCGTCGAGAGCGCGGAGAAGATAGGGTTTCAGATACCTCGAATCGCGACCGTCGCCGCCCTGCTCCGTTCTGGCTATGTCCTCGGCAATCTGTTTCATGTCCTGGAGCGAGATGAGGCCGTGCTCGAGTCGCTGGTCGATCTCCAGCGATCGATACTGTTTTCCAAAGCTTCTCTGGTCCGGATTCGGGTAACCCGCTTCCGGTTTGCTGTTCCAGTTGGTGAGCCAGCCGCGAGTGGGATTGATGGAAAAAGGAACCGGCCGGAACTCTCCCGTCCACTCCGCTTCTCCCGTTCCGGGGAAAGGAAGCCGCGCATCGAACTCCGCCGGCCGCACCGCGATCTTTCCGGACAACCAGTACGCGATGTTGCCGGCTTTGTCCGCGTAGAGAATGTTGTGGGAGATCTCCAACCTGCGGACCGCGGCCTCGAACTCTTGAAGATTCCTGGCGCGGTTGATCGCGAGAAACGCTTTCTCCGACTCGATCTCGCGCTTCCACGACACGCGTTTCTGACTGAAACATGGGGCAGTGCAGACACCCGGTCGAGACAGATCGGTGCCCTGGATGACCGGCCCGTGAATCGTGCGCAGGATCGGGAAATTGACGGAGGCTGCGCCTTTCACCTTGATGACGTCGACGCGCATCTCGAACGGAGTGCAGACGCCGTTGAAGACATATCCTCTCCCTGCATTGCATAAGGTTTCGATATACGTGTCGCGGACGTCGCCAAAGGTGCCGGTCATCATCGTCCACGTCATGTGATCGGTGCGGCCGGAAACGGTTCTGCGCGCGGGTCCGCGGGTACGAATCACTGCTCAGTTGATTCACGCTCGAGCCGACCGCCGCTTGTGGACAGGAAGTTACGAACGCGAGATGCGTGACATTCTGATGCTGCAGCGCGAACTCGCACAGGCTGTCGCCGCAGCGGTGCACTCCGAGTTGAGGACCGACGGCGGGCGAGAGCTCCGCCCAACACCGCAGATCAATCCGCGAGCGTATGACTCACTTCTGCGCAGCCGTGCCGCCGCCGGCAAGCAGAGCGTCGAAGGGTTCAGAGAAGCGATTGCTTATGCGCAGGATGCCGTGGCCCGGCAACCGGATTTTGCTGCGGCGTGGTCAGCGATGGCGCGTTACTACTCCAACGGAGCATTCATCGGACTGCTTTCGCCCCAGGAATGCATGGGCAGAAGCGAAATTGCAGTGCGGAAAGCACTCGAGCTGGATGCGGCGCTTCCCGACGCGCACATCACCCTCGGCAACGTGCTTTATCGATCGCACTGGAACTGGTCTGCCGCGGAGGCCGAGTTTCGACGTGCTTTGCAACTCGCTCCAGGCGACGCGGACGCGCATCGCGCCTTCTCTGTGTTCCTGACGATGCAGGGCAACTCCGAAGCAGCCCTTGTCCAAGCGCAGCAGGCGATCGCTCTCGATCCGTTGTCGCTGCAGGCGCTGCAGGACGACGGACGCGCTCTTCGCGCCGCCGGTCGGTACGACGAGGCGATTGCCGCTTACCGCAGAGCTCTGTCGGCGGATCCGAATGTTCCGCGTGCGCATTTTCAGCTCGGCCGGACGTATCTACTAGCCGGCCAGATGCAGCAGGGCGTCGTGGAGTTGGAGACGGCTGTGAATCTTTCCAAGCGCAACCCGCGGTACCTTGCTTACCTCGGCCACGCCTATGGACGTGGCGGCCGACCGAGTGACGCGCGCCGCATCCTCAATGAATTGACGCGAAACGAGACTTACGTATCGCCGGTCGGACTGGCACTGGTGCACACGGGTCTTGGAGACAAAAAGGCGGCGCTGACGTCTCTCGATGCGGCATATCGGCAGCGCGCGTTTGAGCTCGTCGAGTTGAGAGAAATGTCCGCCTTCGAAAGTCTGCGCGCCGAGCCGCGCTTTCAGGAACTGATGGCCAGGATTGGATTACCAGTCCGAGCCGACAGGAAGCCGTGACCGCTTTCGGAGTGCGGGGCCCGACCCGTCCGTCAGTTATTTCATCAGCGTCGACGCGAAGATCGACATCAGCACCGCCACGACCGGTAACGCCAGTGCTGCCAACGCTGTGTAGAGCAGCAAGGCGAGCGGAAAAAAGAGAATCGATGCGACTGGCGCGGCAATCATCGGCCGCGCCGGAAGCATCGCGATCGCCGGTACCAGAAACAGGAAACTGAGACCGGGCAGCGTGACCGCGAGCACGATCGCAATGATGTGCCACACGAGTGCTCTTCCTTGCCACGATCTTTTGCGTGACAACAGCAGAGTGCATCCGATTCCCACGATCCACATCGCCGCGATCGCCGGCACAGGATGCGCGAGGCGACGTGGCATCAGCTTCATGGCGATGATGCCGATCAGCGCGGCGCCGGCGATTGCGGCGATGAACAAGAGTGCGCTGATCGCGATCTCGCGAGGTGATACGCCGCGCATCGAAACGATGAGCACAACGAGACTCGCGAGCGCGATCCAGATCGTCCACTGCTCCGGCCACCACACGACGAAAAAACCGAGGACGTCGAAGTAGACGTCGTTGCCGCGGCGCATGCGGTGCAAGTCTGCCGACGCGAGCGCGCGCAACATCGACAGCGCATTGTCGACGTGATGTTGCAATGTGCGCTTGTCGACGTGGGCAAGATCGTCGGACCGCTTGTGATAGTTCTCCACGCCGCCGATCGCCGCGAAATTCACGCAGATCTTTCCCGCACGCTTGAACACGGTCACGTCGGTGTCATTCGGCAGCAGCGTGTACACCGTGTAGAAGAGCGACGTCGTGATCGGCCGTGAGAGCTTGTTGAACAACGGAACCAGATCACGATTGTCCTTGCTCGTCTCGAAAAGGAAGCTCGGGCCGGAAGTGCCGCGGCTCTCGACATTCACGATCGCACGGACACGCGCCGACACCGGATCGCGCACGAATGCCTCGGCGCCAAGGAGCGCGACCTCTTCGCCGTCGGTGATGAGGAAGCCGATCGGGTTTGTGAACCGTTCGTTGCGCAGCACGCGCGCGCATTCGAGGATCGTAGCCACGCCGGTGCCATCGTCAGACGCTCCCGGACCGGCGGCCACGGAGTCGTAATGTGCGACGCCGAGGACGATGTCGCCGGTCGCGGAAGGCAGAACGACGATGTTCTCGACCGTGGCGCAGCGATGCCGCTTCCCACACGAATAGGCGCGCTGGATCACAGGCGAATAGCCGAGGAGGCGGAAGTGCTCGATGACGCGGTCGCGTACCACTCTGTTCGCGGGCGACTCCACCGGATGCGGGACCTCTTCACGAAGGAGCTCTGTAAGAATCGCAAACGCCCGTGAGGCGGGCGGGCCGGGCGGGGGGCCGTTCAGCCTCATGGCCGTGATTGTGACAATCAGGGCCAGAACCGCGATCAGCGCAACCCTGGCCAGCCCGCTTCGTAGTGACGTCGTGGAGGTCGTCAATGCGCAGGGCCATTCTGTCACTCATCGCCATGATCGTTTTCGTCGGGACCGCTTCGGCGGAGAGACTTCAGGAATCGTTCGACCGCACGGTCGATGTGCGCGCCGGCGCTCCGGTATCGATCGAGAACGTGAACGGAAGGATTACCGTCAGCTCGTGGGATCAGCCACGCGTGCGTATCCACGCCGTGAAGAAGGCGGAGACGCGCGAGGCTCTCGACAAGCTGGCGATCGATGTGCGAACCGCCGACGGCGTCAGCATCGTCACGCGTTCGCCGCGACGGAACGAGTCCGGCTTCCTCGATTTTCTTTTCGGGAACGGCGACAACACTTCCGTCGAGTACGACGTGACGGTTCCGCGTTCGACGGATTTGAAAGTCGAAAACACGAATGGATCGATCTCCGTCTCCGACATCAACGGTCGCAGCGACCTATCGACGACCAACGGGCGCATCGAGGCGATGCGTTGCTCGGGAACGATGAACGCGGGGACGACGAACGGCTCGATTCGCGCCGAGCTTCTTCAGGTTTCCTCGTCGAAGTCGATGGAGTTCGAGACCACAAATGGGAGCATCGCCCTCACACTGCCGCCGACGTTCGGTGCTGATCTCGACGCCGGTACGACGAACGGATCGATTCGAACGGATCTCCCCGTCACGACGCGTAGCTTCAGCCGTCGCGAACTGCGCGGGACGTTGAACGGCGGCGGGACCCGCCTGTCGCTGCACACGACGAACGGGAGCATCGAGATCCGCTCCACCTCCTCCCCACGATAGCGGGGCCCTCACCCGGCGCTGCGCGCCACCCCCTCCCGCAAGCGGACGAGGGCACTGACACACGACGATGGGCGTGGATCACGATGATGTGGCCATCCGCATACACGCGATATCGAAACACGCCTGCGTCGAGATCGAGCGGCGCGCGAAGCGCGCGGATGATCAGGCGGATGGGATCGCGGTCACGCACGGAGGGATTTTACCGCTGCATCATCACTCCGGCGTGATGTACGCGCCGGTAATGCCACCATCGACGAGGAACGTGGTCCCGTTCACGTACGACGACTCATCGCTCGCCAGAAACAGCGCCGCATTCGCCATCTCCTCGGCCCGTGCAAATCGGCCCGGCGGAATGTGCACGAGGCGGCGCTGGCGGCGCGCCGGATCGGCGAGCAGCTCCGCGAGAAGCGGCGTTTCCACAGGACCGGGACAGAGTGAGTTGGCGCGAATGTTCTTGCGCGCGAACTCGATGGCGATCTCGCGCGTCATCGCCAGCACGCCGCCTTTGCTCGCGGTGTAGGCGATCTGAGGCACCGCCGCCCCCATCACCGCCACGAATGATGCGGTGTTGATGATCGAACCGCCGCCCGCCCTGAGCAGCGCGGGGATCGCATACTTGCATCCGAAGAAGACACCTTTCAGATTGATGTCGATGACCATGTCCCAGATGTCCTCAGGCGTCGTCGTGACCGATTCGTCCTTCGGGTGAAAGACGCCGGCGTTGTTGAAGACGATGTTGAGCTTGCCGAAACTCTCTTCCGCGAACTTCACCATCGCTTCGGCGTCCTTGGCCTTTGACACATCGGCGGCGAAGGCTTTCGCCTGACCACCGATTTCGTTCGCCGTGGCCTCAGCACTCTCCTTCTTCACATCGACGACGACGACCTTCGCCCCCTCGCGTGCGAAGAGCAGGCAAGACGCCTTGCCGATACCGGAACCACCGCCTGTGATCAGTGCCACTTTGTTCGCTAAGCGCATCATGCCTGCTCGAAGTATCGTTTCCGCTCCCAATCCGTCACGACCGAGTCGAACTTCCGCTGCTCGGTGCGGAAGAAGTGGAGGTAATGCTCGACAACGTCTTTGCCGAGGACCTCGCGCGCCCACTTGCTGCGCTGGAGCGCGTCGATCGATTCGTTAAGCGAGTGCGGCACCTGAGGCAGATCCTGCGCGGCGTACACATCACCTTCAAACGCTTTTGGCGGCTCGATCTTCTTCTTGATCCCGTCAAGACCGGCGGCGAGCGTGACCGCGAACGCGAGATATGGATTCGCGTCCGCCCCCGCGGCGCGGCATTCGATGCGCAGCGACGATCCATGTCCGATGATACGAAAACCGGCGGTGCGATTGTCGTAGCTCCAGGCGACTGAGGTCGGCGCGAACGATCCCGCGACGTAGCGCTTGTACGATGCAGGATAGGGAGCGTAGAACGCGAAGACCTCGCGGATGTGTGTCATCCATCCGCCGAGGAACCAGCGGAAGATCGGTGATGATTTGATGGGGCCGAGTTTCTCCTTTCCGTCGAACAGCGCTTTCTTTCCGTCCGCGTTCCAGAGGCTCATGTGAATGTGGCAGCTCGAGCCGGCGTAGCGCTCATCCCACTTGGCCATGAACGTGATGGCGTGGCCCGAAGCCCACGCGATCTCCTTCGCCGCGTGTTTGTAGATCGCGTGGCGATCAGCCATCTCGACGAGATCGGCGTAGCGCAGCCCGATCTCCTGCTGCCCCGGCCCCCACTCACCCTTTGACGATTCGACAGGAATACCGGAACGCTCGAGATGCGAGCGGATCGCGCCGATGAGGAACTCTTCTTTCGTGCCCTGAAGGATGTGGTAGTCCTCGATGACGCGGCCGATCGGCTCGATGCGGATGAAGCCTTTCTCGGCCGCGGTCTCGTACGAGTCTTTGAAGACGTACAGCTCGAGCTCTGAAGCTCCCATCGCCGTGTATCCCGCCGCTGCGGCGCGCTCGACCTGCTGTCGCAGGATGCTGCGCGGCGCGAGCGGCACGAGCTCGTCGCGATCGACGTATTTGACGTCGCAGATGACGAGCGCAGTCTTATCGAGCCACGACGCGATCCGCAGCGTCTCGAAATCGGGAACGGGATGAAAGTCGCCGTAACCCTTCGCCCAGCTCGTGAAGGCATAGCCGGGAACCGGATCCATGTCGATGTCGCACGCTAGGAGGTAATCGCATGCATGCATGCCGTGATCGGCGATGTCTTCGACGAAGTAACGCGCGGTGAATCGCTTTCCGACGAGGCGCCCGTACATGTCGGGGAAGACGGCGATGACCGTCTCGATGTCGCCGTCGGCGACCATTCGCTTGAGAGTTTCGAGATCGATTCGGCCCTGCATGTCACGCACTCACGTCGATGTACACCGTCTTCCATTCGGTGTAATGGTCAAGGACTTGTAATCCCAGTTCCCGTCCCAGCCCGCTGTGCTTCACGCCGCCGAAAGGCGCCTCGAGGTGCACGCTGCTCCCGCTGTTGATCGAGAGATTGCCGGTCTGCACAGCGCGGGCGACGCGCATCGCGCGCGAGATGTCGCGCGTCCAGATCGATCCGGAGAGACCGTACATGCTGTCGTTGGCCATCGTCACGGCTTCCTCTTCGTCTTTGAACGGCATCACGGTGACGACAGGGCCGAAGATCTCCTCGCGCACGATCTTCATGTTCGGTGTTGCGTCGAGAAAAACCGTGGGCTCGAGATAAGAACCGGAAAGGCGGGGCGCTTGTCCTCCACATGCGAGTGTGGCACCCTCGCTCTTGCCGCTTTCCACGTAGCTCATGACGCGGTCGCGATGCGCTGATGTGATGAGCGGGCCCATCTCTGTCTCGTCTTTCAATGGATCGCCGACTTTGATGTGGTTGAACGCATCGACGATCGCCTTTTGAAATCGCTCGTAGATCGTCTTCTGCACGAGCAAGCGACTGCGCGCGCAGCAATCCTGCCCGGCGTTACCGAGCGCGCTCGACGCCGCCGACTTCACGGCGCGATCGAAGTCGCAATCCTCAAAAACGATGTTCGCCGATTTTCCGCCCAGCTCGAGACTGACCCGCTTGATGTCGTCAGCGGCGATGCGCATGACGTTTGCGCCGACTTCCGTCGAGCCGGTGAATGCGAGCTTGCGCACCAGAGGATGGCGCACGAGAGCGTCGCCGGCGACCGAACCCTTTCCCGTGACAACCTGAAAGACGCCGTCAGGGACGCCGGCCTCTTTCGCCAGCTCGGCGAGGCGCAATGCAGTCAGCGGCGTTTGCTCGGCGGGCTTGAGCACGACACTGTTGCCCATCGCCAGTGCCGGTGCGACTTTCCACGAGGTGATCGCGATCGGAAAGTTCCACGGCACGATGATCCCGCAGACGCCGACCGGTTCGCGAAACGTCATCAGCACGCCGGCGGGATTTCCGGGGATCGTCTGTCCACCAACTTTATTGGTCGTGCCGGCGTAATACTCGAAGCAGTCGGCAGCGAGACCGACTTCGTCGCGCGACTCGCGAATCGGCTTCCCCACATTCCTCGACTCCGTATTCGCCAACTCCTCGGCCACATCGCGGATGAGCGTGGCCAGACGAAACAAGGTGCGTGCGCGCTCGCGCGGATGCATCGTTCGCCACTCGCCCTTGTTGAACGCGCGATCGGCGGCGCGGACGGCGCGATCGACGTCTTCCGGCGTCGCCTGCGGAACAGTCGTCAGCCGCTCGCCCGTCGCCGGCTCGATCAACTCAAAGGTCAATGCCATCGGCGCGCTCTCGTTGCATGCGCAGTGCCGATGGGGGTCAGGTCTGTCTTTCGTCCTTTTTTCTACGGGCTGAAGAAAAAACAGGTCGTGGACGGTGACAGGTCTTTGCTTTGGTCCTTTTTTTCTACGATCTGAAGAAAAAAGGACGAAGGACAGACCTGATACGCATCTAGCAGGCTTGAACTGATCGCCGACGAGGGCGCAGCATCGGCGACGAGAGGAGCTTGCGATGCAGACATTCGCGGCGATCGACCTTCACTCCAACAATGGTGTCTTGGCTATCATCGATGAGAGCGAT
>DASYUK010000274.1:0-1579 GCA_036001325.1 Thermoanaerobaculia bacterium
GACGCTGTCGTGTACGAAGAAGAGCGCAACACTCACGATCGCGGACGATGGCAGGGCTTCGACCCGCGCCACGTGCCGGCCGATCGACACGGGATCATTGGTATGCGGGAGCGCGCTCGTGTCGCCGGCGGCAGTCTGCGCATCAAGTCGAGCAGGAAAGGGACGAGCGTCGTGGCGAAGGTACCCGTATGACGAAGATCGTGATCGTCGACGATCATCCGGTCGTACGCGAAGGGCTCGTGGCCGCGCTCGATCGCAAGAATGGCGTCGAAGTGGCCGGTGTGTTCGGCTCGGCGGAAGAAGCACTCGGAGCGCGCGTCAATGCTGACGTGATCATTCTCGACCTCGAGCTTCCCGGTCTCGGCGGGCTCGATGCGATCGCGAAATTCAGCGCGCCCGTGCTCGTACTGACTGCGTATGGAACCGACGAGGACATCGATCGAGCGCTCGAAGCCGGCGCAAAGGGTTACCTGCTGAAAGGCGCACCGCTCGATGACATCGAGCGCGCGATCGAAGTCGTCGCGCGCGGAGACGCCTATCTCGATCCGCGCGTGACGACGCGCGTGATCCGGCCTCGACAACGGCTGAGCGAACGCGAACGCGAAGTGCTGCGGCTGGTCTCGGCAGGGAATTCGAACAAGGAGATTGCGAAGAAGTTGCGCATCACGGAACGGACCGCGAAGTTTCATGTCACGTCGATCTTCAACAAGCTCGGGGCGGAGAATCGAGCGCAGGCGGTGGCGATCGCGGCGGAGAAGCACTTGATCTAGTTCCTTCTCCCATCGGGAGAAGGTGCCGCGAAGCGGCGGATGAGGTGCGTGCTTATCGCGAATGCGCGCCCCTCACCCGGCGCTTCGCGCCACCCTCTCCCGCGGGGAGAGGGCACTGCCCATAAGTACAGGTCCTCTCCGTATCCACCGTACGGCGCGCGATCTCGCCCGCGAACCGATCATGTGAGCATGAACAGAAATGATGTTGTGCTCATTACCGGTGCGTCGAAAGGGCTCGGCCTCGCTCTGGCGAGAGAGTTCGCGCGACGCGGTCACCCACTCGTCATCAACGCGCGGGGCGAGGAGGCGCTTCGCCACGCCGAAGAGGAGCTCGCTCGCGCGACGCAGGTTCTCGCCGTTCCAGGCGACGTCTCCGAAATCGCCGAAGTGATCGCGCAGAAAGCAATCGAGCGCTTCGGCCGCGTCGACATTCTCATCAACAACGCCTCGGAGCTCGGCCCGAGCCCGATGCCGCTGCTCACGGAGCATTCATGGGAATCGCTCGAACGCATCTTCCGCGTGAACGTCGTCGCGCCGATTCATCTGATCCAACTGCTCCGGCCGGCAACGATCGTGAACATCACCTCGGATGCGGCCGTCAACGCCTATCCGCATTGGGGAGGATACGGAAGCAGCAAGGCGGCGCTCGAGCATGCCTCGCGCATTCTCGCCAAGGAATTGCCTGATGCACGCGTCGTGGTGATCGATCCCGGCGACATGAACACAGAGATGCACGCGCTCGCCGAACCGGGCGTCGATCTGTCGCACCTTCCGTCGCCCGATGCCGTCGCGCCGAAGATCATCGAGCG
>DASYUK010000275.1:0-12346 GCA_036001325.1 Thermoanaerobaculia bacterium
CGTGCTCTTCACTGTCGCGAATGCGGCGCGAAAAGCGGGCGTGAATCCCGAAGAGGCGTTGCAATCGACGAATCGAAAATTCATCCGACGTTTCGAGGCGATGGAATCGGCGGCGCGCGCGAGCGGGCGCAATCTCGATCAGCTCACGCTCGAAGAGATGGATGCGCTGTGGAATGAGGCGAAGGTGGCGGAGCGAACGTGAGGCTGTGGATCATCGCAGTGCTGATCGTGGCATTGTTCGTCGTGACCGCGCACGATATCGCCGCAACACCGCGCGATTCGTTCAGTGCGCGCGCCGCACTCGCCGCAATCGACGGTTATCGAGCCCACGTTTCGCCCCATCTGCGCGGATATGTGCAATGCCGCTTTACGCCGACCTGCTCGACGTATGGACGTGAGGCTGTTCGAAAGTACGGGTTCTTCATCGGCTCGCTTCGCGCCGCGTGGCGCGTTGCACGCTGCGGCCCGTGGACGAAGATGGGGACGGTCGATCGGCCTTAGTGGAGGACAGGCGCCTCGCCTGTCCGGACAGGCGAGGGCGCCTGTCCTCCACTTCTACACGAGCGGTTCTTCCGCACTCGGACAGAGCTCATTCAGCAAGCATTCACTGCATCGAGGCTTGCGCGCGACGCAGATCTGCCGTCCGTGGTAGATCAATCGATGCGAGAAGCTCGTCCACTCCTTTTGGGGAATGAGCTTCATCAAGTCCTGCTCGATCTTCTCCGCCTGCGAATTCGAGGTGAGCCCGAGCCGGCCGGCGACGCGCGTGACATGCGTGTCGACGACGATGCCGACCGGCGTCTTGAATGCGTTCGCCAGGACCACGTTCGCGGTCTTCCGTCCGACGCCCGGCAGCGCAGTCAGCTCCTCCATCGTGCGCGGCACTTCGCCGCCGTGCCGCTCCATGATCGCTTTCGACGCGGCGATCACCGCCTTCGCCTTGTTGCGAAAGAATCCGGTCTGGCGCACGTCCTTCTCCATCTCCGTCTGACTCGCCTTCGCGAACGCTTCGGGGCCGGGATACTTGCGAAAGAGTGACTTCGTGACGATGTTCACGCGCACATCAGTGCTCTGCGCGGAGAGGATCGTGGCGATCAACAGCTCGAACGGAGTGGTGAAGTCGAGCGAGGTCTTTGCCTTCGGGTACATGCGTTTGAGACGAGAGACGATCTCGAGAGCACGCTCCTGTTTTTTCGTGGCCACGAAGCGGCGAGGTTATCATCGGCGCGAATGACGGCCACGCTTCACGAGCCCAGAACCGTGCGCGCGCCGCGCGGCACAAACATCTCCTGTCTGGGATGGCAGCAGGAGGCGGCGTTGCGGATGCTCATGAACAACCTCGATCCGGAGGTTGCCGAGCGCCCCGAGCAACTCATCGTCTACGGCGGGACCGGCAAGGCGGCGCGAAACTGGGAGTGCTACGACGCGATCGTCGCGACGCTCAAACGGCTGAAGAATGATGAGACACTGCTGGTACAGTCGGGCAAGCCGGTCGGCGTGTTTCGCACGCATGAGAACGCGCCGCGCGTGATGATCGCCAACGCGAATCTCGTTCCGCACTGGGGAACGTGGGACGAGTTTCGTCGCCTCGATGCGCTCGGACTCACGATGTACGGTCAGATGACGGCCGGCTCATGGATCTACATCGGCACGCAGGGAATCCTTCAGGGAACCTACGAATGCTTCGCGGCGGTGGCGCGACAGCGTTTCAACAACACGCTGGGCGGGAAGCTCGTCGTCACCGCAGGGTTGGGCGGCATGGGTGGGGCGCAGCCGCTCGCGGCGACGATGAATGAAGGAACGGCGCTAATCGCGGAAGTCGATCGCTCGCGAATCAAGCGCCGTATCGACAAGCGATATCTCGATGAGGAAGCGCCGTCACTCGACGCGGCGATCAAGCGCGCTCTCGGCGCTCGCGACTCGGGCGAGGCGGTGTCGATCGGCGTCGTCGCCAACGCTGTCGATCTGCTCGAGGCGCTGCTCGCACACGGCATCGTCCCGGACATACTCACCGATCAGACCTCTGCGCACGATGAGCTGAACGGGTACGTGCCTGCCGGGATGTCGTACGAAGAAGCGATCGCCCTGCGCAAATCCGATCCGCAGAAGTACGTCGCGCGCTCGTACGACACGATGGCGCGCCATATGCGCGCGATGATCGAGCTGCAGCGCCGCGGCGCCATCACGTTCGACTACGGCAACAACCTTCGTGGCCAGGCGCTTAAAGCCGGTGTTTCGAACGCTTTCGACGTCGGCGGCTTCGTTCCGCTCTTCATCCGTCCACTCTTCTGCGAAGGGAAAGGTCCCTTCCGCTGGGCAGCGCTTTCGGGCGATCCCAATGACCTTTATGTGACCGATGAAGAGATCCTGAACTTATTTCCGCATGACGCCGCGTTACACAGATGGATCCGCATGGCCCAAAAGCGAGTCGAGTTTCAGGGGCTGCCTGCTCGTATCTGCTGGCTCGGCTACGGCGAGCGAGACAAAGCGGGTCAGCTCTTCAACCGCCTCGTCGCGGAGAAAAGGTTTCGGCGCCCATCGTCATCGGCCGCGATCATCTCGACGCCGGATCGGTGGCGTCTCCAAATCGTGAGACCGAAGGGATGAAGGATGGCTCAGACGCGATTGCCGACTGGCCGATCCTCAACGCATTGCTCAATACCGCTGCCGGCGCGACGTGGGTGTCGGTGCATCACGGCGGCGGAGTCGGAATCGGTTACTCCATTCATGCCGGCATGGTCATCGTGGCCGACGGCACACCATCCGCGGCGGAACGACTGCAGCGCGTTCTGACGACGGATCCAGGCACTGGCGTCATGCGTCACGCCGATGCGGGGTATGAAGACGCTGTGCGAGTGGCAAAAGAGCGCGGCGTCGACCTGCCTATGCTCCGCTGATCTCGAAACATTTTTGGAGGCGAATTGAACGAAGCAGCAAAAAAAGACTGGGTGAATATTGCTTTCCTCACCCTCACACCGGTGATCGGTACCGCCGGAACCGCTCTCTACACGTGGCAAAGCGGATTTCATCTGTGGATGCCGCTCCTGGCGTTCGGCATGTATCTCGCCGTGGGGATGTCGATCTGCGCGGGCTATCACCGCTTCTTCGCCCACAAAACTTACGAGTGTTCTCCAATCGTGCAGGCCATCTTCGCGTTTTTCGGCGCGATGGCGGCGGAGAATTCGATCCTATGGTGGTCGGCCAGTCACCGCGTCCACCACAAATATCAGGATAAGGATTGGGATCCGTACAACATCCGCCGCGGCTTCTGGTGGGCGCACATCGTCTGGGTCTTTTACAAGTGGGAAGAGAAGGCGGATTCATTCGACAACTCGCCCGATCTGCTGGCGAACCCGGTCGTGATGTGGCAGCACCGCTGGAAGAACGCCATCCTGATCCTCGGCGGGTTTGGAATTCCGACCGCGATCGGCGCGATGTTCGGAGATCCCATCGCGGGCCTTCTGTGGGGCGGCTTCCTGCGCATCGTCATCGTTCATCACACGACGTTCTTTGTGAATTCGCTCGCCCACACATTCGGCGAGCCGACGTACAACGCCGAAGCATCGGCGAAGGACAACTGGTTCGTCGCCCTGCTCACTCTCGGTGAGGGCTACCACAGCTTTCATCACCGCTTCCCTTCCGATTTCCGCAACGGCATCCGCTGGTACGACTGGGATCCGGCGAAGTGGTTCATCCGGGCGCTGCGCTCGTTAGGATTGGCGAGCGAGCTGCGGGCGGCGTCACCTCCGCAGATCGAGCAGGCGAGGCTTCGTGCGGCGCTGCGTCTGGTCGAGCCGAGGATCGAGGTGGCGCACGAGTCGATCGCGAAAGAGATTCGCGCGCGCGTCAAGGCGTCGATCGATCATCTCGAGATTGCTGTCGCGCTCTGGCGCCAGCACATGGAAGAGCGCGCCGCGGGCGTATCAAAACGGTGGCGCGAAACGCGACGCCAGGCGCATCAGTCCGTGCGAGAGTCGCGACTGCACTGGAAGCATGCCGTGCGCATGCTCGCGCAACTCCCGGAAACGGCCTGACCATCTAGTCACTGCTTCACGCCGAGGCGGCGCAGCGCGCGCTGCGCCGTTTTCGCGAGTCGTGGAAAGACGCATCCCTGCGCGGCCACGCGACGGTACAGCTCGATCGCTCCCGCTTTGTCGCCCGATACGGTCTTCGCGCTCGCCTGATCGAGCACGGAGTTGAGCGCCGCCTCGCGCGTGTCGACGGCGTCGCGCACCATCGTTTCGACCGCATTCGCCGTCAATACGCCCGATTCCGCGACCACACGAGCGACCTCCTGGTCGCCTTCGCAGAGAACCGCGAAGGGAAGCGGCTCCGCCGCGCGAAGTTTCACCAGCATCACCGAGTCGTCCGCGCGCACGACCTGCATGCCGATGCAGCGGCCCGCATAGAGTGTCAAGCGGCGTGACGTGATGAGCTCCGAGTGACGCATCTCGGCCGGCGACGCGGGAATCCAGTAGAGAACGAATGAGGTCTTCAGCGGCGCGGCGCCCGGCTCGAGCACCTTCCACGGAACGAGAGACACCTGTGGATCGCCGGCGTTCGCTCGCGGCGATGCCAGCAGCGCAAAGAGGACCACTCCGCCAAGTCGGATCGCCCTGCGCATCTCTCTCTCCGGGGAACGCGGCGATTATATGACCGATGACGGCGTAGGCATCAAACTTGGACGTTCGGGCGAGCATGCCTGATCGCAGCGTTGGATTGATTCTCTTCGGCATCCTGCAGATCCTCATCGGATTGGCGTGCTCCGCGCTGGTGCTGTTCATCGCTTCCGGATCGGAGCTCGCCGCGCGGCAAGGTGCCAAAAGCGGCGCGGCCATGGCTTCCGGTCTCGTGGTGTATGGCCTCGCCACCGTTTACTTCGTGGGCGTCGGGGTCGGCTCGATTCGCAAACGGCGTTGGGCTCGTGCGCTGAGCGTCGTCGTGAGCGCAATCTGGCTCGCCGCCGGAATCGTGACCACGCTTCTGCTTGTGATCGTCGGCAGCAACGCAACGCTCATCGGCGGAGCGATCGTTTTCGCGATCCTTCTTCCGCTCGTCCTGCTGCTCTTCTACAGCCGGCCGGCCGTACGCGCGACATGTGAAGCGTTCGACGCGCCGCGATGGACCGATCGCGTTCCGCTCCCGGTCCTCGCCGTCGTCATCGTCCTCGCCTTCGCATCGCTGGCGCTGATGGCGAATCTCGCGAATCCGTCGCTCAGTTTCGCCGGCCAGAAGATCACCGGCGCGCCGGCCGCCCTCACGCTCCTCGGCCTCGCGATTCTCTGCGCGTGGCTGGCCGTGCAGCTCTATCGATTGAAAGAATCGGCGTGGTGGGTGGTCGTGATGCTGCAGGTCATCGGCTGCGTGATCGCCGGCGCGTCGTTCATGCGCGAGAGCACATCGCGCGCGCCGCTCTTGATCGCCGTCGTCGTCGCGTCGTGGCTGGCCTACTTCGCCTACCTCCTGTTCATACGACGCTATTTCGCGTTCGGCGGCGGACCGCAGACGCGCCGCACTGACATCGCGCCGCGACCGCTCACTTGACGTTCTCGGGATAGAACGCGACTTTGCTGTTCGCGCGCAGCTCGTTCGTCAGCCGTTTGACCGACCCCATGATGTCCGCGCCATGCTGCGCCATCAGGAATTCGCGGATGTCGGGCTTGACCTCGTCGAACGACTGGATCCCTTCCGGCTTCTTCCCTTCGACGAAGATCAGGTGATAGCCGAACTGGCTCTCGACGATACCGCTCATCATCATCGGCTTCATCGCGAAGGCCGCCTCTTCGAAGTTCTTGTCGAGCGATCCCTTCGTCACCCATCCGAGGTCGCCGCCGGATTGAGCGACGCCATCTTCGGAGTATTTGCGTGCGGCTTCGCTGAACCGCGACAGCAGCACCTGGGCGCTGTCGGACGTCGTGTCGCGCGGCGAGGGAGCGCCGCCGCGGATCTCGGTCGCGACGCGTTTGATCTGCTCGAGCGCTTCCGGCTGCGGCTTATTGTTCCAGGTGATGACGATGTGCCGCACCTTCGCCGACTCCGGCACGACGAATTCACTCTTGTGCTCGTCGTAGTACTTGCGGACCTCCTGGTCGGTGACGATCGTGGGGACGACGGTCTCCTTGATGTACTTGTCGAACAGCGCCGACTCGCGCGCGGCGTCGAGTGTGGCCTGCACGTCGGGCCGTTTGTCGAAGCCACTCTTGATGGCCTCCTGGAGCATGAGCCGCTTGGCCACGTAGTTATCGAGAAAGGCAATCTTGCCGCCCGACTTCTCATACTGCGATCGCATTTGCGCGGGCATGCTGTTGTAGAGCAGGTCGAGCTTCGCCTTCGTGATCGTTTCGCCGTTGATCACGGCGACGATCTTCTGCTGATCGTCGGCAGGCGTCTGGGCGAGCGTGGCCACGGCCACGAACAGCGGGATAGCGGCAATCATGATTCGCTTCATCGGTCCTCCCGAAAAACGCGCTCCCAAACAGCGGCGATGCGGTTGCGGATTCCACAGCGTGTAGAGCGAACGGATCACCGCTCTTGCGGAATTCGCGAGATCGCGAGGCCGGCTGCGGCGTCGCGTACTCTACTGATTGTGAAAAGCTGCGGAAAAGATTGCTGATGCAATTCGGAGAACGTTTCGCAGAGAATCGCGCGCACTCGTTCCATGTCGGCTGCACAACTTGATGTCGCGCTCGATCGGCCGCTGCCGCAGAGCACCGATGCGGAACGTGCCGTCCTCGGTTCCATCCTCATCAACAACAACGCTTTCTATCGCGTCCTCGGTACGGTCGACACTACCGATTTCTTCAAAGATGCTCACCGGACGATCTTCGCCACGATGCGATTCCTCGCGGAGCTCAGCCGCGAAATCGATCTCCTGACGCTGAAGGACGAGCTCTCGAGGCGCGGACAGCTCGAGCATGTCGGAGGGTCGGCCTACATCTCATCGCTCGTCGACGGTATTCCCGACGTCGCCAATGTGGAGCGGTACGCGCGCATCGTGAAGGAGAAGGCGACGCTCCGGCGGCTCATCGTCATGGGCAACAGCGTCATGCGCGCTGCACTCGATGCGCCGAACGAATCGACCGATGTGATGAACATCGCGGAGAAGTCGCTCTACGAAATCGCGGAAGGGAGCATCGACAAAGGCTTCGTCGTTCTCGAGCGCATCACCCGCTCGAATATGGCCGCGATCGAGCAGCTCCACAACGCCGGAAAGCTGATCACCGGCATTCCGACCGGCTACGACCGCTTCAACGAGTTCACGGCCGGCTTCCAGCCACAGGACCTGATCATCATCGCCGCCCGTCCTTCGATGGGAAAGACGAGCTTCATGATGAACATCGCCGAATCGATCGCCATCCCCGACAAGTCGGGCCAGCCGCGCGGCATGATGCAGCGACTCTATGCGGTCGGAGTCTTCTCCCTGGAGATGTCGAAGGAGCAGATCGGGCTGCGCATCCTCTCTTCGGAATCGGGAGTGCCGAACCATCTGATCCGCGCCGGCATGCTCTCGGAACGGAACTGGCGCGATCTGGCGGAAGCATCGGCGCGGCTGTCGAAGGCGCGCATCTACGTCGACGACTCGGCCGCCATGGATGTGATGGAAATGCGAGCCAAAGCACGACGGCTGAAGATGGAGGCGCAACTCGATCTAGTCATGGTCGACTACCTCCAGCTCATGTCGGTCAAAGGAAAAGTCGAGTCGCGCAACCAGGAGATCTCGCAGATCTCGCGCGGCCTGAAGGCGATCGCCAAGGAGCTGAATCTGCCGCTCGTGTCGCTGTCGCAGTTGTCGCGACGTCCCGAGCAGCGCACGGGAGATCACCGGCCGCAGCTCGCCGACCTCCGCGAGTCGGGATCGATCGAGCAGGATGCGGATGTCGTCTGTTTCATCTATCGCGATGAGGTCTACAACAAGGAGACCGAAGAGAAGGGTATCGCCGAGATCATCATCTCGAAGCAGCGCAACGGCCCGATCGGCGACTTCAAGCTCGTCTTCCGCCACGACATCACGAAGTTTTTCAACTACGAGCCGCAGAGCGACTCGCTGCCCGAGTAGTGCCCTCTCCCTCCGGGAGAGGGTGGCCCCTGAGCGAAGCCGAAGGGGCCGGGTGAGGGGAGCGCCTCTCACCGAGACCGACGCCCCTCATCCGGCCCTTCGCTGCGCTCAGGGCCACCTTCTCCCGCGGGGAGAAGGCTGAAATAAAATAACTATGCTCAGCCGTTGCGATCGACAACACCCCCAAGTCTTTGTCTGTCCCCGGTAAACCGCACAGCAGTCGGAGGTAACGCGGTTGGAAGCTCGCCCGAAAAAGATCCTTGTCGTTGAGAGTGACGAAGTGATCGTCGTTCTGATCTCGCACATCCTGACCCGTCAGTCATATGTCGTTCACACGACGCTCAATGCGCTCGAAGCGGACGACATGCTCTCCCGCGACGAGTACGACGCGATCCTCCTCGATCTCAAGATGCCTCACGGTGGCATCGACCTCATCCGTAAGATCGAGCAACGGAATCCCGCGCTGCTGCGGAAGATCATCGTCGTCACAGGCGCTCTCAACGAGTTAGACAAGGTCGCCGGCATGCCTCTTCACGCGATCGTCAGGAAGCCGTTCGAGATCGACGTTCTTCTGGAAACTGTACAGGCCTGCGTCGACCCGACCGACTGATCGGAGGGAAAATAGCGGGGATGAAACGCTTCCTCGCTGTTGCGTCGCTTCTCATCGCCACGAGCGCTCCCGCCGCGATCGTCCGAATCCGCGTCGACGACATGATCCACGCGATGACGGACGAGTTCATCGCTCGAGCGCTCGACGAAGCCGCGGCCCAGCGCGCCGATGCCGTTCTGATCGAATTGAGCACGCCCGGTGGTCTCGATGAAGCGACGCGCTCGATCGTTCAGAAGATCATCAAGTCGCCCGTCCCGGTGATCGTGTATGTGACGCCTGCCGGTTCCCGCGCCGCGTCGGCCGGCTTTTTCATTCTCGAATCAGCCGACGTCGCCGCGATGGCGCCCGGCACCAACACCGGCTCTGCCCATCCCGTTCTCTTCGGTGAGAAGCTCGACGATGTCATGAAGATGAAGCTGCAGAACGACGCGGCCGCCTTCATGCGCAGCATCGTCGCGCAGCGCGGCCGCAACGTCGCCGCCGCGGAGGCCGGCGTGCGCGAGGCAAAGTCATTCAGCGATAGCGAAGCCCTGACCCAGAAAGTGATCGATATCGTGGCGCCCGACGTTCCAACGCTTCTGCGCAACATCGACGGCCGGACGGTCAAACGCTTCAATGGCTCGACGCAGAAGCTGCACACTGCGCGCGCCGTCGTGCGAACGATCGACATGACGCTCAAACAGCGACTGCTGTCGTTCATCATGAATCCGAACATCGCCTTCATCCTGATGTCGCTCGGCATGCTCGCGCTGTGGGCGGAGTTCAACCATCCGGGCGCCATCGTGCCCGGCGTCGTCGGACTCATCTCCATCCTGCTGGCCGTCTTCGCCCTGAATCTGCTGCCGACGCGCTACTCCGCGCTGGTGCTGATCCTCGTCGCGCTCGCACTCTTCGCGCTCGAAGCGAAGTTCACCACGCACGGCGTCCTCGGCATCGGCGGCGCGATCTGCATGACCATCGGCGCTCTTCTCCTGGTCGACGGACCGATTCCCGAAATGCGAGTCAATGTGATCACCGCACTCAGCGTCAGCATTCCATTCGCCATCATCGCCGTCTTTCTGATGACGCTCGTCCTTCGCGCGCGCAAGGCGCACATCGCCACCGGTTCGGAAGGGATGGTCGGCGAGGTCGGCGTCGCGCGCACGCCTGTCGGCGCGGAAGGAAAGGTATTCGTGCACGGCGAGTTGTGGAACGCGATGTCGGGAGTACCGATCAGCGAGGGCGCGCGCGTTCGCGTGCGGGCCGTCGACGGATTGCGCGTTGTGGTCGAACCGGCGGAGTGAGTCGCAGAGCCCTCTCCCTCTGGGAGAGGGTGGTGCGAAGCGCCGGGTGAGGGGCTAGCCAGCGCGGAAACACGCCCCTCATCCGCCGCTGCGCGGCACCTTCTCCCGCGGGGAGAAGGGTTTGTTCTTTTCCCAAGGCAGCTCCCATCGCTCCTCGGTCTCATCGAGCTTCGGCAACAGTACCGGCTTGCCGAGCTTCTTTAACTCCGTCAGCTCCCACAGCTTCGCGTACTTCCAGAACGTGTAATAGACATGCATGCCCACGGAGATGAGTCCGCGCGTGCCGTCGAGGAATCCGAGGTTGAAGATGTAGTCGCGAAGGAACTTGCCGATGGGATGGGCGATGATGCCGGCGAGGTTCGTGGTCTTGCCATCGATGAACATCTGCGCCGCGCTCCAGTTCGCGTAGCGCGTCATCTTCGCGATCATGTGATCGAACGTGCGGATGTAGAAGTGATCCATCTTGTCCTCGAGACGGCCGGTGGCGCCATCGACGAGCAGATCGGCATGCACGCGCTTGTTCGGATAGCGCGCATGACCGCGATGGAAAAGGCGCGTGACGCGATCGCGCTGCAGCCCGCTGTAGCGCACCGGCTTGCCAAGCATGAAGTTCAGGCGACCGACCGAGTAGGCCCAAAGATCGAGCGGGCCTTCGAGCGTGCGGAGAATCTCATCGCGTAGCGGTGGAGTCACGCGCTCATCGGCATCGATGTAGAAGATCCAATCGTGTGCCGCTCGATCGATCGCGTAGTTCTTCTGCGATGCCGCACCGAGATACTCGCGCTGCTCGAGCCGAACACGAAGAAACTTCTGACGCACCAGCTCGACCGTGCCGTCCGTGGAGAAGGAATCGATCAGGTAGATCTCGTCGGCCCACTCGATCGAGCGAAGGCAGTCCTCGATGTAGTCGATCTCATTGAAGGTGGTGACGATTGCCGAGACGGGGACGCGCGGCATTGCGCCGGATTATAGAGGTCGTGGGTCGTAGGTCGTGGGTATCGGGGGGCCTCGGCGTTCTTGCGATGCAGCCCCCGGTACCTAGGACCTATGACCGACGACCCGCTTACAGCGTGTAGTTCTTCTCCAGCAGCACCCTCGCCCTGCGATCACGCAAATTCTTGATCTGCGATTCGATGTCGCGCTCGAACGGGATCTTGCGATGGCTGGCGTACACAGGCGCGTCGACCGAGATCTTTTTCAGCTCGTCGCCGAACGTCTGCGGCGAGAGATGCGCGCTCTCATCGGCGAGCGATTGCTGATCGTTCGGGAACGACGCTTCGGTCACGACGGCGACGACGTTGGCGGTCTTGTTCGTCCGTTTCCAGATCTCATTCGTCGGGCCGGTGTCGCCGGTGAACGTGATCGCCTGGCCATTCATCTCGATGATCACACCCGCCGCCGGGATGCCATGATCCACAGGCACCGCGGTCAGGCCGATATCGTTGAACACGATCTTCTTCCCCGCCGTCATCACGCGATATTGCACCGGCGGTTTTCCCGTCACCGGCGATGTCAGCGTCGCGAAATCGGGCCAGACGATTCCGTTGAACACGTTCTTCGAGAGAAGATCCATGACATCGCGCGCCGCGAAAACGATCAGCGGGCCGACGCTCTGGCTGAAGCGGTTATGGATCAGATGCGGAAGATCGCGGATGTGATCGGCATGCGGATGCGTGATAAACACGCCCTGAATGCGGGCCTGCTGCGCGAAGGAGAGTTTTGAAGTGAGCGTGCCGGCGTCGACGGCAAACCAATCGTCAAGGAGGTAGCCGGTCAGATTGTGTTCCGCATCAGACGCCCCATAGGCGCCGAGCACTTTAAGCCGCATTCCCATCCTTCACTTCTGTCCGTGGAGACTGTTCACTATTGTTGCAGATGCTAACAGCAAACAGCTAACGGAGATGGATGATCGGTTAGTTGTCAGCGGTTAGCTGTTAGCCATGTCACCGAGTCGCTCGCTGTTTCATCCTGCCGTCGAGCAGTGGTTCACGTCGTCGTTCGGTCGTGCGACGCTCGCGCAGACGCTCGGCTGGCCCTCGATTGCGGCGGGCGATTGGACGCTTATTTGCGCTCCCACCGGCAGCGGCAAGACCTTGACGGCGTTCCTCTGGGCGCTCGATCGGCTGATGTTCACTCCCCTGCCGCCGAAGCGCGAGCGCTGTCGCGTGGTCTACATCTCGCCGCTGAAAGCGCTGGCCGTCGATGTCGAACGGAACCTTCGCGCGCCGCTGGCCGGCATCGCCAATGTCGCCACGGAACGCGGCGAGGCATTCATCACTCCTCAGATCGCGATACGAACCGGCGACACGCCGCAGCAGGAGCGCGCACGATTCCTCCGCGAACCGGCCGACATTCTGATCACGACGCCCGAGTCGCTCTATCTCATGTTGACGTCCA